>CAIRQX010000111.1 GCA_903880855.1 uncultured Burkholderiales bacterium | reverse complement strand
GTGCCAAGCGATAGGGGTATAGCTCAATTGGCAGAGCGTCGGTCTCCAAAACCGAAGGTTGGGGGTTCGATTCCCTCTGCCCCTGCCACCAGATTTCTGGTGCACCACAAGCCCGCCAAACTTGGCGGGCTTCGGTCTCTTCAACAAGACATCTTTTCCTAACTGAATGTATTGCCTGCCATGTCGTCTGCTCAGATAGAAACCGTTTTCAGCACTGCTGACAAAGCCAAGATAGGCGCCGCGCTGGTCTTGGTCGTTGCTGCGGTGGTGGCCTTTTATGCGCTGTCTGCGCAAGGCGGTTTGGTGCAGTGGACTGCCTTGTTGGGCTGTCTTTTGCTGGCGGTGGTGGTTTTTTTCTCCTCCATGCATGGTCGCCAATTGGTGGGTTTTGGTCGAGACGCGTGGCGTGAAGTTCAAAAAGTGGTGTGGCCTGCTCGCAAAGAGGCCATGCAAATGACTGCTTATGTTTTTGGCTTTGTGTTTTTGATGGCCTTGTTTTTATGGTTGACAGACAAAACCATTGAATGGGTTTTCTACGATTTGATTCTGGGATGGAAAAAATAATGACCGAAGAATCACTGGAAAACACTCTGATCACCACCGCCCCTGCGCATCCTGATATGCGTTGGTATGTGGTGCATGCTTATTCCGGCATGGAAAAAGCCGTTGAGCGAAACATCGTCGAGCGCATTAACCGCGCTGGCATGCAAGCCAAGTTCGGTCGAATTTTGGTGCCCACCGAAGAAGTGGTGGAAATGAAAAACGGCCAGCGCAAAACCACCGAGCGTCGCTTCTTTCCCGGCTATGTGCTGGTCGAGATGATCATGGACGATGAGAGCTGGCATTTGGTCAAGCACACCAACAAGGTCACGGGCTTTGTGGGTGGTGCGCGCAACCGCCCCGCGCCCATCTCGCAAGACGACGTGCTCAAAATCGTCAACCAAATGCAAGAAGGCACAGACAAACCCCGCCACAAAGTGGAATTCATGGTGGGCGAGTTTGTACGTGTCAAAGATGGACCTTTCACCGACTTCAACGGCACCGTCGAAGAAGTGAATTACGACAAAAACAAAATGCGCGTGTCTGTGACCATTTTTGGTCGCGCAACACCCGTAGAACTTGAATTTGGTCAGGTCGAAAAAACCTGATTTGAAATTCAGCGCCTCCCGACTCGGCGCTGAAGTGTTGAAGAAGAGTCGTTAACCCCGGGGAGCCCTCAACAGGCGTTTGTACCCGCAAGGAGAAAAGCATGGCGAAGAAAATCGTCGGCTTCATCAAGCTGCAAGTGCCAGCTGGTAAAGCCAATCCATCGCCACCGATTGGCCCCGCATTGGGTCAACGTGGTTTGAACATCATGGAATTCTGCAAGGCGTTCAACGCCCAGACCCAAGGCGTTGAGCCTGGTCTGCCGTTGCCTGTGGTCATCACCGCATTTGCAGACAAATCATTCACCTTCATCATCAAGACGCCGCCAGCGACGACTTTGATCAAGAAGGCCATCAAGCTCGACAAAGGTTCTGCACGTCCGCACGTCGACAAGGTGGGTAAAATCACACGCGCGCAGCTCGAAGAAATCGCCAAAGCAAAAATGGAAGATTTAAACGCAGCTGACCTCGACGCAGCCGTTCGCATCATCGCCGGCTCTGCCCGTTCGATGGGTGTGACAGTGGAGGGCGTGTAAATGTCTAAGCTCACTAAAAAACAAAAAGCCTTTGAAGGCAAAGTCGACAGCAACAAGCTGTACCCATTGACCGAAGCCATTGGCATCGTCAAAGAATGCGCAACTGCTAAGTTCGACGAATCGATCGACGTCGCTGTGCAACTCGGTATTGACGCGAAGAAGTCAGACCAAGTGGTGCGTGGCGCTGTGGTGTTGCCTAACGGCACCGGCAAAACAGCCCGTGTCGCAGTGTTCGCACAAGGCGCTAAAGCTGAAGAAGCCAAAGCAGCCGGTGCAGACATCGTCGGCATGGACGACTTGGCTGCCATGGTCAAAGCCGGCAATATGCCGTTTGACGTGGTGATCGCTGCGCCAGACGCAATGCGTGTGGTCGGTACTTTGGGTCAAATTTTGGGCCCACGAGGTCTGATGCCAAACCCCAAAGTGGGTACTGTGACGCCAGACGTTGCCACGGCTGTGAAAAACGCCAAAGCTGGTCAAGTGCAGTTCCGTGTCGACAAGGCCGGTATCGTGCATGCCACTATCGGTCGTCGTTCATTTGACGCCGACAAACTGCAAGGTAACTTGGCAGCATTGGTCGAAGCATTGAACAAATCCAAGCCTCCATCAAGCAAAGGTGTATTCCTGCGCAAGTTGGCGGTGTCGTCCACCATGGGCGTAGGCGTTCGCGTCGATACACAAACACTGATCGCTTAATCAAGCGTTCAAAAATCTGGACCTTCGCCCAACAGCAAAGGTCCTGAGTGGTGGGCTGAAGCAACTCTCAAAAGTTGCAACAGGCCATCCAAGACCGTTGGTGTGTGGCTTGACCACACTTAATCCATCAACCAACGCAGATGGCGATCCCGCTGAATGGAATCTTCCTGACAGTTAGGTCGCTGCAAAAGTGACGTGTTCAAAAGCAACCAGCTTGCGAACACATTTAAAGGAGAAGACTTTGAGTCTGAATCGCAGTGAGAAAGAAGCGGTCATTTCTGAAGTGACCACGCTCGCCGCACAAGCTCAAACGCTGGTGATGGCGGAATACCGCGGCATCACGGTTGCAGATATGACCAAACTGCGTAACCAAGCGCGTAGCACTGGAGTGAGCTTAAGCGTGTTGAAAAACACCTTGGCCCGTCGTGCTGTCGCTGGTAGCGCATTTGAAGTTGTGTCGGACCAGATGACCGGTCCGCTGATCTATGGCTTTTCTGTCGATGCTGTCGCCGCCGCTAAGGTGGTGTCCGACTTCGCGAAAACCAACGACAAGTTGGTGATTCGCGGTGGTGCATTTGCAGGCAAGGCTTTAGACGTGAACGGCGTGAAGCAATTGGCAAACATTCCTTCGAAAGAAGTGTTGTTGGCTCAGTTGTGTGGCTTGTTGATGTCACCAATCTCTCGCACCGCAGTGGTGTTGGGCGCGTTGGCTGTCAAAAAAGGCGAGGGCGAAGCTGTAGCCGCATAAGGCCAGCTTTACTGTTTTAAATTAATTGTTAGGAAACAAAAAATGGCATTCGATAAAGACGCATTTTTGACCGCGCTCGACAGCATGACGGTCATGGAACTCAACGAACTGGTGAAAGCCATCGAAGAGAAATTTGGCGTAAGCGCCGCAGCGATGGCAGCGCCTGCTGCTGCAGGTGGCGGCGGTGGCGCAGCAGCTGCTGAAGAGAAAACCGAATTCAACGTCATGTTGCTAGAAGCCGGTGCCAACAAGGTATCTGTCATCAAGGCCGTGCGTGAAATCACTGGTTTGGGTCTGAAGGAAGCCAAAGACATGGTCGACGGCGCTCCTAAGGCTGTGAAAGAAGGCGCATCTAAGGCTGACGCTGAAGCCGCTAAGAAGAAGCTCGAAGAAGCTGGTGCGAAAGTCGAACTCAAGTAATTGAGTTCTTCTCTAAGGCTGAAGCGTCCGAAACGGCCTTCAGCCTTTTGTGCTCCCAGAGTACACCCAAAAATTTGTATGAAATTTTAAAAAGCGGCAACGCTTTTTAAAAGTCAAAAGATTTTTGAGTGTCTTCTGACCCCAACTGCAGAAGATGCCTTGGTTCGGGTTGCGTGCAATGCGCAACCGTCCGCCAACGCTGGTAGAGGCCAGCGACCAAGCCCGTTGCTTTGCGCGAGATACGCGTAGAGCGGCAACAGTTTTGAGCGATCAATCCCGGAGATCTCATGGCCTATACATTCACCGAACGCAAGCGCATCCGCAAAAGTTTCGGAAGCCGCGACAGCGTGCTGGAAGTTCCTTATTTGTTGCAAATGCAAAAAGACGCGTACACCGCCTTTTTACAAGCCGACGTAGCCCCTAAAAAACGTACCCAAGAAGGTTTGCAAGCTGCATTTGAAGCGGCATTCCCGATCGTGTCGCACAACGGTTTTGTCGAGATGAAATATCTCGAATACAACTTGGCCCGTCCCGCATTCGATGTGCGCGAATGCCAAACCCGAGGCTTGACGTATTCATCTGCTGTGCGTGCACGTGTGCAACTCATCATTTATGACCGAGAGTCTTCCACGCCGCAATCTAAAGTGGTGAAAGAAGTGAAAGAGCAAGAGGTCTATATGGGCGAAGTGCCTTTGATGACCGACAAAGGCTCATTCATCATCAACGGTACCGAGCGCGTGATCGTGTCTCAGTTGCACCGTTCACCTGGCGTGTTCTTTGAACACGACAAGGGCAAGACCCACAGCTCTGGCAAATTGTTGTTCAGCGCCCGCATCATTCCTTATCGTGGTTCTTGGCTCGACTTTGAATTCGATCCGAAAGACCTCTTGTATTTCCGCGTCGACCGTCGCCGTAAAATGCCTGTCACCATTTTGCTCAAAGCGATTGGCCTGACACAAGAAACTATTCTTGCCAACTTCTTTGTGAACGACAGCTTCCGCTTGATGGACAGCGGCGCACAAATGGAATTTGTCGCAGAGCGTCTGCGTGGTGAAGTCGCCCGTTTCGACATCACCGATAAATCTGGCAAAGTCATCATCGCCAAAGACAAGCGCGTCACTGCACGCCACACCCGCGAATTGGAAGAAAGCAAAACCACGCATATCAGCGTGCCAGAAGACTTCCTCGTCGGTCGTGTGATTTCCAAGAACATCATCGACAGCGACACCGGTGAATTGATCGCCCGTGCCAACGACGAGTTGACCGAAGCCTTGCTCAAGAAATTGCGCGAAGCCGGTGTGCAAGAGTTGCATTGCATCTACACCAACGAACTCGACCAAGGTGCTTACATGTCGCAAACCTTGCGCGTGGACGAGACCATCGACGAGTTCGCCGCCCGTGTCGCCATCTACCGCATGATGCGCCCTGGCGAGCCACCTACGGAAGACGCAGTGCAAGCCTTGTTCCAACGCTTGTTCTACAACCCAGACACCTACGATTTATCACGTGTCGGTCGTATGAAGTTCAATGCCAAAGTCGGCATCACTGAATCTACCGGACCGATGGTTCTCACCAACGAAGACATCTTGTCCGTTGTGAAGATATTGGTTGACTTGCGCAATGGCCGCGGCGAAGTCGATGACATCGACCACTTAGGTAACCGCCGTGTACGTTGCGTCGGCGAATTGGCAGAGAACCAATACCGCACAGGTTTGGCGCGTATCGAAAAAGCCGTGAAAGAGCGTTTGGGCCAAGCCGAGCAAGAGCCTTTGATGCCACACGACTTGATCAACAGCAAACCTATCTCTGCCGCATTGAAAGAATTCTTTGGCGCCTCACAACTGTCGCAGTTCATGGACCAAACCAACCCCTTGTCGGAGATCACGCACAAGCGTCGCGTCTCTGCCTTAGGCCCAGGTGGTTTGACCCGCGAACGCGCAGGCTTCGAAGTGCGTGACGTGCACGTGACCCACTACGGTCGCGTGTGCCCTATCGAAACACCAGAAGGTCCAAACATCGGTTTGATCAACTCGCTGGCTTTGTATGCCCGTTTGAACGAATACGGTTTCATCGAAACACCGTACCGTCGCGTGGTGAATGCCAAGGTGACGATGGACATCGACTACTTGTCGGCCATCGAAGAAGGCAAGTATGTGATCGCGCAGGCCAACGCCACGCTTGACGGCGAAGGCCGTTTGACCGGTGACTTGGTTTCTGCCCGTGAAAAAGGCGAATCCATTTTGTGTGGCGCCGAGCGCATCCAATACATGGACGTGTCTCCTGCACAGATCGTGTCCGTCGCTGCATCACTCGTGCCGTTCCTCGAGCACGATGACGCGAACCGCGCATTGATGGGTGCGAACATGCAGCGCCAAGCGGTGCCTGTTTTACGCGCTGAAAAAGCGTTTGTTGGAACCGGTATCGAGCGCGTCTCTGCGATCGACTCTGGCACTGTGGTGACCGCAAGCCGCGGTGGTGTCGTCGACTATGTCGACGCGACCCGTATCGTGGTGCGTGTGAACGATGCAGAAGCCCAAGCCGGTGAAGTCGGTGTGGACATCTACAACCTCATCAAATACCAGCGCTCCAACCAAAACACCAACATCCACCAGCGTCCTATCGTCAAACGCGGCGACAAAATCGCCAAGTTGGACGTGATTGCTGACGGCGCATCGACGGACCTCGGTGAATTGGCCTTGGGCCAAAACATGTTGGTCGCGTTCATGCCTTGGAACGGTTACAACTTCGAAGACTCCATCTTGATCAGCGAGCGCGTGGTGGCTGAAGACCGCTACACCTCCATCCACATCGAAGAACTCGTAGTGATGGCGCGTGACACCAAGTTGGGTGCAGAAGAAATTACCCGCGATATCCCGAACTTGGCTGAGCAACAACTCAACCGTTTGGACGACTCCGGCATCATTTATGTCGGTGCTGAAGTACAACCCGGCGACACCCTGGTCGGCAAGGTCACTCCAAAAGGTGAGACTACGCTCACACCAGAAGAAAAATTGTTGCGCGCCATCTTTGGCGAAAAAGCCAGCGATGTGAAAGACACATCTTTGCGCGTGAGCCAAG
Organism: uncultured Burkholderiales bacterium; assembly: GCA_903880855.1. Lineage (GTDB taxonomy): Bacteria > Pseudomonadota > Gammaproteobacteria > Burkholderiales > Burkholderiaceae_C > Limnohabitans. The sequence continues at coordinate 5,957 of CAIRQX010000111.1, read as the reverse complement.
GTTCGCAAGGTACCGTGATTGACGTGCAAGTCTTCACCCGTGAAGGTATCGTGCGTGACAAGCGTGCTCAGCAAATCATTGACGATGAGTTGAAGCGTTTCCGTCTCGATTTGAACGACCAACTGCGTATTGTTGAAGCCGACGCGTTTGACCGTATCGAAAAACTCTTGGTCGGCAAAACTGCCAACGGTGGCCCGAGCAAATTGGCCAAGGGAAGCAAGATCGACAAAGCCTATATGGCTTCTGTGGAGAAGTTCCACTGGTTCGACATCCGTCCTGCAGACGAAGACGTTGCCGGCCAACTCGAGAGCATCAAAAATGCGATGGAACAAACCCGTCACAGCTTTGACCTCGCGTTTGAAGAGAAGCGCAAAAAACTCACCCAAGGCGACGAGTTGCCAGCCGGTGTGTTGAAGATGGTCAAGGTTTACTTGGCAGTCAAGCGTCGCTTGCAGCCTGGTGACAAGATGGCCGGCCGCCACGGTAACAAAGGTGTGGTCTCCAAGATCGTGCCTGTCGAAGACATGCCATACATGGCTGACGGCACACCCTGCGACATCGTGTTGAACCCATTAGGCGTTCCATCACGTATGAACGTGGGTCAGGTGTTGGAAGTGCATTTGGGCTGGGCTGCAAAAGGTATCGGCCAACGCTTGGGCGACATGCTGCAAGAAGAAGCCAAAGCCGCTGAATTGCGAAACTTCATGGAAGAGCTCTACAACACCAGCGGTCGCAAAGAAAACTTGAGCAAGATGACCGACGCGCAAATCATGGAAATGGCGGGCAACCTCTCGCACGGCATTCCATTTGCCACACCGGTGTTTGACGGCGCTGCGGAAGAAGACATTCGCACCATGCTCAAACTCGCTTACCCAGATGACGTGGTTAAAGCCAAGGGCTTGACACCAGCTCGCACCCAAGCGCATTTGTTTGATGGCCGCACGGGCGAAGCTTTTGAGCGTCCTACCACCATCGGTTACATGCATGTGTTGAAGTTACACCACTTGGTCGACGACAAAATGCACGCCCGCTCAACCGGACCTTACTCCCTCGTCACGCAACAACCATTGGGCGGAAAAGCCCAATTCGGTGGACAGCGTTTCGGCGAGATGGAGGTCTGGGCTTTGGAGGCTTATGGTGCTTCTTACACTTTGCAGGAAATGCTCACCGTCAAATCTGACGACGTGCAGGGCCGTACCAAGGTGTACGAATCCATCGTCAAAGGCGAACACGCGATCGAAGCGGGCATGCCCGAATCGTTCAATGTGTTGGTCAAAGAAATTCGTTCGCTCGGCATCGACATCGAGCTAGAGCGTTCATAAATCAAGGTTCGAAAGGTTTAAATCATGAAATCATTACTCGACCTGTTCAAGCAGTTCACGCCCGATGAGCATTTCGATGCCATCAAAATCGGTATGGCCTCACCCGAGAAGATCCGTTCATGGTCTTTCGGTGAAGTCAAAAAACCCGAAACCATCAACTACCGCACCTTCAAGCCTGAGCGTGATGGTTTGTTCTGCGCCAAGATCTTTGGCCCTATCAAAGACTACGAATGTTTGTGCGGCAAGTACAAGCGTTTGAAGCACCGCGGCGTCATTTGCGAGAAGTGCGGCGTTGAAGTCACACAAACCAAAGTCCGTCGTGACCGTATGGGCCACATCGACTTGGCTGCTCCTTGCGCGCACATTTGGTTCTTGAAATCATTGCCATCACGTTTGGGCCTCGTGCTCGACATGACATTGCGTGACATCGAACGCGTGTTGTACTTTGAAGCATATGTAGTGACCGACCCCGGCATGACCCCGTTGAAGAAATTCGCGATCATGACCGAAGACGACTACGACGCCAAAGTCACCGAATACGGCGACGAATTCATCGCCAAGATGGGCGCTGAAGGCATCAAAGACTTGCTCGAAGCGATTGACCTCGACAGCGAGATCGAAAAGCTGCGCAACGACTTGACCGGCTCTGAAATCAAGATCAAGAAAAACGCCAAGCGTTTGAAATTGCTCGAAGCATTCAAGAAGTCTGGCATCAAGCCCGAGTGGATGGTCTTGACCGTGTTGCCTGTATTGCCACCAGACTTGCGTCCGTTGGTGCCGTTGGACGGCGGTCGTTTTGCGACCTCTGACCTGAACGACCTCTACCGTCGCGTTATTAACCGTAACAGCCGTCTGCGCCGTTTGCTCGAACTCAAAGCGCCAGAAATCATTGCACGCAATGAAAAACGTATGTTGCAAGAAGCGGTCGATTCATTGCTAGACAACGGTCGTCGCGGTAAAGCCATGACAGGCGCCAACAAGCGTGCCTTGAAGTCTTTGGCCGACATGATCAAAGGCAAGAGCGGTCGTTTCCGTCAAAACTTGCTGGGCAAGCGCGTCGACTACTCAGGCCGTTCTGTGATTACCGTGGGCCCGACTTTGAAGCTGCACCAGTGCGGTTTGCCAAAGTTGATGGCGCTAGAGTTGTTCAAGCCTTTCATCTTCTCGCGCTTGGAGGCGATGGGTATTGCCACCACTATCAAAGCTGCTAAGAAGGAAGTGGAGTCCGGCTCAGCAGTCGTATGGGACATCTTGGAAGAGGTGATCAAAGAGCACCCCGTCATGTTGAACCGTGCGCCTACATTGCACCGTTTGGGTATCCAAGCGTTCGAACCTATCTTGATCGAAGGCAAAGCCATCCAGTTGCACCCACTCGTGTGTTCAGCCTTTAACGCTGACTTCGACGGTGATCAAATGGCAGTGCACGTACCTTTGTCGGTCGAAGCACAGATGGAAGCCCGCACCTTGATGCTGGCTTCGAACAACATCTTGTTCCCTGCCAACGGCGAGCCCTCTATCGTTCCATCACAAGACGTGGTGTTGGGCTTGTACTACGCCACCCGCGACCGTGTGAACGGCAAGGGCGAAGGCTTGGTATTTGCCAACGTCGGCGAAGTGCAACGCGCTTTAGATGCTGGTCAAGCTGAACTCACTGCGCGCGTCACCGTGCGTATGACCGAGTCGATCAAAAACAAAGAGACCGGTGAATTCGAAACCACCACTAGCTTGGTCGAGACGACTGTCGGCCGCGCATTGTTGTCTGAAATCTTGCCTAAGGGCTTGCCTTTCTCCAACATCAACAAAGCGTTGAAGAAGAAAGAAATTTCTAAACTCATCAACACGTCTTTCCGTAAGTGCGGTTTGAAAGAAACCGTCGTGTTCGCCGACAAGCTGTTGCAAAACGGCTTCCGCTTGGCGACACGCGCTGGTATTTCGATCTGCGTGGACGACATGTTGGTGCCTCACGAAAAGCACGCCATCATTGCTGCGTCTGAAAAAGAAGTGAAAGACATCGAACAGCAATATGTGTCCGGTCTGGTGACTTCTGGCGAGCGTTACAACAAAGTGGTCGACATTTGGGGCAAAGCGGGTGACGCAGTGTCCAAGGTGATGATGGACCAACTCCGCAAAGAGAAAACCATCGACCGCCATGGCAAAGAAGTCGAGCAAGAGTCGTTCAACTCCATCTACATGATGGCCGACTCAGGTGCCCGTGGGTCTGCTGCACAGATTCGCCAGTTGGCCGGTATGCGCGGTTTGATGGCCAAGCCAGATGGCTCGATCATTGAAACGCCAATTACCGCGAACTTCCGCGAAGGCTTGAACGTGTTGCAGTACTTCATCTCGACACACGGCGCACGTAAAGGCTTGGCCGATACCGCGTTGAAGACAGCGAACTCAGGCTATCTGACACGCCGTTTGGTCGACGTGACCCAAGACTTGGTCGTGACCGATTTGGATTGCGGCACCATCAACGGACAAGTCATGCGCGCCATCGTTGAAGGTGGTGAAGTGATCGAATCTCTGCGTGACCGTATCTTGGGCCGCATGGCTGCCGAAGATGTGGTGCATACAGAAACACGTGCCGTGTTGGCCAAAGCCGGCACCATGCTCGACGAAGACTTGATTGACGAGTTCGAACTCTTGGGCGTCGACGAAGTCAAAGTACGCACGGCATTGAACTGCGACACACGTTTTGGTTTGTGCGCCATGTGCTACGGCCGCGACTTGGGCCGTGGTGGTTTGGTCAACAACGGCGAGGCCGTGGGTGTGATTGCTGCGCAATCCATCGGCGAGCCTGGTACCCAGTTGACCATGCGTACCTTCCACATCGGTGGTGCGGCGTCACGTGCGGCGGTTGCCTCCAGTGTTGAAGCGAAATCGAACGGCGTTATTGGCTTTAACGCCACCATGCGCTATGTGACCAACAGCAAAGGCGAGTTGGTCGTGATTTCTCGCTCAGGCGAAATCGTCATCCATGACGAGCACGGCCGTGAGCGCGAGCGTCACAAAGTGCCTTACGGCGCGATTCTTTCCGTCAAAGCAGACCAGACCTTGAAGGCTGGTGTGATTTTGGCGAACTGGGATCCTTTGACACGACCCATCATCACCGAATTCGCTGGTAAGGTGCAGTTCGAAAACGTGGAAGAAGGCCTCACCGTGGCACGTCAATTAGACGAAGTCACTGGCTTGTCGACCCTCGTCGTGATTGACCCCAAGCGCCGTGGTTCTACCAAGGTGGTGCGTCCGCAAGTGAAACTGATCGACGCTGCTGGCAAAGAAGTCAAGATCCCTGGCACCGACCATTCGGTGACGATTGGCTTCCAAATCGGCTCCTTGATCCAAGTGCGCGACGGCCAAGATGTGGGCCCTGGCGAAGTGTTGGCGCGTATTCCGGTTGAAGGCCAGAAGACCCGCGACATTACTGGTGGTCTGCCACGTGTGGCCGAGTTGTTCGAAGCCCGCAGCCCGAAAGACAAAGGCATGTTGGCTGAGATGACCGGTACCGTGTCCTTCGGTAAAGAAACCAAAGGCAAAGTCCGGTTACAAATTACCGACCCAGAAGGCAAAGTGTGGGACGAGCTCATTCCTAAAGAGAAAAACATCTTGGTCCACGAAGGTCAAGTCGTGAACAAGGGCGAGAGCGTAGTGGACGGCCCAGCCGACCCACAAGATATCTTGCGTTTGCTCGGTATGGAAGAGTTGGCCCGCTACATCGTCGACGAAGTGCAAGACGTCTACCGCTTACAAGGCGTGAAGATCAACGACAAGCACATCGAAGTGATCGTGCGCCAAATGTTGCGTCGTGTCGTGGTTGAGAACGTGGGTGACTCCACCTACATTTCAGGCGAGCAAGTCGAGCGCTCTGAAATTCTCAACACCAACGAAGCCTTGCTCAAAGATGGCAAGTTGCCTGCAACCTACAGCAACTTGTTGTTGGGTATTACCAAGGCGTCTTTGTCGACCGACTCGTTCATCTCTGCGGCTTCTTTCCAAGAAACCACACGTGTCTTGACCGAAGCGGCCATCATGGGCAAGCGCGACGAATTGCGCGGCTTGAAAGAAAACGTCATCGTCGGACGCCTGATTCCTGCAGGTACCGGCATGGCCTATCACAAGGCCCGGAAGGTCAAAGATGCAATGGACGACGCCGAGCGCCGCGCCATTGCCGAAGCGGAAGCCGCCGAACTGGCGGAATCCACGGGCGCTGAAACCCACGCCGACGAAGGCGCTGGCGAAGAAGCGTAAACTGACCCTCAAATACAAAGGCCCGCAAGGGCCTTTGTTGTCAGGAGAATGGCATGTTTGATGCGTGGTGGTTTTGGCTCTTCATAGCGGTGGGCGTGTTTTGGGCGGTCGGCGCCTATCGGCGTTTGGTCGATTTGCGCACGCAAGTCACGCGCCAATTCGCTGTGCTCGAAGACATGATGTTGCGTTACCAAGGCTTGGTGCAAGACGCCACCACAGCAGCGGTGACCGCGCCCTCAGGCTGGCAAACCGCTGTTGCGCCTGAATTGGGTGCAGGCCACTGGACGCGTTTGCAAGTCGCTGCCAATTTATCGGCTATGGCTTTGGCGCGTATGCAAGAGCATCCGCTAGAGCCCTCTTCTGCCAGAGCCCTCTTGGCCACTAGCC
>CAIRQX010000110.1 GCA_903880855.1 uncultured Burkholderiales bacterium | reverse complement strand
CTCTGAGATAGGTCAAATACTTAATGCGCTAATCATCAACACCACGAGTTACCCCCACATTGTTTTTGAATCTTATTATTGGCTGTAATCGAGAGGTAGGTATAGGCCGAAAGCAGTCCTTGAGCATTTGCACCCTACGGGTAACTAGTAGTTCATTGCTCCAAGCTAGAGCCATATATCGATTGGGGTTTAGTGGTGATATTTACTACACACCGACTACACATTAATGAAAAATGACCTAGTGTTCTCACGCTAAGTCATTGATTTTATTGGTGGGCCCACCAGGACTTGAACCTGGGACCAAAGGATTATGAGAGCAGACATCCAAAGAAAACCACTAGGATTTCAAGAGGTTACAGCGCCTGTTTATCGGTGTGTGAGTATTTGTGTGACTGATTTAACTAGACAAGAAGAAACACTAGCTCACTCTTTGGTTTTCAAAACCAAAGGAATTTTGGAGCAACCATCTAACACTTCGTTGCTCCAAAATCGATTTACCTACAAAACCTTTAGATGCTGACTTATCCGATTTAATAGATCAGGAAAATTTGGCTGGCCTTTGTAATATAGGCTAGCTACTTTTTGATATTCTGATTCAAACAACTTTCGGTCTTCCGAATCACTCAGAAGAAAAGCTGGGTTTTGAGAAATGATTAAGTTATCGGACTTGGGAAAACGCTCTACCTTCCTAGTCTGATACCTATCAGTCTTAATAAATTCCAACACTGATGGATAATCCAATAAGCAATATACGTCGTAGTAATGCCTTAGGAAGTTCTTAGGAAATCCTTTGCCATCTTTGTATTGGCGATACTTCGTAGAGATGGTTTGCAGTTTTTCCACAAAAGTATATTCAGGCAAGTAACACAAGATATTTTTGGCTCTATTGTCATCAATGTCTTTGACGTACTTAATCGCATGATCGTATGCCCACGATGAAATATCTACCGGCTGATTGGGTGCCGTATCGTCAAATCCTAACTCTAATAAAACACCATCCTTTAAACCACCCAACGATGGCATTATTGATTGGTAATTTAAGCGGACCCCACCACTGCGCATTTTTTCTGAGTCATCAAATGCATGATCTCGCACAACATCTTGTATACCAAGAATCTTCAACTCACTGGCAACCCAATCGTAAAAAGCAGATCGAGATTTTATATGCGCTTCTTTATCTTGATTTTTGCCAGTCTTAACATCCATGCCTGCTGGCGGCTCAATGCGGATATCAATATCTTCGGAAAAGCGATGAATGAGTCCAAACCCCTTGGATAATGAAGTTCCACCCTTCAATTCAAATGTAAATCCTTGTTGCTGCAATCCCCAAAGGCAATGCATGATCCAATAATCCTTTTCAACCAATGTGGGATCAATACCCATATTGTCTGATACAGCAGCAATCAGATCTCTGAAATCTTTGTGGTCATGCAAAAGCATTAAACACTCGCTCTCTGCGTGTCACGCAACCAAGACGAAACCCGCTTCTTCGTTCTTCCTGCCCCATAAGCACTAACTGTTTTTTGTAATATAGAAGTTTCAAACTTATTTAACTGCTTCTCTGCCTTAGCCAATACATCATCTTTATTCTCGGCAAGCGAATCTAGGTTATTCAATAGATCCACCAATAAGAATTCTTTATCCAGCTTTTTTGGAAAGCGCGGTTTTACCCGAAATTCAAAACTTCTATTACCTAATTTAAAGACGCCATGGCGTTTATGGTTGTACACCACAGTCTTGTTATAGAGCTGAGTTGTTCCCAAGCCCAGTGAGTTATAGCTATTAGGCGAGAGCAGCAAAAAGTCTTGGTCTTTTAGAAAAGCCTCTACTAAATCTTCGTCTTTTGGAGGCACTCTGCCAAAAGCGGAGGACTTAGGTGCGTAATACAGCCCTTGCGCCAGCTTTTCTAAATCACCCGCATCAACCAATTGTTTTAAATGGCGATCAACTGCATTGGAGTCACCTAAAAGATCCTCTCTTCTATAGACATGACCCCTCTTAAGGTGCGAGCGAAGTCTCCCCAATG
>CAIRQX010000109.1 GCA_903880855.1 uncultured Burkholderiales bacterium | reverse complement strand
TGGCAATCCCACCAATAAACCCGGCGTGGTGGTTGTGCCGCAAAGCAACGGCAAGATGGGCGCATTGCGCACCTTTGGCGAACACAAAGGTTTTGGCTTGGCAGTTGCTTGTGAGTTGCTCGGTGGCGCATTGAGTGGCGGCGGCACATGGCACAAAGAAGCAGATGGTCGCCGTGCGGTGATCAACTGCATGTTGACCATCGTGATCGATCCCAAGCGTTTGGGTACGCAAACCAGTTTTGCAGAAGAGAGTTTGGCCTTTGTCGATTGGCTTCGCGAAAGTCCAGATGCGCCAGACTCTGAAGGCGTAGTGATTGCGGGCGAGCCTGAACGCAAAGCCCGCGCAGATCGTATGAAAAACGGCATCGTGGTGGACACCACCACTTGGCAAGAAATCCAAGCGTCGGGGCAGAAACTCGGCATGACGGTTTGATGCATTGAACCACCGCTCTGGCATGGGCAGCCCAGCAGTCACTGGCGTGGTGCATCTGGGCTTGGGCGCATTCCATCGCGCACACCAAGCGTGTGTGTTCGACCAACTAATTCAACAAGGCGACAAGCGCTGGGGCGTGTTTGGTGTGGCGATGCACAACCCAGACGTCTTGGCTGCTTTAAAGACACAAGGTTGGCAATATGCAGTGCAAGTGGCTAGCGCACATGCCAGTAATTGGCAGACGATTAGTGCCATCCAAGATGGTTGTGTGGCAGCCCTAGAACGCCAGCGGGTTGTAGATAAATTGGCATCCGCTGACACGCGATGGGTCACTTTGACGGTGACTGAAAAAGGCTATGACTCTGCATTGGCGCAATTGCTGTTGGAAGGTTTTGCGGCGCGCTTCGCGCAACTTGGGGTTTCATCTGCTGCGCGATTAACAGTGGCCTCTTGCGATAACTTGAGCCATAACGGCGATAGTTTGCGAAATTTGTGTTTGAACACGTTAATGCATACAAACCAAGACAGTGCACTTAAAAATCTTGGTGACATAACCCAATTACATGCGTGGATAGAGAAGCATTGCTTCTTTTCCAACACCATGGTGGACCGCATCGTTCCACAAAGCAGTGCAGCTTGTCTTTCGGCCGCGCGTGATGCTTTAGGCGTAGAAGACAAGATTGCACTTTCTACGGAATCATTTTGGGAATGGGTGATTGAAGATAAGTTAGCCGACTCTAGTGACGTGCTAGTACTTCAAAGCGTGGGCGTGCAAGTCGTTAGCGACGTACAGCCTTTTGAAGAAGCCAAGTTATGCATGCTTAATGCCAGCCACTCTGCCTTAGCAGCTATGGGGGCTGTGCTCGGGTTATCCAACATCGCAGACTGCATGGCAACTTCTCCGCTTAGAAACTTTGCGCACCGGTTCATGACCGAAGACATTGCACCTTTTGTGCGTCGTCCGCAACTTGATGCTTATCGCGATGCATTGCTAGAACGGTTCGCCAACCCTGCATTGCAGCATCGTGCCCTGCAAATCTGTTCAGACAATTCATTGAAATTGCCTTTGCGTTGGTTGCCAACTTATACGGCTAACCGAATAGCAAATCAGATGCCCGCGCATCTTGCTTTTGCAACGGCTTGTTGGATTCGATTTTTGCAAGGTATAGACGAATCAGGCAATGCATACAAATGGTCTGATCCGCTTGCCAACCATTTGCAAGCATTGGTTCATCAAAATTGGGGTGATGACCAGCTGTGCGTTTTGTCGCTATTGCAGATCACCTCTATTTGGGGTGAAGCACCTTCTAAAGATTTAGCTTGGGTGGAGTTGGTCTCACGCCATCTTCACGCCATTCGTACCCAAGGTTTGTTGCAAGCACTCCATGACCTTCTCGAGACCACGCCATGAAATACCCAAAAATTGTTGATATCCGCGCCACCACAGTCACCGTACCTTTGCATGCGCCACTACGCCATTCCAATGGCGCACACTGGGGACGCTTTGTTCGCACCTTGGTGGAAGTAGAAACTGATGATGGCTTGATCGGTTTGGGCGAAATGGGTGGCGGAGGCGAAAGCGCAGAGTCAGCTTTTCGTCAACTCAAAACCTATTTGGTGGGTCACAACCCGTTTGAATTGGAAGCCATGCGCTTCAAAATTTGCAACCCTACTGCAAGTTTGTATAACAACCGCACCCAATTGCATGCTGCTTTGGAATTTGCATGCTTAGACATCATGGGCAAGTTTTTGAATGTTCCTGTTTACGACCTGTTAGGCGGAAAGGTTCGGGATACCGTTGGCTTTGCGAGTTACTTATTTTTCAGATATCCCCATGCGCAAACGGGTGCTGGAGAAGTTCGCACAGTGGATCAATTGGTGACTGAAGCCAAAGCATTGAAGGTATCCCATGGATTCACAGCGCACAAACTCAAAGGCGGTGTATTTGCACCAGACTATGAGTTAGAAGCATTTCGCGCTATGGCGCATGCGGTGGGAACCGACAGCGTGCGCTATGACCCCAATGCTGCATTGAGTGCAGAAGCAGCCATACGTTTTGGTCTAGCTATTGAGGATTTGAACAACGATTATTTTGAAGATCCCACGTGGGGATTGAACGGCATGCGCCGTGTGCGCGAGAAAGTCCGCATCCCTTTAGCAACGAACACGGTGGTTATCAACTTTGAACAACTCGCGACCAATGTGCGCGACCCAGCGGTGGATATCATTTTGTTAGACACCACGTTTTGGGGCGGCATTCGCCCATGCGTCAAAGCGGCTGGGGTTTGCGAAACATTTCAAACGGGGATTGCAGTGCACTCTTCGGGTGAATTGGGTGTGCAACTCGCCACCATGCTGCACTTGGGCGCTGTCGTACCGAATTTGGCATTTAAAGCCGATGCGCATTACCACCACCTAGTAGACGACGTGATTGAGGGTGGTTTGATGCCTTATGTGAATGGCGAGATTGCAGTACCCAATGGCCCGGGGCTTGGCGTGACCTTAGACCGCGAGCGCGTGGGTCGTTATGCAGAACTTTACAAATCACTTGGTGGCTATGCATATGACCGCGACCCTGGTAGACCAAATTGGTTTCCGTTAGTGCCTAATGAAAAGTGGGCCGACCATCGTGAAACCAAATAACAACTGAAGTTCAATTGAAGAACTGAACTAAGCCGTGTTTTTAGCGTGCCAAGCCACTAAAGCTTTCCGAATCGATTTTTTATCCAACCAGTAATTTCAAAGCCACATCCAAATGCTCCAGCGGCGAACGCTTAAAGCCCGAACGGGCGAAGCGTTGCAAATTTCCTAAGGCCAAGGCCACCATCGCTGATGCGCGGGCATTGGCGTCCACTGTTGGAGTGGGTGACTGACGAGCCTCAGCAGCAGAACGCAAAACTTGGCGCAACGCCGATTCAATACGGTCAAAAAATTGGTTCATGCGTTGGTGCAAGCGGTCGTTTTCGAACACCAAGGCATCACCCACCATGACGCGGCACATGCCGGGGTTTTTCTCGCCAAACTGCAAGAGAACGGTCACCATATGCGCCGCTTTTTGAGCACCATCGCCTTCTTTGTCAGCAATTTGGTTGATCAGGGTAAAAACCGCTTGCTCGACAAAGTCGATCAAGCCTTCGAACATTTGGGCTTTGCTGGCAAAGTGGCGGTACAAAGCCGCCTCGCTCACGCCTAGTTTAGAAGCCAGCAGTGCAGTGGTAACCCGTTCTGCGCCAGGTTGTTCGAGCATTTGCGCCAGCGTTTGCAAAATTTGCGTACGGCGCTCGCCAGGCTTCATGCGTTGGCGTTTCGAGGTGTCTGCTTCTAATGCAGAAGTTACGCCGTTAGCGGCTTGCTGGTTTACCGATGGATCTTGCGCGTCAGACATATCAAGTGCGCGCGGGGCTTCGCGCGAGAGTTAGTGCGAACGTATCATGGTACCGAAAGCCTGTTCGGTCAAGACCTCTAGCAACATGGCGTGGGGTACGCGTCCGTCAATGATGTGCACCGCGTTCACGCCGCTCTTGGCGGCATCTAAGGCGCCAGCGATTTTGGGGATCATGCCGCCGCTGATGGTGCCGTCTGCGCACAACTCGTCAATTTCGCGCGGTGTCAGCTCTGTCAGCAACTCTCCTGCTTTGTTCAAAACACCGCGGATATTGGTGAGCATCAACAATTTTTCTGCCTGCAACACGGTTGCCAACTTGGCAGCGACCACATCGGCGTTGATGTTGTAGCTCTCGTTGTTCTCGCCAAAGCCGATGGGGCTGACCACGGGAATAAATGCGTCGTCTTGCAAGGCCTTCACCACGCTGGGGTCGATGCTGACAATGTCGCCCACCTGCCCCACGTCGTATTCTTTGTTCGGGTCGTGGCTGTCATGCACCACCAGTTTGCGGGCGCGGATCATGGCGCCGTCTCTACCAGTCAACCCTACGGCTTTGCCGCCGGCTTGGTTAATCAGGCCGACGATGTCTTGTTGCACTTCGCCGCCCAAAACCCACTCCACCACTTCCATGGTTTCGGCGTCGGTCACGCGCATACCTTCGATGAACTCGCCTTTTTTGCCTAAACGTTGCAAGAGGCCCTCAATTTGGGGGCCTCCGCCGTGAACGACCACCGGGTTCATGCCCACGAGCTTGAGCAAGACCACGTCTTCGGCAAACGCTTTTTGCAAAGCGGGGTCGGTCATAGCGTTGCCGCCGTATTTAATGACCAAGGTTTTGCCGTGGAACTTACGGATGTACGGCAGTGCTTGCGCGAGGATTTCTGCAGAGTTGAGCGTGCTCATGGGGGACCCGTTGGCTTAAAGACTTGGACAATATTAGTCTATGTGCTCAGCGGGTACAGGTGGTGTTGGCTCCACATTGGCAAGTGGCCCTAAGACCTTCTCGCGCACCATTTCGCGCAGCATTTTTTTCTCTTGGAAGCTCAAAGCGCGCTCTAACACCTTGCGCACACCTAACAATAACTGGCGGTCCACTTCTTGCGGAATGCCGCGGGTGTTGTGCAACTCTTCGCGCAGTTCTTCGCGTAAATCTTCGGGTTCTTCGTCCCACCAGGTCTGGATGACGGTGGTGAGTTGCTCGCGTAATTGATCTGGATCCACCGGCGCCTTGGGCTCGCCGCCATGGCGGGGCTTCGCGCCTTGGCGTGAAGCCTCTTCGCTCAAGACGACTCGGTGGTCGGCTTGGGACAGCAAACGCGCCCAACCTGGATCGTCCCGGTTGAGTTGGCTCATATTGCGGGCGGCTTCGTCGGCTAACAAATGCACGACCACGCCATGCAACTGGGCTTCGTCGATGATGCTGAGCAAGCGCTCGTCGTCACTGCCGATCAACAAATGCTCGCAGGCTTCGCGCTCAGCAAGGCGCTTCATGTCTGCGCCCATCGCGCGCAACATGGACAAACCACCGTCTTGGCCATGGGGCAACACAGCGCGGGTGACTTGGGCGTCGACCGCTTGGTCGTCGGGTGTGTCGGTGTACCAATAAATGCGGCGCAAGTTGACGTCTAGGCCATGGTTGGCCGTGGCGCTGCCAAGCAAGGCTTGGAGGTGCGGACGCACGGCCTCTTGGCTGCCATCGGTATTACCTTGTAGCCACGCTAAAAAACGGGCATCAATGAGTGCGATACAAGATTCGGCGGCGCCATGCGACGCGCCACGCTGTGAGTTTTGACGTTTCATGAAATAAAAAGAAAGAGTAAGTGAATAAAAACTGTTGGTGGCCAAGCTAATAGTGCTTGGGCGCCAACAGCCGTTATTTTAAAGGCTTGCACCGCCCTGCAGACGATAATTACTCAAATTCTTAGTAACCACCACTTTTCCTGGCTTTTTTAGCATGACGCTTCCCATTTTGATCACTGGCGGACTTGGCTTTATCGGCTCGCATACCGCTGTGGTGTTGGCCGAAGCGGGTGTGCCGATCGTGATTTTGGACAACCAAAGTAATAGCAGTCCTAAAGTGCTCGACAGATTGGCGAAGTTGGATGTGCATCCGCTGGAATATGTGCATGCCGATGTGCGCGACACGCAAGCCTTGGACGCATTGTTTGGTCGCCACAAATTTGGTGGGGTCATCCACTTTGCCGGACTCAAAGCGGTGGGTGAATCGGTGGCGCAACCGCTGCGCTATTTAGACAATAACGTCTCAGGCACCATAAATTTGTTGCAAGCCATGGAACGCGCCGACGTGCAGCGCATCGTTTTCAGCTCGTCTGCCACGGTGTACGGCGACCCTGCCGTTGTGCCTATTCCTGAAACAGCCCCACTCACGGCCACCAATCCCTACGGTCGCAGCAAACTCATGTGCGAAGACGCGTTGCGCGAATTGTTTGCGGCAGACCCACGCTGGCAGATTGCCATCTTGCGTTACTTCAACCCCGTGGGGGGGCATGAAAGCGGTTTGATTGGCGAGTCGCCCAATGGCGTGCCTAACAACCTGATGCCTTACATCACGCAGGTCGCTTCTGGGCAACGGGAATATTTGCAGATATTTGGCAACGACTAT
>CAIRQX010000108.1 GCA_903880855.1 uncultured Burkholderiales bacterium | reverse complement strand
GGAGACGGGAGATCTTGCTGTGTTGACTACAAGCCAAGTGGCTTCTCTATTGACCAAGCAAATTGCTGCGCTGACAACAGATCAAGTGGTTGCTCTGACGACGGAGCAGGTGAGTAATCTGCAGACTTCGCAGTTGGTTGCCATGACGAATAAGCAGATTGCGGCGATGGAGACGGGAGATCTTGCTATTCTGACTACGAATCAAGTGGCTTCTCTATTAACCAAGCAAATTGCTGCGCTGACAACAGACCAAGTGGTTGCTTTGACGACAGAGCAAGTGAGTAATCTTCAGACTTCACAGTTGGGCGCCTTGACAACTATTCAAATTCCATATTTAGAAACTGTTGATATTGCTTCTATCACGACCGCGCAAATACAAGCACTAAAAAATTCTCAATTAGCAGTTTTTTCAACGGACCAAGTGAACGCTTTAACATCAAACCAATTGACTGCAATGACAAGTAGTCAAATATCAGCTTTGCTATCTAGTTAAAAATCAAATTTTTTGTACAAATTCTTTCTTTAATCGAAATGCTCCAATGCCTTCAATTTTGCAAGTGATTTCGAAATCGGCATCTTCTATGTAAATATTTTTAATCTTTGTCCCGATATTGATAACTTTATCTGACCCTTTAATTTTTACTTGCTTAACGAGCACTACATCGTCACCATCTTTCAAAATGCGGCCATTGGCATCGCGAAATTCTTTTTTTTGTGTGTTTTGAATAGAAGAGGGGCGAGCCTTTTTCCATGGTTGGCTTACCCAATCAGACACCCATTTGTTAGATATTTCTAGTTGTTCTGACTTGATAAAGTCAGCTAATGCATCACGGTTGTGTATTGCCTCTGCATTTCCACTGCTACTTGCTACTGAGAACCACATATGAGCAAGAGTTGTGTCTACGTTGCATCCCTTTCCGTCGGTCAAAAAAAGTCCAAGGTTGTATTGCGCTTCCCATTCACCTTGCTCAGCTGCTTTTTCATACCAGAGGTAGGACTGCCTTAGATCCACAGAGCAACCACGTCCTTCTTCGTACATGCTAGCGAGATTGAATTGAGCTTTCATATTTCCGCTAGTTGCACCCATTAAGTAATACTTGTGTGCTTCTTTTAGATTTTTTTCTAATCCATTGGATCCACTTTCATAAGCCGAACCCACTAGAAAAGCAGCATTTCCATCGCCTTGTACTGCGCTCATCATTAAATCATGCATTTGCAATCCTTGTTGATTAATATATTTTTAAAGCTTGTCAAGCCATTTAATTTTCTAGAATTTAGATAAAGTCTTGATAAATCATACTAACTCAAATACTTTTTAGGCTTTGAATTACCTTATTGCGAAGATTAGCGAACTCATTCAGATAGCTAGCGTGTCGTGTTTGTAAATAGGCTCGCTTGAGGGCGTCGCTTACAACTGCCTCGTGGAAAAATTGATTAAAAGGCGTTGTTGATGGACCCGTATTAAAAGGGCTGTAATTAAGACACTTGAAATTAGGATTCGCAAGCAGACAAATGCTGACTAATCGTTCTTGAACAAAAACTTTCATAGGAAGCTGTTGAACACCATATGTGGTTGAACTGTTCAGTAGCGAAAATAGCACACTCTTTGGGTTTTCAGCAGCTTCAAATAATTGATCTGCAAGATTGAGCCAATTAGACCAAAAGAATTTATTTGCTAAAAAATAGTTACAAAAAATTGTATTTCGACTGTCCATGATGGAATCTACTAAATTTAAGTTTGGTAAATATTTTTCCGCAAATTGCTGACAAGTATTTGATAGTCCGGAATGGAAAAATTCCCCTTGTTCAAATACGTTTTTAAATATCGCCATTAAATCCCAAAAAGGACTAAAGCTGACTAAATCTTCACCCTGATAATTAGAAATCAGGAAGTCTTGAATTCCTTGGTGGTCTAGTAATGTTTTTTGAGAAAATTTGGGTGACAAAAATCCGTATAACGAGTCGTCATCTAAGTTGTTATTTTTTAAAAATTTGCGAATTACCCAAAGCTCACGCCAGTCTGATCGTTCATTGGTTAAGTTATCAAGCAACAGAAAGCCAGGTTGAATGCTTTGACTAGTTTCTTCAGAGTAGCAAATTTGATAGATAAAACTTTTCATTAATTAATTTATTTCTTTTAAAACTTCAAGCAGCTGTGGCCGAAATTTTGTAATCGAATCGTCTTCTACTTCGTTGCGATTGTGTTTAACCCACCACTCATCAGAACGAACCGCAAGTGGCCCTGCATCCGCTGCACCGCTGTTTTGTTTGAAATTTTTGAAAAATTCAAAGCTCTGACATACGTAATGATTGATTCGAAGTTCTAAGTAGGTGGGTTCTAGTTCAGGCATAAAACCGGCATCTATTAGTCGCATATTTTCGTCATAAGTTCCATAAATAGTATTAAATATATGGGCATTTTGTGACACAGAAAAATTCGATCCTTGATGGCCTCTGACTATACTTTTGATGTGCCGATTTGCCTCGAAATCGATAGAAGATCTAAATTTGTAGTTGTCAATTATTAAACCCTCTGGTTCTTTGATATGGTGGCTACTTCCAAAACATGACCACCAAACACCCAGGGCTGAGAGTTTTTCGTAATGAAAATCCTTAAGTACTTCTGAGATATTTTTTTTTGCAGTCGGAAATAAAAACTCGTCTCCGTCTATAAATGCCATCCAATCAACTGTGTGTCCAAACTCGTTATATGCATGTTGGTAGCTTATGAGCTGTGGTCGTTGTGTTTCATCAGGAATGGTGAAACATTCAATATCAAAGAATTTCTTTAAAGAAAGTACTACATCTGAAGAGTGGTCATTACATTTATGTAAATAAATGAAAAACTTCCTGAAGCCTACAACGTAATGAAATGCTACCCATTCAGCAAGCCATTTTGCTCGATCTCGTTGAATGGTGCATATTCCTAAATGCATGCTTATTTAGTCTTTTTTACTAACTAACAATTGCAATTCCGACTCTAATGAATTTGCAATATTTAATGGCCATTCGAACTTGAAGTTCTGTTTTTTTGAAATTGGCTGCTTAGCCAGTGAAATTACTTTCTCCGAATATTCGATCATGTTTTTACAAATAAGAGATTCCATTTTGATTGCTTTAAGAATACTCCCTCCCATTCGAGAAACTAATGATTTCCCACTAATAGTTACTATGGGAACGCCAGCATTCAAAACATCATTGGTGGTTGAACCACAGTTGTATGGGAAAGTGTCTAAAAACACATCAGCCAACTTAAGCTTGGCTTTGTATTCAAGATGCGCTGATCGGGGTGTAAATTGAATCCTGCTGATATCAGCTTTGGCTAAAGCAGCTTGGGTTTTGAGATTTTTGGTGGTGGTTGGGTTGTCGTCAATGATCCACAGAATTGAATTTGGTATGTCTTTTAAAAGACCCATCCAGGTTGAGAACATTTCAGGCGTAATTTTATAAACATTACCGAACGCAGCCATCACAAATGAGTCTTCTTTTATACCAAATTCGCTACGAGAGGCCTCTCGAATGGGAGTTTTATCATGCGTGATCGGAATAAAACTACCTTGTATATAAAGCGGTTTTTCTGTGAAGTGAGTTGTTAGCTCCTCTGGTAACGCATATGGGTCTGAAATAACAAAGTCATACCAAGGCATTCCTGTGGTTCCTATAAAACCAAGGTAAATACCTTGTTTAGGTGCAGGGTGCAGAGCAAATATTCCAGGTCTAGCGCCTGAGCTCAGTCCATGCAGATCTATCAATACATCAATTTCATCAACTAATACTTGCTCTGCGACTTGTCTGTCATTTAGGGAATGTACTGAACGAATCTGGTCAAAGGCCTTTTTTAGTCTTTCTCTATGAGGAGTTCCATCTTCAGGACTAAAGTCGTAACCCACAATTTCATTCTTGTTGCGGTCTAGTCCTTCTAAAAATTCCGCTAAAAGCAAGCCTACGGCATGAACACATAAATCTCCTGAGACAAAACCAATTCTCAATCGCTCATGGTTGTATTTGCGATCTTGACTTAAATTTTCTTGTTTAAAGCTGTAGGTTCGTTCTACAAATGCAAAACAAGTTAGCAGTTGCTGCACGGGATCATCTGTCAAGGCCAACATTGCCAGAGGCGATGTTGCCATAAGCATCTCATTTCGAGTGATATTAGGCAAAGTTTTGAAGACTGGCCACGAACAAGATTTTTGGCGTATATGAACCCAATGTTGTAAAGCGGGGGGCTGCTTTGGGTTGATGGTTAAACTTTCTTCCAGCGCTTGTTCTGCTAGGTCATATAGTTTTAGCTCCTCTTGTACTCGGCCAATATGGTTAAGAGCCATAGTCACCATGTCCGATGGCGGGGGATCTTGCAAATAGCGCTGGCTCACAAGTGAGGCCCATTGTTGTAATGCCTCGTCACGATTCCCTAGTTTCTCAAGAGTTAGCCCGAGATTTATCAGGGCTTGGGGGAATCGTGATTGAACCTTCAGGCACTCTTTATAAGCTGCTACCGCTTCCAAAGTATTGCCGGTCGATTGCAACAAAGATCCATAATTAAACCAACCCATATATCGGTTTGAATCTTTAGAAGTATTCAGCCAAGACTTATAAGTACTTATAGCCTCATCAGATTTGCCTGATTGTTGTAGTTGTTCGCATTTGGTGAAAAGTGCGGCTAGTTCCATTGTCATTGAGATCCTTTACGTGAAGAGTTTAGCTACAAGTTGTTTGTATCTAAAAAGACAAACACTGCTTTTCAGGAAGATCTTTTAATCCTGAGCGTGCCCTAAGTATTGGGTCGTTAAAAACAAAAGTACGCTGGCATCAGTCTTGCTAGAGGTTATGGAAACCACCCTTGAAATCCTTCATGTGTGACTTTTTGACACTTTTAGCAGGAGCTTTGCTATGACACTTATTCAAGAATTGATGAACCAGGCCACCAATGGTGGGTTACTAAACGCCCAAACAATCAAGCGTTTTAGCCCTGCGGAGATTCGCGAAACTATCCAATCTTTGGTGGCAACAGAGCAGATGGAACTGGCAGCCGCCTTGGGCGACGCTGGTTTGAGCATCTATCCCCATAGCGAAGATATGTTAGCTATTGGCGGCTTGTTGGCAATGACCAACCAAGACTGGCAATTGGCTGTGGAATTAATTGAAGAACTCGTCGAAATCCAAGGCGAGAAAACCCCCTCGTTCACCCTGGTGATGTTGGTTCGCGCTCTGCGCTGCAACCTCGACCCAGAGCGCGCCTTAGTTGTGGCTCGCCAAGGTTTGAGCCTCTATCCCGAGCAATTGGAATTGCAAGCTGAGATGCTGTCTTTGGACGATTTCAGCCAGTCCATGATGCCCACATCTTCAGGAATGACGCACTAAGTGGCAACAAGTCGCCCAAACCGGCAAAGCGGCAAACGCTTGCCGAAAAAGCGACAAAACCTTGCCACTGAGTACTTTTTATTTCAAAGAAATGTCGAAAAATTGTCAGAAAAACAGGCTTTTACAAATTCAGAAAAGCAAAAAATAGTTGGCATGCATTGTGCTTATTCAGTGGTAAGTTTATTCGATCATAGATCAGGAGAAAAAAATGGCAGTTATTAATACTAACGTCAAGGCATTGTTTTCACAGATGGCTTTAAACACATCTGGCCGTGCACAAGCGATTGCAATGCAGCAGTTGTCTACGGGCAAACGCATCAACTCGGCAAGAGATGATGCAGCCGGTATGGCAATCGCTACACGCATGACCCACCAGATCCGCAGCTTGAATCAAGCCGTGCGAAATGCGGGCGATGCCATCTCTTTGATTCAAACCGCTGAGGGTGCGACCAACGAAATTACTGACATGATGCAGCGTATGCGTGAGTTGGCTATTCAAGCTGTCAACGATACAAATGACAATGCACAAAGAAGTTATTTGGATTTGGAATTCCAGCAACTTAAGCAGCAGATAGTTCAAATTGCTGACAACACAGAATGGAATGGCTTTCCAGTATTAAATGGTAAGGCCGGTGAACAAGTGGGTGAAATGCCTGTTTACAAAGCCACTTCGAATAATCAATTCGGCGATGTTTTGTTAAACCCCACAACCACGCGAGTAATTGAGGGCGGCGGCGCTGGTGAACAACAGACTATTTCCTTTGACTTTACTGGTGTTGATGCTGTTCAAGGATTTACTGGTATTCGCACATTTAAATTTGCGGACGAGACCATTAAATTGCAGTGGGACACCATAAAAGATGACAATGCAACACCAACGGATAACACAGACGATGTTACAGACCCTGCAAAATTTCTGACACAAATTAAGCAGCAATTGGAATCAACGGATCGATTTGGTTCAGGATCTGGCAGAAAAGTTGAGATAGATGGTACCGACATAATTTTGACATATGCTGCAAAAGATGGTGATGTGCCAAGCGTTCAATGGGTTGATGCATCCAACAGTGGTTTCTTCAAAGTAGATAATTTAGAAGTGACGCGTAACGCTGTCATTCAAACACAAGAAATGTTTGATGCCAATGGCCGCTTCTTGCGAAGTGGTAACTTGGTAATTGAACATACTGATACAAATAACGATGGCTCGCTAGACATAAAAGCAGTATTTACAACTCCTGATAATAAGAGCGTAAATTTAACTGGTACTTATGAAGTATCTACGGGTAAAGTTAAATTTTTAGTCAGAGATGGTATAAACAGCACAATAATTTCTGACAACCTTACATACACACTAAAAGATTCGTCTGGTCTTCCATTTGACGCGGCGGTGCCTTCTGGGCCAGTTGATTTGGAACAACGAAAATTCAAAATCTCGGTCGATGTTTCAGGCAGCATACCTGCTATGCGAGCTGGAGATTTATTGATCAACGGTGTCGAAATCGGTGGCTCTTTTGCAACTGACGATCCTTATTCACCTATCAATAACGCAAATGGATCAGCAATTGCTAAGGCAGCAGCGATCAACCGTAAAGCTTCTGTGGGAAGTGGGCCAGTAGGCGAGTCCCAGTCTGTCACATTTTCTGGCAACCCAATCCCTGGAGTGATTACTGTGGGCGGGGTTAGTGTTGAATTGACGGCTATGGAAAATACGCCTGCATTGGCTACAGCTAAGATTGCAGCGAGTATGAGACAAAGTGCCCAGTTTGGTGAGGGCTCAGGACGAAAAGTTACTTATGCGCCCGGAAGCACAATCGTTAACGTTGACTTCCCAGTCACTGATGGTGAGGTTAGCTCCATCGATGTTCAGCAGCGTGATACCAATTTGACCAGCATTACCGATACAACTCGACGTTTTAGTTCTTCGTCAACTGGAACTGGCGTATTCGCCAAGGTGAATGAAAACATATTTACTGGAAAATCCATGAGTGGAAATTCAGTGGTATCTGGCGTTGTCTTTATCAATGGATATGCATCTGCAAAGATTGATACTTTGATGAATAACCCGCGCGACACTCGCGCCAATGTAGTACGTGCTATCAATTTAATCAGTGACAAAACAGGCGTCATCGCTGAAGATACTGGTTCAGATCAACTTGGAGTTACTCTAAAAGCAGCTGATGGCCGTAATATTGAGGTGACTTTCGAAACAACATCTATCGCTAGCGATTTTGGAAATCGTATTGGTATGCGAGAGGGCGTACAGAGCTCAACAATCTCATTGGAATCAAAAATTCCAAATGCTGTAGTTTTAACAAGCTCCGCTGTTGGTGATATTTCTAGGGTTGGTTTGCTTGAAGGTAATTACAGCAAAAACCAAGCTGTTGTTAACACTAAAGAGCGCCCTCTGGTGGATCCTTCTGTGAAGCAAATTAATAGTGCTTCATTCATTGGCCCAGCAACAGTGGGAGATGTATTTACTCTTATAGTTAATGGAACAGAGCATAGAGTTGAAGTTCCAGTTGGTGCAACAGATACTCAAAAAAGCGCTCAAGGATTGCGTGACGCAATGGTTACTCAGTTTGAGAACGATAACGACCAAAACGTTGAAGTCTTAGCTGGAAACACCGTTGGTGAATTCATAATACGCGCTAAAACCCCAGGTCGTTCATTTACTGCAGCTACTGCAATGTTGCCTGCTACTGGTTCGACAGCCGAGTTTTCGTCTGTGAAAACCGTTGTTGAAAATAAGATATCTGCATTCAAGTCTCTAGGAGCAGATGATCTTGAAATTAATGGTATAAAAATTCGCGCTACAAATTCGGCGGATGATATTTATTCCAACCAGATTGCTAGTAGTAGTAATTCTTCAGCAAGCGCAATTGCAATGGCTAATGCGATTAACACTCATACCCCTGAGACGGGTGTTCGAGCGATTGCAAACCCTGTCGTCTTAAAAGGTAATTCAACTACCACCGGCACCACTAAGTTGGCGACTTGGGATGAGGCGCCAAATACAATTAAGCCAGTTAACGAACCAATTGGTATCCAATCGCTTTACATCAACGGTACTCAAATTAAGGTCGAGTTCAAGAAGGATGACACTCCTGCTGATCGTAGACTAAACCTAGTCAAAGCAATAAATACTTACAGCGGAACGCATGGCATTGCTGCTATAGATAATGGCAAGGGGCTGACTCTCGAGGCGCAAGACGGTAGAAATGTGTCTGTCTGGTATGACGCAAGTATTGAAGGTTTATCGCCTGGTAGCTTTGGCTTAGATGAGGGCAATGCCGTTAGTCAAATCTCTATGGTGAAAATAGGATCTACTGCTGCAAGCTTTACTTTAGGTGACACAGTTTCTGTTCAAATTAATGGAACAACGATAACAACCGACCCCACACTAAACGTTTCAGATGCTGGCCAAATGGCAACTGCTCTTTTAACGGCAATCAATACTGCGATTTCTGACAGTATTCTTCTAGATGGTGACCCAACTACCTTACCTTCAGAAAGAACGCATATGAGCAATTTGATTGCTTATTTAGATCCTAATGATCCAACGGTAGTTCTTGTGCAATCAAAAATCCCTGGATCCCCTTTTGATATGTTTGGAGCCTCGGCTTCCGACTACCAGCAGACCGTATCTATGGGAACTGTGCAAGAAAACAGTTTTGGTAGTAACCAAATAACGGGAGTTGTCGGAGCTAGTGAATCATCTAGCGAAGCACGGACAGTTTATGGAACGGTCCGAATGATCGCCGATCCAGCACATTTGCCAGGTTTGCCATCAACAGATGACAAGGCTCCAAATTTGACAGGCGTTTCTGGTAAGCCTATCAGCATCAATGTTGGTGATGATGGATTCAGCTTAGCCAGCAATTTCTCCGACTTGGGTTTTTCAGTTGGCACCTTCGGTGGTCGTTCTAGTTCGGATATGGATCCACCTCGTGTTGGTCGTTTAGCATTCCAAGTAGGTTCGTCTGCTAGACAAATGGTGACAATCGACTTGGCTGACTTCGGTAAGGGCGGCCCTATAACTGGTGAAATAACTGGTGACGTCGATAAGTCTGTGGAAGACCGTGGTGTGCGAATTAACACACGTGATGGTGCAACAGCAGTTTTGAACTTGCTGGATGAGGCGATGGACAAAGTCAACGCAACCCGTGCCACCATGGGTGCTGTGATGAACCGTTTAGACCATGTGATCAACAACTTGACCAACGTGTCTATGAATATGTCTTCTTCACGCAGCCAGATCGAAGACGCAGACTACGCTTCTTCTTCAACTGAATTGGCCAAAACCCAAATCATGCAGCAAGCAGCAACAGCGGTGTTGGCGCAAGCGAACACCAGCCAACAGTCAGTCTTGAAGTTGTTGGGTAACTAAACAACTATAAGCACATAACGGCTAAACCATGAAAGCCGCCCAAGGCCAAACGCCTCAAGCAGCAGACTTAGCAGCGGGTCCGACAAAGGGCCCGAAATGCTGGGACTGTCGCCATATGGCGATCACATGGGACATTCGAACCCCCTACAGCTGCAAGTTGATGGGTTTTCGTTCGCGCAACATTCCTTCCATAGAAGTTTTGCGCAATGATGGACGCTTTTGTAGCGGCTTCACTGCCAAACCCGCGCCAATGGCCGTAAATATGCCAAAAACCAAGCCTACATTGGCTGTCGGCAAGACGACGAATCGTCGAAATACTGACCCTAGTAAATCATTTTCACAGGTTAACTTAATCATTTAGGTTTCACTTCGTGCTGGCACGCACTTTGCATAACAGTCTTACCTTTATTTCTAGGCTGTTCAAAAGTGATTGCTTCTTCTGTCAACGTTATTCATGCTGTTTGGTTGGACCCATTTAGTCCAATCGTCGACGCAGACCGCGCCCAGCTAGATGCCGCCGGCATCAGCTTGGAAACTGGTCGTACCTTAGGTGAGCTCGCGCTGGCATTACGCCGCGCGCACATGCTGGTGATTCGCTTGGGAGATAGCGCCGAGTTGCTGCAAGAGGTCCAAACCCTCATCGGCCAACTCGGTAATACCGTGCCTGTGCTGTGCCGTGTAGACCGCCGACGCATGGAAGTCGCTGTCGACGCGATGCGTTTGGGCGCTTTGCATGTATTGCCCGCCGACGAATGGACCCCCGCTGTATGGCAAGAAGCCGTACAAGGTTTGAATTCCCCTGAACTCACCACAAAAAGCTATGTGTTTGTAGATCCGACCAGCCAACACTTGCTGGCTTTGGCACAACGCGTCGCGCAAACTGAAGTCACCGCTTTATTAGTTGGACCAACAGGTGCTGGTAAAGAAGTGCTGGCCCGCGTTTTACACGAATCATCTCCACGCGCCAAAGGCCCGTTCGTCGCTTTGAATTGCGCAGCGATGCCAGAGCATTTGATCGAAGACATGTTGTTTGGTCACGAGAAGGGTGCTTTTACTGGCGCTTTGAAAGAACACAAAGGTCTATTTGAACAAGCCGAAGGCGGCACGATTTTCTTGGACGAGATTGGCGAAATGCCCATCAATTTGCAAGCCAAGTTGTTGCGCGTCTTGCAAGAGAAAAAGCTCAACCGTTTAGGCGGCGAGGCTTTGATCGACTTGAATGTGCGCGTGATCGCAGCTACCAACAAAGATTTAAAGCTTGCTATCGAGCAACGTGAATTCCGCGAAGACTTGTATTTCCGTATCAGCACCTTCCGCTTGCGCATCCAGCCCTTGAAAGAGCGTCCAGGCGACATCATGCCTTTGGTTATTCAATCGCTGACGCGCCATATCAAAGGTGGTTTGCCTTTCTCGGTGTCACCAGAAGCCCAGGTGATGTTGACCAGCTATTCGTGGCCAGGCAATGTCCGTGAATTAGAAAACGTGGTGCAACGCGCTGTCGTTTTGTGTGGTGGCCGTGTGGTGACTCCCGCACATGTGATGTTTGACGATGCCGCTTTAGACGACCAAGCAGGCTACGCCAGCCAAATTGAAAACTTAGTGCAAATGATGCCCGCTGTGTCATACACACAGCCTAGTTATGCACAGCCCACTTACGCACAACCTGTGTCTAGCGCACCGATTGAAATTCGCACCACTGAAACCCCTGTGAACTTAGAGCACGCCGTGATGGTGAGCGAGCAGCAGGTGATCATGGCTGCGATCCAAAGCACCGACAGCCGCATGGAAGCGGCTGCCAAACTGGGCATCAGCCCTCGCACTTTGCGCTACAAGCTCGCACAACTGCGAAGCCGTGGCATGTCTGAAGGAGTAGCCGCATGATCGATCGAATTTCTAGTGCCAACGTCCAGTCCATGCTGGAGGTTTTGCGCAGTTACCAATCCCAAGCCACTGGTGGTGCGGACTCAACCACTGAACCAACCGCCACCAAAGTAGGTCAGCCCACGTTTTTTGATTCCGTTAAAAACGCATTGGATGGTGTTAACGACACACAGCAGAAATCGACTGCGATGTCCGATGCATTTGATCGTGGCGAAGAAGTGCCCCTCACCGAAGTGGTGTTGAGCATGCAAAAAGCTTCTCTGGCTTTTGAAGCCACCCTCCAAGTACGCAACAAAGTGATGAAGGCGTACGAGGAAATCATGAACATGCCGGTTTGATGTTGGACTGAAAGACATATATGGCTACAGACACTCTCAATATGAACGCGATGACCTTGCCCTCGGGGCAGGCATCTGATAACGCTGCCGCTGCTGGCGCGAGCAATGCCACAGGCTCTGCTCTCAAAGCAGAGGGCTCAAAATTGCCTACATGGATTAATTCCAAAGAAGGCCCTGGCGCTTTGGTGATGGACGTGTTGCGCCAACCCAGTGTGCGCAAAGCATTGCCATTCATGGTGATCTTTATGCTGCTGATGTCAGTCGCGGTATTTTTCACTTCGATGAAGCCAACCCCATACCGTCCTTTGGTGTTGATGCTCAATGATGCAGACAAGCAAATAGCGATCGAAACCCTCAAAACCGCAGACTTCAAACCAGAGGTGGATCCTTCTACCGGCCAGCTGTCTGTTCCTACCTCCCGCTACCAAGAAGCCCGCATGTTGTTGGCTTCTAAAGGTTTGCCGCGCACTGAAGTCTCTGGCATGGAAAACCTCAAAGACATGCCCGCGATGACCACTAGCCAGTTTATGGAGCAGGTGCGCTACAACAATGCGATGGAACAAGAGCTTTCACGCAGCATTGTGCAAATTGGCGGTATCAAATCTGCCCGCGTGCATTTGGCCGCACCCAAACAAAGTGTGTTTGTGCGCGACCGAGCGCCTACCAAGGCTTCTGTGATCATCACCCGCTTGCCTGGCCGCACGATTTCTGCCGCCAATGTGCAAGCGATTATTCAATTGGTAGCGTCTAGTGTTCCTTATTTGGCGCCAGAGAATGTCTCTGTAGTCGACAACTTTGGCAGCTTGATGAACGAAATGTTGGTTGAGCAACCTTTGGGCTTGACGTCAGCACAGTTGACACAAAAGCAGCAGATGGAAGACCTCTATCGTACGCGTCTGATCCAATTGTTAGCACCTATCGTTGGTGAATCGAATGTCAGCGCACAAGTCAGCATGACGTTGGACTTTACCCAAACCGAAATTACTACTGAAGACTTTGACTCACAAGACAAAGGCCCCAAGACCCGTTCTGAGTTGTTCGTAGAAGACCGCAACACCTTGCGTGATGCGATTGGTTTACCTGGCTCGTTGGCCAATACGCCACCAGCACAGAACAACCCACAGGCCACAACCCAATCGAACTCTGACCCCTTAAAAGGCGTCAGCGAGAAGGGCGTGCAAGTGACTGCACGTAGTACGAAGAACTATGAACTCGACCGCTCAGTGCGTCACACCAAAGGTGCGATGGGCACGATCACTAAAATCGGTGTGGGTGTGTTGATCAATGAGCGGCCGATACCCGCTGGTACCAAAATTGAAAAACCTGCCGATGGCTCTGCGCCGCCGACATCTATTGCTTACACGCCTGAAGAATTAGACCGCTTGAACCAATTGGTCAAAGGCGCGGTCGGATTTAACGAAACACGTGGTGACGTTGTGACTGTGGTGGCAACTAAGTTCGAGCCACAGTTCGATCCATCGATCATTCCTTGGTACCGTGATGAAAACTACCAAGTGATGGTCAATGCAGGCGTAGTGGGAACTATCTTTTTACTCATCTTGTTACTAGTGGTTCGACCCATGGTGCGAAGACTCACAACACCAGATGTGCGCCCCGCCGATTTGGCAGCTGTTGCTGCCGAGGCCGCTAATGCTGAAGCCAAGATGGCGATTGAAGTGGCAACGGCAGAAGCTGCGGCAGCAAAACTCTCAGCCCAACAAGCCCGTGAAGCTCACGAAGCTGAGATTGCAAGACTAGCCGAACAGGCGATGTTGGCTGCGCAAGAAGCCGCACGCCTGTCAGAAGAAGCACGAATCGCAGCGGCCGCCAAAGCCGAAGCCGATGCCTTAGCCGCACTGAACCCAGCTGCCGGTGAGGCTTCAGCAGAAATTGAAATTCAAGAAGGTGAATCTTTAGACGAAGTGAAAGCCCGTATGGCCGCCATGAAGCCTAAGAAGCAGTCAATTTCTGCTGATTTACTCAACACCGCCAACTCGTATGATGACAAAGTTGCTCTGATTCGTATGATCGTGTCTGAAGACTCTACCCGCGTGGCTGGCGTTCTCAAGAGCTTGATCCGTCAATAACACCGAATAAATTAAGTTTAGGACTACACCATGGCTGATATTAATATGGGAATGTCGGAAGCACTGCGTGCTGAGATGTCCAACATCACCTCGACCCAACGTGCGGCAGTGTTGATGTTGCTCTTAGGCGAAGAACAAGCGGCTGACATCATTAAATTTTTAAATCCCAAAGAAGTCCAAGCATTAGGTGCTGCGATGGTGGCTGCAGCTGACTTTTCGCAAGAAGCTGTTAACGTCGTTTTAGATGAATTTGTCGAACACTTGAAGAAACAATCGTCTTTGAGTATGGGCAGCACCGACTATGTAGAAAACGTGATGCGTCGTGCTTTAGGCGATGACAAAGCCGCCTCGGTTTTAAATCGCATCATGCCTGGGCAAGCCAGCAAGGGCTTAGACATTTTGACTTGGATGGATGCCCGTGGAATTGCAGACATGATCAAGGCCGAGCACCCACAAGTGGTAGCAATCATCTTGTCTTTGCTTGAAGCCAACGTGGCAGCCGATGTATTGAATTTTCTGCCGCCTGAGCCTCGCGCTGAAATTATTCAGCGCGTTGCAAGTTTGGATACGGTGCAACCTTCTGCTATGGCCGAACTAGAAGGTATCATGAAAATGCAGTTCTCTAAGAGCGCATCGTCACAGTCTTCCAGCTTTGGTGGCGTAGAAGCTGCAGCCAAAATTATGAACTTGACCAAGACGTCGTTGGAATCGAGCATCATGAACGGATTGAATGAAATTGACCCCGAGTTGATGCTCAAGATTCAAGACAATATGTTCACCTTCGAGAGTTTGGTGGGCGTGAACAACAAAGGTATTCAGGTGCTCATGCGTACCGTCGAGCCAGACATGTTGATGGTGGCTTTGAAAGGCGCAAGCCCTGAAACCCAAGCCCGCTTTTTTGATAATATGTCTGAGCGTGCCCGTGGCATGTTCCGCGACGATATGGAGGCCAAAGGCCCACAGCGCATGTCCGATGTGGAAGAAGCCCAAAAGAAAATCATGCGAATGGCCAGACAACTGTCTGACTCAGGTGAATTGGTGTTAGGCGGCGGAGACTATGTATAACCGATTAGTCGTGCCGCGGTCAGCCATTCCATGGCAGCCCGCTTCAAAGTTACACCTTCGTCGATCCGAAGTCGGATATGACTCGACGGTTTGGGGTGAGGATGTACGCGAAGATTACGCGGATGCACCGTATCCAGAAAACCCGGACGGTTTTGCGACCGATGCCTATACATCGGTCGCACAAACGCTGACTGAACAAGCCAGGCTGTCATTGGCTTTGTTACAAGAACAAGAAACGCAAGCAAGCTTTGATAGCAACTTGACTGCTCCTAAAACCAGCGCATCGGTCAATGAGCATTTGCCCTTTGTGATGGACGATTACGCAGCTGCAAGACGCATCAAGGTGCTGCTTGCTAAAGGTTTGCTGGACAGAAAAAGTGTTGGCCGATTTGTAGATGATCGAGACATTGCTGAATCTGCTAATAGAACGAATGATTCAAAAACAGCGCAATCGCACTTAGAAGCCACGCAAGAAGCCTTAGACGCCATAGCCGCTGAATCTGCTGAGCAAAAAACAGAAGAACAAGTTGCAAGGCCTGAAGTACAAGCAGAAGCCAAAGGCATACCTTTAGAAGAAGTTGTACAACGTGAAGAGACCCAGTTCGCCAAAGGTTTAGCCCAAGGAAAAGAAGAGGGCAAAGCTGAAGGCTTTGAAACAGGCAAAGCGCAAGGATTAGAAGAAGGCAAGGCCTTAGGCCTTGAAGAAGGCAAAGGACAAGGCCTAGAAGAAGCCGTGCAAGAAGCCTTAGAAAAAGGCAAAGCACAAGGCTTAGAAGAGGGTATTGCCCAAGGCATAGAGCAGGGCGAACGTCAAGCTCGCGAAGCCATGGAGCAAGAAGTAGCCACCCAGTGCGAGGTGCTCTCGCAAGTGTCAGAAGGCTTGCATGATTTGCTGCAAGACCCACAACGCTTCTTCAATCCATTGAAGCGCTTGGCCTTGAATATGGCCCAGCATATTGCCAAGCATGAGCTGAGTATTTCGCCCCAAGCGATCGACGCTTTGGTACAAAGCTGTTTGAACGAACTAGACCACCCCATCAAAGGCGCGGTGGTTGTAGAGCTCAACCCCCAAGATAAAAAATTACTCGAGACCTTGACTACTGCTAGTCTGCAAGGCGTTCACTTAGAAGCGGTACCGCAATTGGCGTCTGGCAGTGTGCGCGTGATTGCTAACGATATGGTGGTCGAAGATTTGATTGAGAACAGGCTTGAGGCATTAACCAGAAGTTTGGCGCTAAAAGAAATCGCGCCGCGTGCGGAGCCAGTCGTTGAAGCTAACAAAAATCCAGAAACGGAAGTTCAAGAGGCATCTATAGAGCTTTCTGAAGAAGCTTCTCCTGAAGCATCACCAGAAGCGCCTGAAGAACTATCGTTTGAGCCAATTTCTGACATAGACGAGCAACTTAAAACAGACGATGGGGAGGCAGAAGATGTTCATTCCTGACGTCATCAATACATTGTTAATGGGGTTGATTTTCATGGTCATCATAGTGACCGTGATACGCCCGTTTGTGATGCATATTGTCGATGGTGCAATGGTCAACGAGGATATGCACAGTGAGGCGATTGAAGAGGTGCAGCAAGAAATGATTCGCGCCAGCATATTGGCTGAGGCTAAGCGCAATGACCAAATACGTTTTCAAAAATTACTTTTGGAAGTGCCAGATAAACCTAAGCACAAACCAGCGCCTGTGGTCGATCTTCAAGCAGAAGTAGACGAAGAAGTAGTCGAAATAGAAGCTGATGCGGTAGCGACGGAAGTTGTTGAGGGCTCTACTATCGCAGATGGGTTCACAACAGAAGAAGGTTCTGTTGCAGATGCACCAGCAAGCACTGAAATCGTCATGCAAGAAGGTGAATCATTGGCCGATGTGAAAGAACGCATGAAGCGCGAACAAGCCAAGGCAAAAAAACCGACAATTCCACCAGAACTGCTTAACAACGCCAATAGCTACGAAGACAAAGTAGGCGTGGTGCGCATGGTGGTGCAAAACGACCAAAGCCGTGTGGCTGGCGTGATCCGCAGCATGATCCAAACCCAATAACCAATTTAGAACTGTTCCATGCTTGATTTCGCGCAAGAAGTAGAAACCACGCTTGAGCAATTGCGCGTGCCAGATCCGCAACGTAGCGGCACCTTGGTGCGCTTGGTGGGCTTGACATTAGAGACGCGCGGCATCATGGCACCCTTAGGTGCATGTTGTGAAGTTTTAGGTCAACACGGCCACCGAATTGAAGCCGAGGTAGTCGGTTTCAACGACCGTACTTTGTATTTGATGCCCTTCACAGACCCTGTGGGCGTTGGTCCTGGTGACATGGTGCGAGTGATGCGCAACTCAGACCAAGTGCGTTTGGGCGATGGCTTGCTAGGTCGAGTGATTGATGGTCGCGGTAAACCTTTAGATGGCCGCCCCTTACCTGAATTACCAGACCAAATGACATTGTTCGGCAGCCCGCTCAATCCTATGGAGCGTGGCCCTATCAATTCCATTTTGGATGTGGGCGTGAAAGCCATCAACTCCGTGTTGACGGTTGGACGAGGCCAGCGGATTGGTTTAGTGGCCGGTTCTGGTGTGGGCAAAAGTGTGTTGCTAGGCATGCTGACCCGATTCACCAAAGCTGACATCGTGGTGATTGGTTTGATCGGTGAGCGTGGCCGCGAAGTGCAAGCGTTTATCAGCGAATCACTGGGTGACGAAGGCTTAGCAAAGTCGGTAGTGATTGCCGCACCTGCCAACGTGTCGCCTGTGTTGCGACTCAAAGCCACCCATATGACACATGTGGTCGCAGAATACTTCCGTGACAAAGGATTGAACGTGTTGATGCTGTGCGACAGCTTGACGCGTGTGGCCCATGCGCAACGCGAGATTGGTTTGGCAATTGGTGAACCACCTACCGCCAAAGGCTATCCCCCCTCTGTGTTTGCCTTGTTACCTAATTTGATTGAACGCGGTGGCGTTGGCAGACATGGCCATGGCTCGATCACATCTATCTATACCGTGCTTGCCGAAGGCGATGATGCTTCTGACCCTATCGTAGATATTGCCCGTGCGTCATTAGATGGACAGGTCATGCTGTCGCGCACATTGGCCGACCAAGCGCATTACCCTGCGATTGATTTGAATGGTTCTATTTCACGTGTGATGCAAACCATAGTGGATAGCGAGTCGATGCGACAAGCCAACCGGTTTAGACGCTTGTGGTCTGTCTACCAACAAAATGCAGACTTGGTGCAAGTAGGCGCCTATGAAGCTGGGACCAACCCAGAGTTGGATGATGCGATTCGCCTGCGTGAACAAATGGTGATGTTCTTGCGACAAGACATGTACATCAGCGAAGACTATGACGTGTCATTGGGTAATCTCAAACACTTGGTGTCATGAAACCCCTTGCAACTTGGCCTATCTTGGCAAAAAAAGCCAAAGAAAAATGCGACCAAGCAATGGCCGCATTGGTCAAGGGCCGTGAAAAAATTAAAAGCCTTGAGCAAAGTCGCGGTCGTATGGAAGTGCTTTATGCTGACTATCTAGCGCGATCAATAGAAACAGAAAAAAAATCGCTCAACATGCAAGAGACAGTGAACTTCAGAGGTTTTTTACAGCAAATACAAACCTTGATCAAACGTGTTGACATTGACCTTCAGCACGCTAAATTTGAGTTAGATATTCTAAAGGGTAATTTGCTAGCCGCAGAAAAAAAACGTATCCAAATGGAAACTTTGCAAGAGCAAGATGAGAGACGCATTAGAGACGCCACCGCTAAACGCGAACAACGTGAAATGGATGCTGCGGGTGTGATGCTTTTTAATATGAAGTAACCAAATACATTGCGTTCATTTGCAATAAGAATTATTTGGGTCTTACAGGGGTGATTGCCACCCTGCTTGTAACCAATGCCAATAGTGTGGCTTGAATTCCCAGGGAATAAGCGTGGTGGGGGTATCGTCTGTAAATACGTGTGAAGTTAGATGGTCAAACCAGATCCCTTGAGCCTGCAAGCTTTGCACCAAGGATTGGCTGTAAGAGGCGCCCATATCGCGTGGAAACACGCTTTGATACACATCTTGCATACGTGAATCTTGTGAGCGCGCAACTTGTTGGGTAGGGCCCGACAGCAAGTCATGCACGCTACCCCAATCGCGTCCCGTTAAGGTAGTTTTAAGCGCACAAAGCTCTTTTCCTACCAACGTTTCATCGCGAATGCGGTAACGGTGTTGTCCCAACATATTGTCAAACCAGATGCTGGCTTGCGGATGTTTTTCGATTATTTTGGGTAAATGCGCCATCGCATCTTGCCGGTGGTGGCTAATTTGCGTTTGGCTATGACGCAGTGCCCGACCATGGCGCCAATTGAATAAGCGTTGTGCAATTGGGTCGATGTCGTAAGCGTCAATCTGCGTGAACTGGGCCAGCCATGTGGTGGGCATCATCCAGCCTGCGCTGCAACCCATCAACAGCAAATGCTTGTGGCGCGGTTGGCAATGCATTAAAAAGTGTTCAATATGTGTAACGGTGGGTTGCCAGCGTTTCTGGGATTGAAAGGCGTGCACATGCCAATTCAGTCCGCCAGTGCCTCCGGCATTTATCAAGTCTTTCAGTATTTCTCTCAATCCCATGGGTTGGAACTATATCTGCGCGAAATACCCGCGGTAGTGCCAATATGACCTGGCATATTGATTGCGAAGTTTATGGGAACAGGCACTTTAGGTGTCAATAAACCGTCATTGCGCACAGGAAATTCATCATGCAAAGCTTCAATTGGGCCCAGTTCATCGCTAGTACGTTCAGTATTTTGCTGTTACTGGGCGCTGCCTGGTGGTGGGTCAAGCGCAACAAGACTATGGGGATACAAGGCAACGGCGAGCGCCGTATCCAGTTAGTGGAAGCCCTGCCTTTGAGCCTGAAACACAAGATGGTGTTGATACAAATCGACAACCAAATGGTGTTGGCAAGTGTCAGCCCGAGCGAAGTTAAAACTTTGCACGCTTGGACCGAGGAGACATCGCATGTTGCGTAAACTAGTCTCCTTCAAACTCACCTTCGTCTTGATGATGTTGTTGTTCATTGCCATGTGCGTGGTGCCGATGATGGCGCAAGCGCAAGGTATTCCTTTGGTGAATGTGAGCGGCGGCAAAGGTGGCCAGCAATACAGCATGAGCCTGCAATTGCTGGGCTTGATGACAACGCTAACACTGTTGCCATCGATGTTGCTAATGATGACCTCGTTTGTGCGCATCATTATTGTGTTGTCTATCTTGCGCCAAGCTTTAGGCACTGCGCAAACACCGCCAAATACCGTATTGGTCGGACTCGCTTTATTCTTGACCTTCTTTATCATGTCGCCCGTCTTCGAGTCGGTCTATAAAGATGCAGTGGGTCCTTATATGAATGCCAATTTAGGCTTCGACAAAGCATTGATCAAAGCTGAAGCGCCGATTCGTGACTTCATGATGAAGCAAACCCGCGAAGACGATATCGCGATGTTCATGCAAATCGCTAACCGTCGCGAGTTAGATAACTCCTCACAAGTGCCATTCACTACGTTGATGCCAGCGTTTATCACTTCTGAAATCAAGAGCGCCTTCACCATTGGCTTTTTGATCTACATCCCCTTTGTAGTGATTGACTTGATCGTTGCCAGTGTTTTGATGTCGATGGGCATGATGATGCTCTCGCCCATGATTATTTCGATGCCTATCAAACTCATGTTGTTTGTGTTGATCGACGGGTGGACGCTATTGATGGCGTCGCTCTCCAATAGTTTCGTTTTTTAAGGAAGAACCACCATGGATTCAGCAGCCGTAGTAGATTTAGCCCGCCAAGCGCTTTGGATGACTATGCTCATCTCTGCGCCCATGCTTGTTGTAGGTTTGGTGGTGGGCTTGGTAGTGGGTATTTTCCAAGCCGCAACTTCCATCAACGAGCAAACGCTCAGCTTTATTCCAAAAGTATTCGCGATTGGATTGACCATCGCAATCATGGGCGGTTGGATGATCAACACCATGGTGGATTACACCAAGGCTATCTTCACACGCATCCCCAGTTTGTTCATGTGATTGTGGGCAATGAACCTAGCGCTGTTAGAGATTCTTGAGAAGTTTTTGGTCGTTATTTGGCCGATGTTGCGCTTGTCTGCGTTTTTAGCGTTCACCTCTATTTTTTCTATCCGCGCAGTGAATCTGCGCATTCGTATGTGTTTAGGCTTCGCCTTGGCATTTTTTGTGTCGCAGCAAATTGACATTCCCCGTATCGACCCACTCACTGCGGAAGGCTTGCTAGAAATATCTCGCCAAATCTTGATTGGCCTGACCATGGGTTTGGTATTTCAAGTGGCATCTGCCACTTTGGTTGTAGCGGGTCAGGCGATATCAGGTTCTATGTGCCTGTCGATGGCCAACATGATTGATCCGAACATGGGTAGTGTTCCAGTGCTGTCAGCGTTGTTCAACATCATGGGCACCTTGATATTTCTTGGCATTGGTGGTCATTTGATTGTGTTTGGTTTGGTGCTGGAATCATTCAAGTTGCTACCCATTGGCCAAGAATTCTTCACCCAAGACATGCTGGGCAAGATGATCAATTGGAGCGCCATGATGTTCTTGGGTGCTTTATTGATTGGCTTGCCTGTGATGATGACTTTGTTGTTCATCAACATCGGTCTCGGATTTGTAGCCCGTGCTGCACCGAGTTTGAATATTTTTACCGTGGGCTTTCCCGCCTTGATCTTGGTGGGATTTGTCATTTTGATTTTCTCTATGGGCAACAACGTCTCACGCATCCAATGGGTGTGGGCACAGGCGTTTTTGGTGTTGCGATCCTTTTTAGGAAGTTGATTAGGCAAGCGATATGGCAGAAGAAAGCGGCCAAGACAAAACCGAAGAACCCACGGCGCAGCGACTCAGCAAAGCGCGCGAGGAAGGCCAGATTGCGCGTTCACAAGAACTTGCGCCTGCGGCCATGATGGTGATGGCGACTTTGTTCTTCACCATGATGGGGCAGTATCTGTTTAACAGCATGGGCAATTTGTTTAAAAGCCAATTGCAGTTTGATAGAAAAATCACTGATAAAGCTGAGTTGCTACCCGCTATTTTTGGCAGTGCCATCGTCGACGGCTTTGTCATTGTGTTGCCGTTAGTAGCCCTCATGGCAGTGATTGCCGCTTTGTCGACCACATTGTCGGGTGGATTGATTTTCTCCCCCAAGCTCGCGCTTCCTAAATTTAGCAAGCTCAACCCTATGACCGGTTTGAAGCGTATGTTTGGAACTGACGCATTGATACAGCTGGGTAAAGCCGTCGCTAAGTTTTTGGTGGTTGGTGCTATTTTGTTGGTGTCGGTCATGAACAATTTGAACGACTTGACCAATATTTCGCAAATGGATTTGGGCCAAGCGGTGAAGGTCGCAGGCACCATCATTGTGGATTCATGTTTTTGGTTGAGTTTGGGCTTGGTTTTGGTTGCGTTAGTGGATGTGCCTTTGCAACGTCACCAATTGAACGAAAAACTCAAGATGACCAAGCAAGAGGTCAAAGACGAGATGAAGAACTCGGAAGGTAACCCGGAGGTCAAGGGCCAGATCCGCCGTCGCCAACGCGAAATTTTGAACAACAAGATGATGACCAAGGTCAAAGATGCAGACGTTGTCATCACCAACCCAACCCACTTTGCTGTGGCATTGTCATATGACCCCAACGGGGACGGCGCACCTATCTTGGTGGCCAAGGGCGATGACGGATTGGCCGCACGTATTCGTGAAGAAGCGACCAAGCATGGGGTGTATTTATTTGAGGCGCCCTTGCTAGCCCGCGCCTTATACTTCACGACTAAGTTGGATCACCCCATTCCAGAGGCGCTCTACCATGCTGTGGCTCAGGTGATTGCCTTTGTGTTTAGTCTGAATCAGTCTTACGGAAGAGGCCAAGAAGTGATCAAGCCGGACCCAAAAATTCCTGACGAGATGAAATTTGACGCCAATGGTGTCTTGATGAACTCTTAATCACCAATAAAGCCCTAATGACCGATATCTTCCAAAGCCCAGGAGACCGATTACGGTTTGAAATCCTTCTTAAATCGTTGACTGAAGGCAGCATCAATTTGGCTGTCTTGAGTCAGCATGATTTGGTGCTTGATTTTTACGGTAGCCTGTTTGAAGAACGCTTGCGTGCTGCAGGTGAACAAAACATTGAGTTTTGTACTTCCACCAGTTCTGAACAGTTGGTGCAAACCTTCAACGACATCTTGTCGGAACTCACACTCAACCAAGCCACAGAAAAAGAAAAAAAATTAGCCCCACGTCGCTTCTTGCTATTTCGCGATTCCATTCTGATGCAAGAGTTTGAGTTGCAATTACTCGCAAGATTGGTCAACGGATTTCCGGCTGGCAATATCAGTGTGATTTTGCTAATCAACAGTGCAGGCAACTACCGTAAAAAACTAGAAGCATTTGGTAAAAATTTATTGCAATGGGAAGTCGAAACCAAAGCGGGCGAACCCAAACGTGTTCTCTCTGATTGGGTGGCTGACACACCTGATCCAGCACCTGCATCTGAGCCACCTGTTTTGCAACCGATGTCTTTGGAAGATTCCGAAGAAGCGCTCAAGCAACTCAATATGCCTAAGAAAACGTCTTGGCGTATTCCAGGGCTTGGTAAAAAAGCCCAGCCGCAACCTGCACCTGCTTCCGCCCCGGTTGCCTCAGCGCCTGCGCCTGCTCCTGCATCAATACCCAATAAACCGCGAGAAGCAGCCCCCGTTTCTGATTTTGATGCGAGAACACCGCGAGAACCTGTATTGGGCGCCCCGGTTTTAGGCGCTACCGCTAGCGCCGCTACTGCCGCATCTGCGCAAGCAGCTGAGGCAGATGTTTTTAAACGCAGCGCAAGCAAACCACGCTGGGGCATGGTTTTATTTGTATTGCTGATGTCTTTGGCCGTTTTTGGCTTTATGTACAAAGACATGTTGTTAGAAGAGGCCGAACTCTTCAAGAAATACCTATTACGTGGAACACCCGCTGCACCTGCGCCTTCTCCAGAACCTGTGGCCAGTGCGCCGGAGCCTGTAGCGTCTAGCGCGGTACCTGCTGCAAGCGACGTGGCTTCTGAGCCCCTTGTGGTTGCACCCACTAAAGAAGTTGCTGTCAAAGATACTAAAGAAATAGCTAGCAAGGAACCTGCAAGCAAGCAACCGTCTGCTAAAGAGCCAGACAAAAAAGAACCCCCTAAAAAAGAAGCTCAAACTAATGCTACTCAAGCCGATAAGATATCTGATGCAGATTGGGTAAGCCAATTGCCTGATGACGGTTTCGTCTTGCAGCTTGCCGCATTTGATATGGAAGACGAAATGTTCACCTTCAAACGCAGCCAAGCGGCGTACGCCACAGCTCGGGTAATGCAGGTAAGAAAAAAAGATACAAACAAACGCTACTTCATTTTGTTGGCTGGCCCGTTCGAGACCAAGCCAGAGGCAGATCGATTTATGAAATCGAGTCCCTTGCTTGCAAAAGGATGGTTGCGCAGCGTGAAGTCTGTCAAAGCGCAACTCACCAAGGGTTAAGAGATAAGGATCGACACATGAGTAGTACCGAAGCCGAAATCATCTCCAACAAAGGTCATGAGACCTTTGAGCCTGCGTTTGAATCAGATAAGGTGCCTCACCTTAAGGTGCCCAATCTGCCTGAGGATGCGCAAGGGCTTTCCGCCAAAGAACTGGCCCAAGTCCCCACCCTGAACGAGCCGGAGGCGGCGCACACACCTGAATTGGCGAAGGTAACGCCTCCTGAAGTCTCCACCACACCCTCAGAGGTCGAAGAAACCAGCGTTTCCGTTTTGGACGAGTTAGACGCCTTGCCTGTATTGGACGAGATTCACGCTCAAGAGATGCCTGATCACGTCGATACATGGATAGAGGTATTCCAAAAACGTACTGAAAAACTCACCGAAGATATCAGACTGCTGCACGCGCGGCTAGATGTTTTAGAAGAACAATCAAAGGGTTAACCATGGCGGAAGCTGAAAAAAACACGGACGATACAGCGGTGCTCGAAGCGCCGGTGGATGAAGTCGAAGCGACGGACGCAGTGGAGTCAGGTGAAAACACGTCTGAAGGCGGTGCTGAGTCTATTTTGGACGTAGATGCAACCGCTGATCGTTTGACAGAAATCGCTAACCAGTCTTTGGATAGCAATGAAGTGGCACGCCAAATTGAGGAGCTGACCTCAGTAGTTTTAGATTCAGCTGAGGTATCAACACGCTCAGCATCTATTGCTGCCGATGTGAGTAGCGCTATGCGTATGGTGGTTGCCAAAATTGAAGAAACCAACCGCCGCAATGTCTTGCATTCCCGTGTCATGTTGGGTGCTATTTGCGTGAGCTTATTGGTCGCCATGGGTTTTTTCTTTGGCATTACTTTGAAAATGACTAAATCGATCAAAGAATTGGACGTGATGACCTACGCCATGTCCAAGCGCATGATCGAGATCGACGGAAGCATCAGTGCCATCGGTAAAACGAATTCTGATTTCTCTGAAATTACAGACAAACAAGAAGAACTCAACACCACGCAAAAGAATGTAGCCAACCGTTTGGACGAAATTGGCCGCGTGATGTCTGGCATGCCTAATTTGGTGGCCGATCAAAACAATAAATTGATAGATGCAAAACTGCTCGCTATGAATAAATCTTTGGCTTCTATGGAAGCCAAGATTGCCGCCAACATGGACGCTGACAAATTAAAGCAGCAACCTGTGCAATTGGTTCTGGCTGAAATTCAAAAAATGCGCACAGAAATGAACCAAAGCTTGCAAGCGCGCGACAAATTGCAAGCCTCTGCGTATGAACAAGCAGTTAAGAGCGCCAGCAATGCAGCCACTCTCGCACAAAAAGCGGCGGACAGCGCAGTTGCTGCAGAAAAAGCCGCTGCGGCGGAGCGTTTAACTTCGCAAAAAGCTGCCGCAGAGAGAGCTGCCGCCATGCGTTTTGCACCTGAGGAAAAGCCACCACAGAAAACCCAGGCTGACAAAGCGGCTGCAGATAGAGCCGCAGCTGAAAGAGCAGCAGCAAAAGCATCCGCTGAAAAAGCTGCTGCGCTAGCTGCAGAACGCGCTGCTGCTGCAGAACGCGCTGCTGAAAAATCTAGAGCAGCAGCCCAAGCTGCTGCCACACCACAGCCTGCTCCTGCACCTGTAGTGCGCGAGCGCCCTATTCAGTATCCAAGACCTGCTGACTAAACGTTCAGCCCAAACCGACTTGCACTTGCAAGCGCCCAGTCTTGGTAGGTCACGGGTAAGTTGCTGATATCTTTTTGCAGCAATGCGAGTGGCGCTACCGTATCCACCAATTCCGATAAATGTAAAACCTGTGTTTCGCTCACGCGTTGCATGATGTGGCGGGGAGAGAGTTCACTGGGTTCATTTAAACCAGCGGCTTCCAGTAACTCTTGTAATGCTTCTAAGGTATTGCGATGGAAGTTTTCAACGCGTTCTGCTTTGCTAGGCACCACCAACGCCATTTGGCGCTTGGGGTCTTGCGTAGTCACACCAGTAGGGCAGTTGCCCGTGTGACATGTCTGCGCTTGGATACAACCCAGCGCAAACATAAAACCGCGTGCACTGTTACACCAGTCTGCGCCCAAAGCAAAAGCTCGCGCCATATCGAATGCACTAACGATCTTGCCACTCGCGCCTACACGTATATGTTCACGCAAACCTGCCCCAACCAAAGTGTTGTGCACCAAACGCAAACCTTCTTTCAGCGGCATACCGATATGGTCAGAGAACTCTAAGGGTGCTGCACCGGTGCCGCCTTCTGCACCGTCAACTACTACAAAGTCTGTATAAATTTTGCTCTCGAGCATGGCCTTGACAATGCCAAACCATTCCCAAGGATGGCCGATACACAGCTTCATACCCACAGGTTTGCCGCCGCTTAAATCGCGCAGTTGTTGTACAAATTGCATCAACTCTAGCGGCGTCGAAAAACTGCTGTGGCTCGAGGGCGAAACACAGTCTTCGCCAACACCCACACCTCGCGCTTCAGCAATTTCTTCAGTGACTTTAGCGCCTGGCAAAACACCACCGTGTCCAGGTTTGGCCCCTTGGCTGAGTTTGATCTCGACCATCTTGACTTGGTCAGACTTCACGTTTTGAGTGAAATGCTCTGGGCTGAAATGCCCTGATGCATCGCGGCAACCAAAGTAGCCGGAGCCAATTTCCCAAATCAAATCGCCACCGTGCGTGCGGTGGTGGCGCGAGATCGAGCCTTCGCCTGTGTCATGCGCAAATCCACCGCGCTTAGCGCCGAGGTTCAGTGCTAAAACTGCGTTGGCACTCAACGCGCCAAAACTCATGGCAGAGATGTTGAACCGGCTCATGCTGTAGGGTTGCTTGCATGCACTGCCACCGATTTGAATGCGAAAGTCGTGGCTTGTGAGTTGGGTCGTTGCAATGGAATGGTTGATCCATTCATATCCCACCGCACGGACATCGAGTTGCGTACCAAAAGGGCGTTTATCGCTTTCACCCTTCGCACGCGAATACACCAAGCTACGTTGGGCTCGAGAAAACGGCGTAGCGTCTGTTTCAGACTCTAAAAAATATTGCCGAATTTCAGGCCGGATGTATTCCAGCATGAAGCGCAAATGCCCAATGACTGGGTAGTTACGCAATACCGCATGGTGTTCTTGTTTCAGGTCATGCAAGCCGACCAAGCTTAAGATTAAAAATAATAGTGGCCACCAACCGCTTAAGCCTGTGACGCCTGCACCGAGCAAAGTGAAGACCAGCAAAACCACTGACACCAAAAATGCGGTGTAGCGCACTGGATAGATTTCGTTTAATTTCTCCAGCATGCGGCTAACTCCTTAGGCGGTGGAAAGAATTATCTTCTTTGATTCAATTTCGCCGCTAGTTTAGTTTGCGCCAAGGCTGAGACTTCAGAGCGCAGACGCGCAGAGGTGAGTTGTTGGTCCGCTACGTTTTGCACATCTTTGAGATGCGACATGATGGATGAACGAAGATCTACTAGATCAACTTCTAGTTTGCGGGCGCGCTCTTGCAGCTCGCGTTGCAATGCCATGCGCTGTGTCAATAAATTGACTTCAGCAGCAATCGTGCGCCATGTTTGTGTGAGTTCATCCGAAGGTGCAACGCGAAGTTGGTCAAACAATTCGCTGATCAAAGGGTCAAACATCGGTGAGGCCGCTTCTTGCGCATGCACGGGTTCTTGCGTTTCAGTCAATGTCGGCACTTTTTCAGGTGCGTAGTTGTATTGCGGTGCGGGAGGTGCTTCTGCGGGAGCCGCCGCCGCGCGTGCATGCGATTGCAGCAAAGCATTGACCTGTCCCCAGCCGTCGTCAGGCGAATATTGCTTGAGACCTTTGAATGACAAAAATTGTGGTTCGGTACTCATTTGCTCAAGATGCCCATAGACATGCGTTTAAGAAACTGAGGAATACCCATAGAAGTAATACTTGCTGTTTCTTCAACTGCTGGTTGCACAGTT
The DNA here is from genome assembly GCA_903880855.1 of uncultured Burkholderiales bacterium. Classification (GTDB taxonomy): domain Bacteria; phylum Pseudomonadota; class Gammaproteobacteria; order Burkholderiales; family Burkholderiaceae_C; genus Limnohabitans. Next base: position 10,130 of record CAIRQX010000108.1, on the reverse strand, counting down.
GGTTTTGTCGGTCTTCCAAATGTATTTGCCTGTTCTGGTGACTCAGCAGGCGCACTGTCTCCAACTTTATGCAAGCGATGGCGGCCTAAAACTGAATATTGGTTTGACAAAGTACTTGTACGTGCTAACAAGTTTTTAGGTGGTGCATTCAGCGCGTTTGACTGGTTGGTTGTGCGAATGCCATTGAGCGTATTGATGCGCGTGGACGCTGTCGTCTGACGCATACCTTGCGCACTGGCGCGCATTTCACGGGCGGTGCATACGGCTTTGCCGAATTCGATGAAAGATGTGCCGCATTCGTCAGGCAGGTCCATCAAATAGCCACGCTCGAACATTTCGCGTGCGCTTTGCGCTTCCAAAACCGGAGGCGACAACATAAAGCTGACAGGAAAGCGTTGCTTGGTGAAGGTATCGCTTTGCATCTGTTCGTTGTGTACGCGTGTGGGACATACCAGTAATGTGGGTGGCGTGTGGATAGCGGAATCAAATACCCAGCGGTGGCGGCTCAAAAAGCCTGCGGTGGCTGCAAGTTCAATTTCTGAAACAGAAGTCGGCACGATGACCAAGTCGTATTCAAACATCAGCTCGCCAGCGATGGAATCGGTCCACGTCAAATCGCAAATCACCACGTCAGAACTGCTAGCAGCACGTCGCAAATGCAGACGCGCATCAAGAATAGGTCGGTTGCCACCTTGGTCGAGCGGCAAGATATGGTGCTGCACCACGATACCGATATTGGGCGCGCGGTTCAACCAAGTGCTGGAGGATCCGTGGGTGTCAAAGTCGACCAAAGTTACGCTTTGACCTTGACGGCGCATGTAAGCCGCCAAGTTGGCAGATACGGTGCTTTTACCGACGCCACCCTTTTGACTGGTGACCAAAATTTTGAAAGTAGACATTGACTAACTCCAGATTCGATTGCCGCAACGCCTTAGAAACAAAAACAGATGCGGGGAATGGAATTTAATAGGTAGTTGTATTACCGTCAACACTGCTAATTTTGTGATTAAGTGGTCAAAACCGACAAAAATATCACTTTGTAGAGTTAATTAGTATTCAAAAAATTTTAAAAAGAAACTAAATGAAGAGTAATTGCTATGTTGTTGATTCATAATGTTTTTTAAATAAGTGTCAAAAAAAACAACACTTTTCAAGATTTATGGATGTTTACCCTGTCACAAGGGGTGCAAAACCCGCGAGTAAACTCATTAGGTCTAAATCTTTTGAGTTATATAAATATGTTTTCTACACACCTGACCCGAATTACTATGGTAATTACCGCCCTGGCGCTTGCAGCCTGTAGCACCACCAAGCTTGCAGAAACCGCAGACGTCACTGGTAAAGCGGTAGTGGCGGCGCCCGTAAGTCCTGCTCCTCCTGCGCAGTCTGCTGTGGCACCTGTCGTGGCCGACCACTTGAACCCCAGCAGCTTGATATCTAAAGAGCGCAGCGTTTTCTTTGACTTTGACCAATTTGTTATCAAAACCAATGATGGTCCTTTGATCGAGCGCCAAGGTAAATATTTAGCCAGCAAGCCGACCTTAGCTATTCGTGTGGAAGGCAATGCCGATGAACGCGGTGGACGCGAATACAACTTGGCATTGGGACAAAAACGTGCTGACGCTGTGGTGCGCGCATTGAAGGTCTATGGTGTAGGCGAGAAGCAACTTGAAGCAGTGAGCTTTGGCAGTGAAAAACCTGCTATTCAAGGGCACGACGAAGCCGCATGGGCGCAAAACCGCCGCGTTGATTTGGCATACCCCAATAAGTAAATCTTGCGCACAATGCCAAGCCAAATGGGTTGTATCTGCTGATGCAACTCAATAGCGAAGTCATCACCACACCACCGCGTGCTTCTGCCACGGTGGTGTTGTTACGTGATGCCCCACAAAAGGGGCTAGAAGTATTTCTATTGCGCCGCCACACCGACTCCGCCGTGTTGGGAGGTGCCTATGTTTTTCCTGGTGGCAAATTAGATGAAGCAGACAGCAGCGAACTTGTGTTGCGCCATTTAGACCAAGACCCTCTCAATTTGCACCATTCGTTAGCAGAGCCAGACATTCAAACCCATATGGCCGCAGGCCTTTATGTTGCTGCCATTCGCGAGGCTTTAGAAGAATGCGGAGTCTTGTATGCACGCGCACGCAACAGCGATGCGTTGGCGCACGACACAGTGCAACGCGCCCAATGGCAAAAGCGATTGCATGCTGGCGAAACTTTTGCCAATGTCTTGTCTTCAGGTGATTTACAACTAGACACGCAGCATTTGGCTCCGTGGTCAAGGTGGATCACTCCTCGCATGCCGTCTGTCACAAGTAAACGTTTTGACACGCGGTTTTTTGTAGCCGTGTTGCCGCCCAACCAAACACCTATCCATGACGATGTAGAAGCGGTTGACAGCATTTGGCTGTCACCTCGAGATGCTTTGCTCAAGTATTGGGATCGCGGCATTAGCATGGCTCCGCCACAAATCATGACCTTGGTCAATTTATTACCCTACGCAGATTGCGCGAGCGTATTGCGCGCTGCATTAGCAAGAAAACCTTCTACAGTGATGCCCGAAACATTTGATGCAGATGGGCTACGCCATATTTGCTATCCAGGCGACCCTCAACATTCCATGCAAGAAAAAGCCATGCTCGGGCCCACGCGGCTGCGTTTTATTGAGGGCCGCTTTGAGCCGAAAGATGGTTTGGGGGCTTTTTTAGATCCTGAAGGGATCTGAATTTGGTGGCGCTTCACGGATTCGAACCGCGGACCTGTGGATTATGATTCCATCGCTCTAACCGACTGAGCTAAAGCGCCGAGCCGCAAATTATAGCGAGACTGCGGCGAGAGTTTTAAGACAATGAGGCAATTTCTGCCTTCTATGAATTCACAGCACTGGTAATTGCTTTAGACATCTTTGAAAAGTAAGAATCGGCCTCTTTTGTAGGAACTAGATATTTTGTACGGCGATTCTTGCCTTCAAATGATTGTTCAATCAAACCTGCTTCGCGTAACTCGTCTAATTTGCGGTGTAGCGTTGCAGGGCTTGCAATTTTGTTGAGTGCAATGGCTTGCGACACTGTCAAGGTTTTGCCGTCGAAGTGTTGAACAGCTATTTCATTCAACAATTGAAGGGCGGTGGAGTCTATCGAATTGCTATTTTTTTTAAGGATGTCGATAGCACGAGCAATCCGAAGATAACGTAAATAAACTTTACTCATCATCAATCCTTTTGGGTATGTTCTTTAATACTATCATGTTGATGAATGCTGCGAATACTAGCACCAATAGTGTTCCAAAAATATTACCAGTAAACATCACTATTAAATCACTTAAAAAATCATCACTTTTACTATTGTAAAAAAACCATAACTGATGAAGGCTTGCGCTGATAAGTCCAAAGATAAGTGACATTTGGACGATCGATTTGAGATTGATATTACGTAAATCCTTATCCACGCCTAAAAAATCAAAACAGATTTTTCGAGCAACTAATGGTGAGCCGCCTGAAATCAATGCAGTGATGGATGTAAGAAGGACGGAATATAAATAGTAGTTTTCTAGTCCAATAAAAAGTGACCCCAAGAAAATACCAAGCGCCCCATCAATTCCAGCAACTAGAACGAGTAAAAGCTGAATGCCGCTGGGTATGAAAATCCAGTTGACACCGTATGAGAACTCGTAAATGCCAAAAAAGAGTTTGTTGAGATCAAAAATCAGGTAATAGGCCAGTGCAGCCGCAATTACTAATATGATTCTTTTAAGTATGGCCATTTCAATTTTTATTATATCGGTAAGATATTTTCTACGCATCACTAACCTTACACAATACAATTTATGAAACAGCCTGACTAATCTTGAGCGGATATAAGTTATATGTATAAAAAAATACTGCTTTCTTCCATATTTGTATTGCTTATGGGAAGTTCAGCCATAGCTCAAAACAAAGATGCGATGGTTTGTAATGTGGCCGATTTCAAAATGCTTGCCCTTGCAACCAATGACGAGCAAATGCGAGAGAAATCTGTCACTGAATGGCTGGGCAAATTTGGCAAGATTTGCGCCCCAGATCAAATTGTTTACATACGAGCTAACCTTGCGCCCTGGCCAGGTACTGCCAATACATTCAAGGTTAACCAAAGTATTGAGACTCTTTTGGCGGAAAAAAGAACTGCTCAGAAAAATTACGATGAAGATACAAGCGAATTAGAGAAAAACAAAAATAATACGACTGCCAACAAGCCACAGGCAGAAACAATGTCTACAAGACGCTGATTTGATAACTAAACGCTAATTGACCCCGAACCGCTGATTTAAAACCACCGTGGCATTGGTTTGCGTTTTTCTGTCAAGCAAGGGGCTGTTCATTAACAAGCCCGTAGCACTAGATTTACCAACGCCAATGACAACATCTATGTCTTTAGTGGCCTCGACCATGGCTCCCCACAAAGTATTGCTGTAGAGCGTGCCAGAAGTGGTGGGCGTATAGGCGCTGTATGTGTTGGAAGATCCAGCTTGCGCGCTGGTGACGCCATAGTAGGTTTGCAAATACCTTTGGTTAGCCCAGTAGCGCGACACATCAATAAATGCATTCACTCTGCTGACAACGGGCACACCCAAGGTCATCCCCCATTGCGCCAAGGCGCCGTTGGTAGTTCGTAAAGCGTTGCTGTAATTGCCATACACCGTGACAGCGTCTTTCACAGGCTGCCACTCACCCCATGCGTATCCGGCGACAGAACCGGCAACATTGCCCATGCCGTTGTAGCGTGTGTCGGCAGTCGCATAGCGCCCCATCATGTAGTTGAGCGAATAGCCTACCTTGACTTGGTCATTTCGCACCAACCACAACCCAACACCGTTTTGAATACTGGCAAAACCTTTAGCAGTTTCATAGGTGATGTTGATAGTCGGATCGTTTTTGTTGGTGACCAGCACGCCATTCAACAAAGATTGGTTTGAACGGTTGATACCGTAGGTGACTTCGAATTTATCTGCAACGCCAGGGTCTTGTGCCCATGAAATCTGCGAACAAAAAACCGACAGTATAAATGTAGCTAGACGCAAAACTTTGAACAGCATAGGGACATGTGGGGCATTTAGAGTTGAGAGTAATCGAAATTACTTATTCGTAAAAACAGCAGCTCTCTTATTCACAAAAGCATCCATCCCTTCTTTCTGATCTTGGGTAGCAAACAAAGAATGGAATAAGCGACGTTCAAACATCACGCCGTCAGACAACCCGCTTTCAAACGCGCGATTGACCGATTCTTTTGCAGCGCGCGTAGCGATCTGTGAATAGCCACAAATTATCAAGGCGGCACCTAAGGCTTCTTCCATCATTTTGTCTAAGGGCACCACGCGGCTAACTAAACCTGATTTTTCTGCTTCGACAGCGTCCATCATGCGGCCTGTTAGCGCCAAGTCCATCGCTTTCGCTTTGCCTACTGCGCGTGGCAAGCGTTGAGTGCCACCAGCGCCTGGAATGATGCCGAGCTTGATTTCGGGTTGGCCAAATTTAGCGTTGTCAGCGGCAATGATGAAGTCGCACATCATGGCTAACTCACAACCGCCACCTAAAGCGAAACCGCTCACAGCCGCAATGACAGGTTTGCGAATGGATCGAATGATTTCCCAATTGCGAGTGATGTAGTCGTGTACGTAAACATCAGCATAGCTGTAGGTGGCCATGGCGCCAATATCTGCGCCTGCAGCAAATGCTTTTTCACTGCCTGTGACGACCATACAGCCGATGGCCGGGTTGTCGTCAAACTCTTTGAGCGCAGCACCTAACTCGGTCATGAGTTGGTCATTGAGTGCGTTCAATTGTTTAGGACGGTTCAAAGTAATAACACATACTTTGTCTGCTTCAATTCGGGTTTGGATCATTTCGTAGGTCATATAAATTCTCTAGAAGTGGAGTGGAAAAAAGCCATCAAGGCACGTAATGAAACACAGCATACCCAAAGGAGAGTTGCTTTGGAAAACGCCAGCCTCGGCGCGAGAGATCGTAGACGATAGGTTTGGAGTCTTGTTTGCGTTCTTGCAACCAGGTAGTAGTTTTTTGGACACAAGTGTTGGTCAGTAATTGCGCTTCAGTCGGACGCCCCTTACCAAGGTCACAAACAATCACTCCGCCCTTAGATTGCCAGTTCGCAACCGGAGAGACAGAAGCCTCCCAACTATCAGGCAAGTTTGGCAAAGCTTGTATCTTTGGATCAGCATAAAACCCCACCATGGCGTTTAATCCCCAGTCACCCGCAGACCATTGCAAAGGTACATCGGGGTGGCGTTTTTGCCAATCGGACGCAATGTTGTGTCCTGCTATTTCAATCGGGCGGTAATACTCTTCGTGGCCCTCATTGGCCCAGTACACCGTGAGTGCTAAACCTAAAACAGCCAATACGCCTAGTCCCTTGATTGACCATATATGCAGCCGCTTCAAAACTTGATCGACTGCGGAATCTGGCGAAGATTGGACTGACAAATTGCGCAACCACATCAAGCTAAACGCAAAGCCTAGAGGGATAGCCCAAGGTGCTTCAGGAGTCACCACATCGCACACCCCAAACAGGACGGTGGTGACTACAGGAACCCAAGAGAACCAAAACAACGCGTCACTCCACCCATGGGGACGTAAAGCCAGCAAAAGGTTTTTACCAAACTGAACAAACCGAGCGCCCTGTGCTGAAGGGGTAGCCCAAGCAAATAGAGCAGCACTCGCCAGCCAAGCCGGAAAAACATAGAGCAATGGCATGAAGAAGAACTTCAAAATGCGCAACCACAAAATCGATGCATCCGATTGCTCACTGGCATACACAAAGGTGGCGAAATCATGCGCCGCCAGCCATTGGTAGTGTGGATAAATACCAGCGGCAAACACCGTCAATGCCAGATAAGGCCAAGGTGTCAAAAGCCATTGACGTCCCTCACGCTGAAAGACTGCAACAACTAGCAAAGACAGCAAGAACACCCCGCTGTAATACTTACTCAGCATGCAAGCAGCAGAAAGCGCTCCCAAAGCAACAGCCATCAGCAAAGCGCGACCACCTTGCGCTGACAAAGCATGCAAAAAGATAACCGCGGTCCAAGGCCAAAGCGATAAGAGTTGCGCATTCGCATTGAACTTCGCTGCCAAGGTTGTGTAGGGAAAACTCAGCAACAACAAAAACACAGCAGCATGGCTAAAGCGTGCCAAGCCCAGCTGACGCGCCAAGGCCACCACGCCTGCCAAAGCCACTGCCACATTGGCATAGGCCAGTGCTTTGTAAGACAAATCTGAAATCGGAAATACCTTGAACCAAGCGCCTACCACCCATGCAAAAAATGGCGGATGTTTGAAGGTCCCCCATGCCATCACCTGAGACCATCCGTAGTTCTCCAGCATGTCGTAATAGCTGTCGAGATTGGGTTCAGACACCCATTGCACAAGAGTCCACAAAAAGCAATAGGCAACGATTACGGGCCAAGCGCGATAGAGCGAAGGGGCGTTAAATGCAGTTTGGTTTGACAACAGAGGATCCAGTGAGCGATTCATACATGCTTAATGCGGCGTGACTGAGAGCACAACGCGCGCAAATTCCTTCAATCTTACTGTCTGGGTGATACCATGCCCGCCATTCTTGCTTCTATTCCCCAAAGCGCATTCACCATGAGTTCTAACCACGAACAGCCCAAGAACCCTGAGCAAGGGCCGACTTTGGCGGTCGTCATACCCACTTTCAACGAATCGCTCAATGTGGGCGTGTTGGTCGAACGTTTGCACAACACTTTGCAAGGTGTTTCTTGGGAAGCGGTGTTTGTAGACGATGACTCTCCTGACGGAACTGTGCAGCGTTTGCGTGAATTGGCCGCTACCGATTCCCATGTGCGTTGTATTCGCCGCGTGGGAAGACGAGGTCTCTCTAGCGCTTGTGTCGAGGGCATGCTCTCAACCAGTGCTCCATTCATCGCGGTGATGGACGCTGATCTGCAACACGATGAAACCTTATTGCCCACCATGTTGGCTGCATTGAGAGACGAGTCTTATGACCTAGCGATTGGCACCCGCTATATGGAAGGCGGCAGCGTTGGCGACTGGGACGATAGTCGACGTAACACCAGTCTATTTGCTACTACTTTGAGTCAGCGCTTATTGGGTTTGACGATTAAAGACCCGATGAGTGGGTTCTTTATGTTGCGCCGCCAAGTGATCGAAGACGCGGTGTACAAGCTTTCGAGCATGGGCTTCAAAATTTTGGTGGATGTGGTGGTTTCTTCGCCTAAGACTTTGCGCATCAAAGAAATTCCATTTCGCTTTGGCCTGCGGGTGGCGGGCGAAAGCAAACTAGACAACCGTGTAGCGTGGGATTACCTGATGCTGTTAGCCGACAAAACCGTTGGTCGCTACATACCTGTGCAATTTCTTTCTTTTGCCAGCGTCGGTGCGGTGGGTGTGTTGGTGCATTTGAGTATTTTGTGGACGGGCATGGCTTTGCTAGCCTTACCGTTTGTTGTTTCGCAAACTTCAGCCGTGTTGATATCGATGGTGTTTAACTTTTTTCTGAACAACGCATTGACATACCGAGACAAACAATTACACGGCTGGGCGTGGTGGGGTGGGCTGGTCAAATTCATGCTCGCTTGTGGCATTGGTGCTGCCTCGAACGTCGGCGTTGCGTCTTATATATATAGCGACTGGGGTTACTGGTTGTTTTCTGGCTTGGCCGGCATTTTGGTAGGGTTGATGTGGAATTACGTGACTACATCGCTCTTTGTTTGGCCCCAAAAACGCAAAGGCTGATGTGACGCGTTGGACCACCAGAGTTTGGATGGGCGTTGGGGTAGGTGTTCTGCTGCACCTTGTTATGGGTGCGCTTATCGACCTCTCGCCAGATGAAGCGCATTACGCACTTTATGCCTCTCACCTGGATTGGAGTTATTACGACCATCCGCCCTTGGTAGGTTGGTTGCAGTGGTTGTTTTTGCAATTCGGAGGGGCTAACGTGTGGATGCGTGTGGTACCCATGTTGGCGTGGGTGCTCACTACTTGGGGTGTGATGCGTTTGTGTGATGCGCTGTATCCGCAAATCGCCATAAGTTCCGTGTTTGGTTTGCGTGTGGATCTGTTGTTGCTTCTGCTCAGCCCCATTACGCATTTGCTGGGCTTTGCTTTAACACCCGATGCTTTGCTTATGCCCCTCACCTGTTGGGTGATGTGGCTGACTTGGCAACTGTGCCAGCCTGATGAAGCCTTACCTAAAAAGAAAAACCCTGACCAAAAACTCGCCAACCAGCAGGCAGATGTCAATTCGAATCAGATAGTGACTTGGCTTTTGCTAGGCCTTGCATTGGGCTTGTCCGGTTTGGCTAAATACACCGCAGTACTTTTGGCATTGGGCGTTGTGTTGGCTCTATGTCGCCAAAAAGGCTGGCGTTGGTTATTTCAACTTGGACCTTGGCTAGCTTTTGCGGTGGCTTTGTTGTGTGTGATGCCTGTACTTTATTGGAATGCCATCAACGATTGGGCCTCGTTTGTGTACCAAGCAAACCACGCAGCAGGTAGTAAAGCGTGGCAAGCGCGCAAGTTGTTGCTTTATGTAGTGGTGGTCATTATTTCGTTTGGCTTGATAGCGCCTTGGGCTTTAAGAAAGCATGCGCAGTCTGGTAAGTCTTATCACGCCAACGCAAAAGTTTCTGTACCCAACCTGTCTTCGCAAAAAACGCAATATCCCGCGCCAGGCTTCTTGGTTGCGTCTTTTGGAGTTCCAGGGGTGTTGCTGTTGTTTTACCTATCGGGCAGGGGCAGTACCTTGCCGCATTGGGTAGCACCGTTCTTCATTGCTTTATTACCGATGATCGCTACTGGTGTGGTGGGTTTGATTGCAAATCACCTGCGCATTGTGAAGTGGGTATTGGCTCTCCAAGCCCTTATTTGCGCGGCTATGTTCACCCTCATGTTGACGGGTGGATTCACATCTGAAAATGAAAAGCAAGCCCTGACACCTCCAGGTGTTGGTGTCGACGAAGCAGCAAAAAATCCATTTGCAGATTTGCATGGATGGTCACAAGCGGCAGAGCTTGGCGCGCGTTGGGCGAAAGAGAAAAATGTTCCAACACTCGCAGTGACCAATTGGACACTTGCGAGTCGCATTGCTTGGTAT
>CAIRQX010000107.1 GCA_903880855.1 uncultured Burkholderiales bacterium | reverse complement strand
ATTAAGACTTGAGCATTTAAAGCTCCACCGCTAGTAAACGGTTTAATTGCCTTATGTCCGCATTTATTGATCTGGACGTCTTGGCATCAACTTTTAACGCTTCTTCCTTGATATACGTCAATGCCAACTTATCTAAAAAACCTAGAGTCCCCTTTGTTCTACTGTTGTTTACGAATACTGATCTATTCGCGGCTTAAGGACTACACCATACAAAGGTCATCTTATGAAAGCCACTGTCGAACAAGTCAAAGTTATTCCCAACCGGACTATGGAGATTGCTAATCTGTATCACAAGCAATCCTTAGAGTTGATCAACTTAGCCCTAACTCACAACAAAAAGGCCATAGAAGCTTCCCACAACCGGGCTACCGAGCTTTTGCAGGTCAAAGACACTAAGAATATCCACGAATTAGTCACTGCTCATATGAGTAGTCAGGTTCGTGATTATTTGAGTTTTGCAACCGAGGCTTACCAACTTGGGTTTTATGCGCACTCAGAAGTAGCGAATATTTTTCAACAACAGATCATTGATAACCGTGCTCTAACAAATGAAATGTTGAAACACCATGCCCTAGCAGGCAATCCAGTTTCGTCTATGGCTTTATCGATAGTCAATAGTGCCTTACATACAAGCCAATCAGTCATTGATAGTGCAAAAGCAGCTGCCTCAAAAACAGCCGAATTAGCCAAGTCCGCACTTTTAAATAAATCCAAATAACAGGAATTGAAAATGACAATGCAACTTTCGAATGCCTACGTTTACAAAACGCATTTTGATGCTGAAAACGCAGTCCGTCGGTTAGGGAATTCAGGTTTCGACATGAAACATCTATCACTAATTGGAAAGGGATATCACACAGAGGAACATCCTATTGGCTTTTATAGCAAGGGACATCGAATCATTAGCTGGGGTAAGTTTGGAGCATTTTGGGGTGCAATTTGGGGTTTGATATTTACACCGGCAGTTTTTCTGATACCTGGCATTGGAGTAATGGCCATGGCTGGACCAGTTGTTGGTGCACTAGTGAGTGCTCTTGAGGGTGCAGTTGTAGTTGGAGGCCTATCAGCCTTGGGGGCCGCAATGGTCGAACTGGGTGTACAAAAAGATCAAGTCATTGAGTACGAAGTAGCAATTAAAGCGGACCAGTTTGTCTTGTTAGTCCATGGAAGTAATGATGAAGTCGAAAGAGCACATAGCTTGCTGGATGGACCCATTAAGCAGATTAGCTTTGATCATGCTCTTGGAAATGCATAGTCAAAAATTAACGTAATCACATTAACAAACAAAGAATTCAAATGAACTTAATCCGTATAAATTTCTATAAGTTTTTCTTCATCAGCACATTTACCTTACTTTTCTGCTTTGCAGCAAATCAAGCATCTGCTGCAACCGCTGAGGACCTTGACCAAGACTCAGCACAGGCACTGCAAGCTCTATACCGGGTCAACCCTGCAGCTGCAGCTATATCAAAGCAAGCCAAGGCTATCTTGGTATTTCCCAAGGTTGTAAAAGCCGGGCTGGTATTTGGAGGTAGCTACGGCGAAGGTGTATTGATGAAAGACGGGCATGTCACGGATTACTACAACACTGTCTCTGCTTCTTGGGGCTGGCAAATTGGTGCAGAGTCCTATGCCTATGTTGTATTTCTAATGAACGACAAGTCAGTCAAGTATCTTAATAAATCTAAGGGATGGGAATTTGGGGTTGGGCCTAGCATCGTTGTCGTAAACGAAGGTATCGCGAAAAATCTCTCAACTACCACCATGAAGAATGATGCTTATGCATTTGTGACTGATCAAGAAGGACTAATGGCAAGTCTAAGTTTTGAAGGTACAAAAATTAGTCGGATTAAGCGGTAGAGCAATCACAAATACTATTGGGTGAGATGCTTAAACGTTTTCTGTATCAATATCTCAAAAGTACTCAAATTCGGACTAAACCCACTAAAGTTGATCAGAAAGCACTTTTAATATAGTCACGCAGTGCAAGCTGCACCTGCATCCTTGCCATCTCAGCTATGCCTAAATTTGGCATGACATTAGCAACTAGATGCGCGATGGCTTCGTTGAGGATCACTTGCCGCCTAATAGGTATGCGGGCTGTGCTGAAATCTTTCAGATATTCATCGATTTCGTAGGCCGCCTTGCCCAGTTGAAAGCTGGCATGGCGCAGGCACTTTTTGGCCTCTTCTCTCACCCGCCTAGCTTCTTGCGCCCTCAATACTTCCATTTCTTCATCTTCATCCATAGCTGCTTCCTCGTTGATTTCCCTAGCTACAGTTTTATTTCAAATGGGCTTTTGGACAACCTACGCTCGATAACCCGTTAATTTGAACGGATACTATGGCTAACACCATAGGCAATAAATTGGTTGGCAAATACCAGTCCCGGCCATAAAATAACAAGCAAATAGCATGAAAATGGAGAAATAGTATGTTGCTCACTGCAGTTATTACAGAGGCTGAGGAAGGTGGGTTTATTGCCCTTAACCCAGAAACAGGCACAACCACCCAAGGTGAAACCTACCAAGAGGCTATTCAAAATCTAAAAGAAGCTACAACTTTGTATCTTGATGAGTTCCCAATGAAGATACATAGCCATCCTGTCATGACCACTTTTGAAGTTAGTCATGCCTAAATTTCCTGGATTATCCGGAGCAGAGATAGTTCGTGCCCTAGAAAAATTAGGCTTTTCTGTTGCGAGGCAATCTGGAAGTCATATAGTTATGAAGCGTAATGGACAAGGTTGTGTTGTTCCTAATCACAAGGAAGTAAAAATTGGAACGGTTAACGGTGTTCTTAGACAAGCAGGTGTAAGCGCGCAAGAATTTTCAAAAGCTCTTTGATGTCTTTGAGCACGCAGCCTGGCTTTCTGTTAATCAGGGGTTTACTGGTCAAAAATTAGGTCATTATTTAGGCCAATTTTCGTCAGTTATTGCACGTTTAATAAGGTAGTTCTACTTACGTCATTCTTGCTCAGGTCGTAAAGATTTTTTATATTTTTAAAAACCAACAATTGCAGTCTAAATAAGCGCATACTTAACTAACAAGCAAAAAGACCTCCAATGCTCACCTGCAACTTGAAACCGATCGTTCAATGCGACGGTGCTTTCAGTTTTTTGGGGCATACAAATTGATTGGGCTGAGCACCTATCCATTTAAGGAAGATAAACGAAAAGGTTTTAATACTTTCATTGTCGCAATACAGTAACTATAAAGATAGCCATGGACACCTTTGACCCCATCGTATTAGCTCGAATCCAATTCGCAGCAAACATTACGTTTCATATTCTTTTTCCAACCATCAGCATTGGCTTAGGCTGGTTCTTGATTTATTTCAAAACGCGATTTATCTCCACAGGACAACAGTTTTGGATGGATGCTTACCAGTTTTGGATAAAAATCTTTGCCCTCACCTTTGCTATTGGTGCAGTCAGCGGTATCACGATGAGCTTCCAATTTGGTACAAATTGGCCAGGGTTCATGAACACTGTTGGCAATATTGCTGGTCCCTTGTTGGCTTATGAAGTTCTCACGGCCTTCTTCCTAGAGGCAACGATGCTGGGGATCATGCTGTTCGGAAGAGGTCGCGTTAGCGAGTGGGTGCACACAACAGCAACATGGCTAGTCGCACTTGGAACAACAGCTTCTGCTTTCTGGATTCTTGCGCTGAACTCATGGATGCATACCCCTGCTGGCTATGAAATGATCAACGGACAAGCGCATGTCACAAGTTGGTTTGAGGTGATCTTCAACCCCTCATTTCCCTATCGTATGACTCACATGCTCTTGGCCTCAGGCTTAACCGTTTCATTTCTCTTGGCTGGAGTAAGCGCCTACCGTTGGCTCAAGAAAGATACGGCTAAAGAAGTGATGGCGTCCCTGCGTGCTGGAGTCTTTGTTGCTGCAGTGCTCATTCCAATTCAAATCTTTGTTGGTGATTTACATGGACTCAACACGCTGGAGCATCAACCAGCCAAACTTGCCGCCATGGAAGGTATTTGGAAAACACAAAATGGAGTTCCTGCGGTTCTCTTTGCTTTGCCAGATGAAAAGAGTCAGACCAACAAGTTTGAAGTTGCCATCCCTAATTTAGCCTCGCTCTACCTCACCCACCACTGGGACGGAGAAGTCAAAGGGCTAGATGCATTTGGCGATAAGCACCCTCCTGTTGCACCTGTGTTTTGGGCATTCCGAATCATGGTGAGCGTGGGGCTACTCATGCTTGCAGTGAGCTGGTGGTCATCCTTTGAATTAAAGCGCCATCAAAACATATCCACCCTCACTGCCAAGGTATTGGTAGTGATGACTTTTGCGGGTTGGGTTGCCTTGATATCCGGCTGGTACGTGACAGAAATTGGCAGGCAACCATGGTTGGTGTATGGGCTACTCACCACCGCGCAAGCCGCCTCGACTGTTCCAGCAAGCAATATCGCATTTACTTTGGCGACCTATCTTGCACTCTATATTGCCTTGCTTAGTGCTTACATATCTGTGGTTTTCTATCTTGCAAATAAAGCATCTAATAAATTAGAAGATAAATCTACTGCTTCGCCAAATTCAATCAATTTCACGGAATATAAAAATGCTTGAATCTGGAATTGACTTATCTACACCAGCTGGATGGCTGCCATTGGTGTTCGCCCTCATCATGGCTATATCCATGCTGGCTTATGTAATCTTAGACGGCTACGACTTGGGCGTAGGTATCTTGTTGCGTAAAGCACAAGATGCATCGCAAAAAGACATGATGGTCGCGAGCATCGGTCCATTTTGGGATGCTAATGAAACCTGGCTCGTGCTGGGTGTTGGCGTTTTGCTAGTAGCCTTTCCAGCAGCGCACGGCGTCATATTAGGGGCACTTTATCTACCAGTTGCTCTCATGCTTGTTGCGTTAACGCTAAGAGGCGTGGCCTTTGACTTTAGGGTCAAAGCAAAAGCGCAACACCGCCCAATATGGGATAAAGCCTTTTATCTTGGTTCAGTGCTGGCTTCTTGGTCACAGGGTTTCATGCTGGGGCAACTGATTACTGGCTTCAAGCATGACTTATCGAACTATCTATTTAGCGCACTGATTGGTTTGTGCCTTATCTCTGCATATCGCTTGCTAGGTGCTGGATGGTTGATTATGAAAACCGAAGGTGAATTACAACTGCAAGCTGTTCAATGGGCCCGTAAAAGCCTTTGGTTAACTGCTCTAGGTGTAGTTGCAATTTCTATAGCAACACCATGGATTAGCCCGCGCATATTTGATAAGTGGTTTAGCTTTCCATACGTTTTAATGCTATTTCCAATTCCTACAGTGACTGCGGCACTGTTTGCAGTCATAGCCCGCAGCCTTAACCGTTTGCCAACAAGAATTAAAGACAGCAATCAGTACGGTGTAGCTGTGCCTTTCACATGTACTGTTGGTATTTTCTTGTTATCGTTTTACGGCTTGGCTTACAGCCTCTTTCCATGGCTAGTGATCGATCAACTCGATATTTGGAAGGCTGCAAGCTCAACAGAAGCATTGATGGTTATCTTTTACGGCGTGGTCGTTGTATTTCCAGTGATCATTGGTTACACAGCCTATGCTTATCGGGTTTTCTGGGGTAAGTCGACTGCTCTTGTGTATTAATTTTCAACCGTATAGCAAGTTGTATTTGCAATCCAATTGCCTTCGGGAGTTACGCAATGTTGGTAGAACTTCTCGCGTTTGAAGTCTGACAGGAAATAAGAGCGGAAAACTAATTGGTTTTTTAAAACAAGACTGACATTTCTTGCAGACTCGCAATGCTGATGTAATACACACGCCTTTAGCTCCTCGGCATCTTTGTAGAAATGGACGCTAAATCGCCCATTTTTTGGGCTTTCATCTTTATCCACATTCAGCAAACACACTGGTTTTTCTATCAATTTAAGCTTAGATTTTTCAGCGAGAAAATTAAGCTCAGCTACTAATAAATTTTGCAACCAGGGTGCGACCATACCTTGACAGTCATAGAGGTCTCGCTTAATTAGTTGATAGGTCGGCTTAGTAAGTGGTTCAAGTTGGTCATCAATCATCAGCATGGGCTCTTTCCCTGTCGAAGGGACGCCATCAATCTTTATTTGAATGACCTCTTTCTTTTGCCAAGGCAAAGGAATACCCAATTTGTCACAACCTGACAGCATGCACACCAGGAAAAACAAGACTCCAAGACACGGATGTTTTCTATTTGTATGAATCATAAAAATGAATTACTTCAATCACTACATTTCCGCTTGACCCCTCAATACATCTAGAAGGTTTCAGAGCCCTCTTCTTTCAAACCACCGAAATAACCAACCAAATGAAACAGCCAACAATGCTGCAATAACCCAATGGTTGACTCCTATTGCTTCTGGTAGCCCTATCTTTCCAAAGTCTGCCCAAGAAAGAACCGTGACTTTATAAAACGGATACATCTCAGCGTATAGACCAGCGCCCACAACCATACCTAATGCACCAAAGATAGCGTGCCAACGACCTTCACCAGCGGCTCCCACTGATGTTCCAGGACAAAAGCCCATCACGGCCCATCCGATACCAAAGAGTGCACCACCCAACAACACGCCGCCCATATTCATAGACTTGTGGCTAAGGGTAATAACACCAAGATCGTATAAAGCCAAAATGCCGAACATGCCAACGGTGATGGCTGAAAGCATGAATTTAAAGATGGTCATGTCTTTAAACAACAAGGCGCCTATCTGCTTCTCATAACGCAGTACCCGAGCTTTTTGCATCAAAAAACCAAATATGACACCGGTGAATAAACCTAATAATTGTTCAGTAGACATGATCAATTCTTTCTATACATGAGGTTAGCGACGATTGCGCCAAATCCAAAAAACAAGGCCAATGCGACAAATGAGCTGACAGATAACTGCATCATTCCACTCAAACCATGACCACTAGGACAACCATCTGCTAGCCGAGCTCCTGTCATGGCGACGATGCCTCCGACAAATGACGCAAGCGCTCGGTTCAATACAGAAGGACCAAATTGATCTCTCCAAATCTCGGGAACCCCTTCTAATTTAAAACTCTTATCTGTTGTGGATGACAGTAATGAGCCAAAGAAAATGCCAATGATGAGCAGGAACTGCCAATCGAATTTGACTTTTTCTTTGAGGTAATAAGTATTTTCTGCAACATGCGCTGGATCTACGACCTCTACAGCAAACCCTGCGGCACGAACAAACGTGGTGGATGCTCCTAAGTAGGTTGATTTACCCATGTAAACAGTCGTCAGGTAAACAGAGGCTATTGCCAAAAGTCCTACTAATGCGCCCGCAATATAGGGGCTCCATCCGTCGATATTTGTTTCAATGCCTTCGATGCTGCAGGAGTTAACCCCTATCAATGAGTAAAGGGGACATAAGTTAAATGTGCCAGTTGCTATAGGAACAACTCCGATCCAAGCCCATGGCCCCAACACACCAGTGAGTGCAAGGGTGATCAGGATGAATCCGCCACCAATACGTAGTTGGCGATCTAGACTTCCAATAT
>CAIRQX010000106.1 GCA_903880855.1 uncultured Burkholderiales bacterium | reverse complement strand
GTACTCACCTGTTGTAAGCGGATAGTGGTGCACCACGTTATCAAAATCGGGCAAGATGATGGACGCACCTGTACCAAAGGCTGCAATCTCCTCGTACATTGAATGTAGGGACCTATAAGTGTTTGATCTTGCAAAGATATCGAGCATGATCTTTTGGCACTGGGCCAGCCACACTTTCACATCACCTTGGCCATCAATCTCAGGAATAGCTGTTGTCAGACGAAACCAAGGTCGTGCTGGGCTTGTCATGCCAGACATCATTCCAGCTGCAAGAATTCGTAGCGACCGTGTGCCTGTTGAGTCGTAGATGGAGTTGTGGCGTCTCCACCCTTTGTCTCTATCTTGGATAAAGAAACGCCCAGAGCGCGGCAGCAGGTAGTCGCTGATCTCTTTCCAATGGGCTAACCAACTGGCTCGCTCTGCTTTGAGTTGCCCCCAACGTGTGTAAATCTTCTCGCGGTTTGATCCGCGCACGTTGGGTTGGTTGTCTCCTGTGTATTCGGACATTAAGAACCAAGCAATGTGTTCTTACCCAAATTAAGTTGGGATGCATCAACCCCTGTAGGCCCTGTGAGCATAGTGCTGGACTGCCCACCCTTGGCTGCTTGCTCATTGGCTGATAGCACTGCGGTTATATCGGGCGACTTAGCGTTAGCTCGGTTATTGGCTTGCTCTGCTAAATCAGCTTGCTTGGTGGCTTGTACTGTTGCTTGTTCAGCAGCAGTCTTTTGCATATCAAGTGACTCTTGGGCGCGCTTTTGGGGCTGATCGACCATTGCGTCACCACCGGCTGCACCTGCAACCGCTCCGAGCGGGCCGCCCAACATAAAGCCAGCGATCGCCCCTGCTATTGATCCCATTCCACCGCACATAGTCGCACTCCTCGTAAAGGTTAGCGACGACTTTATGGCCAGATCACGCTCTCATGCGTACCTATAATGATTTGACAAAATTACTTAAAAGGTGCCTTTATGAGTACTGACTTAGAAAATGGTGTGGTAGTAGTCAATTTTGTAGTTATCACTGCCGGGCTCATGTACTTTAATTACGACCGAAGTGCATTTTTCTGTATGTTTGTTTGTATTGTTTATTTATTGCTCTACATCATACGAAACCAGTTAAATGCAATGCGAGCCTTATTGGATGCAAATTTCGATTTAAAAAGTAAGCTAGAAATAAACAACCAATTAACCGCTGAGCTAATGCAATTAACAATCCCCAAAGAACCAGATGTTCTAGGTGGTAAAGGTATTTGGCAAAGCAAAAGAAATTAAAGCGGCTTGTAAAGTCTGAATCACACCAAAAAGTTATAACTTATGCCACACCAAAATTTTGATGATCAACCAGTACCAACTTGGCTGAAAATTGATTCGATGCATGGCAACTTCAATCGATCCAACCTGTTTAATGGGTCCGTTTATTACCCCGGTTGTCAGTTTGATTTAGGCCCCATAAGAGAGTTTTGTGGATGGGCTCGGAGCTTCGTTTATGCTGACTATAGAGTTAGAAAAGAAGATGTAATTTCTATGCTTGCAGATAGGGATGATATAAAAATTCTATTTAGTAAGGACATACAACAATCCAAACTTCACCCAATGTCAGTCACTTATTTGCAACCAACCTTATACGATTTCTTACATGATGCAAATGATCACCGTCTTAGCTACTACGAGAGCTTCAAAGAATTAAAAATAAGACATAACGAGGAAATAAAAGATATCCGATCTAGATATCCTTTTTTTGCAACTTGGATTGTTTTTGAGATTAAAAAAGGATTTTTCGACAAACCAAAACGATGTTCTTTACTCTATATATGTGGAGAAGGTGTTTCTCTATACAGCTCTATTTACAACGCTAATGAAATGAGACCGGCTGCTATTGTTTTAACTCCAGTAGACATTGGGTTTGGAGGCAACTGGACGTATTTTGAAAGAAATGGTGGTATTTTCGAAAAGACGGTTATGGCTAATAGTGCAGGAATCCCTGACTATCTAATTACACGCGGTGTCTACTGGGCGTCAGAGGTGGAAGATGAAACGCGTGAATTTAGAAATTACTGGAACAATTACGTACATAATGTTTCACGCTCTTCTCGACATCATTTAAATATTTGGGAAAATTCTGAAATACCAAAGGATAGTTATCTTGGGTACGATTAATTCAATCATCTTGAAATTAACCTCATATCGATACTTTCAAACGGGTCGTACTCTCTAAGTTTTTCTTCCTTTGAGTTGCGCTTATAGGTTTCTAGCTCAGTCAGCTTAGCAACTTGATGCGCAAACGTAACAGCCAACGCGTCCCCCAAGTCAGGGCTAGGTAGTCCACGCTTCTTGATGTCGTCCTTGGGTTCAAGCTGCACGCGCCCTGCACTGTCATACCAGTAAATAGGTGCCGCAAGGTCTTGCTTGAGGTCAGTGATATTTGGTATGGATGCACCGAGCTTTAACCACTCCCGCAACTCAAACCACATCTCTGCCCTCTTATTGAGGTATTTGATGTTTGTTGGTTTACCCCCGAAGTGCACCTCAATCACGTCAAAGCCCAGTTGTCTGAGTCTGTCAATGACACCCGATCCGTTGCCGGCGTCGCAAAACACTGCATCTGGTTGCCACTCATTGATGATGGCTGCAGCCCTACTGGCCAAGTCCATGTTGTCTATGCCTCTATAGACATGCGGATCAAAGGCTTGCAGCCCTTGGCGCTTAAAGATAACCGAGCGGTCGTCACCGAACCGTGCCGGATCGATGCCAATCACTTTGGCAGCAAAGCTGATCTGATCGGACTTCAATACACGAGTGCAAGCTACTTCAACATCAGACAAGGATATGAGTTGGTTGTCACCAGATGCATTGAAGTCACACAAGTACTCACGGGCAAATGACGTC
>CAIRQX010000105.1 GCA_903880855.1 uncultured Burkholderiales bacterium | reverse complement strand
TAATTTTCCTTATATGACATAGACTTAGCGTCTATGTCAAAGTCGCAAAAATTTCAGCTCTACGACCATCCTACGCAGATGGAGCCACTGCTTCCGTCCGAATTCAAGACAGGGGCCGTTTTAGAGCGCGCCAATGATTTAATTCGATAATCAGATCGTTGGTCTGGTTGGTGCCCACCTGGGGCATTACCAGGATTGCGCAAGTTATTGCGCTCCATGAATTCTTTCTACTCCAACAAGATTGAAGGGCAACATACTTTGCCCTTGGAGATAGAGCAAGCACTGCGTAACGACTACTCTCAGGACGAAGACAAAGCACGTAGGCAGCGCCTAGCCTTGGCGCACATGTCCACTGAATCGCAATTAGAGATGCTTTGGCCTGAGTGGACAAACGAGACCGTTTGGTCGGTGCAAACATTGCGAGATATCCACCAAGATTTATTCGCCAGACTTCCAGAAGATGACGGTAATCTGCGCCCTGGCCACTTTAGAACGCGCGAGGTCAGTGTTGGACGCCATGCAGCGCCAGCAGCTGGCTCTTTGGTTGAATTTCTCAATCGCTGGTCTAGTGCCTACTCGAGTGTGCGTAAAGGCGAAATGCAACTCGTTGCTATGGCAGCCGCTCATCAGCGCTTGGCTTGGATACATCCTTTTTTAGATGGCAATGGCAGAGTCACACGCCTGCATAGCCATTTGGTTCTCGGTCATATGGGTCTAACGAATGGACTTTGGTCCCCCCTGCGCGGATTTGCAAGATCACAAGAGCTGTATTACCAACGCTTAGCAGGAGCCGATGAACCGCGTGCTGGTGACTTAGATGGGCGAGGTCATTTAACTGAAGCAGGCCTTATGCAATGGATTAGCTATGTACTAGATATGTGCATAGACCAAGTGGACTTCATCACGCAATTGCTTTCACTTTAGGCCATGAAAGACCGCATATCCGCCTGCTTAACGTATGAAGAGCGAGTTGAACGCTCAGGTGTTCGCACAGAGGCACTTCGCGCTTTGCATTATTTGTTTGTATCCAGGGCAGAACTAGATCGGGCTGACTTTAAAGCTATCTTGGGCTTGGGCGATCGTTTAGCCACTGCGCAGATATCGGCGTTACTCAAACGAGGTCTTATTGAGACGGATTCACCGCATGGCAAGTTACGTTTTGGTGTGCCACAACATGCGCTACGTTTCTATTTTCCACGGCTGTGGCCTGAAGCTGAGGTTTAGATAAATCAGTCAGTTTCTTGAAGAGAGATTAAGCGACGCTTAATTATTTTGTAAGTTACTGTTACCCCAAAAACAATGTTGCACTGCTCCAATATTCGCGATCGAATAAGGGTGCAGGGATATGCAGAATTTAAGTTTAGAGCTTGCAAAAGCGCTGTTTGGGGCTTGTTTACTAGCTGGTCACAGCTTTGCGTCTGCAAAAGCCGTTTCATTCAGTGAATCACTAACAACCACGCATTGCTTATTTATTAAGCAATTAGAACTTACTGATCTTGGGGGCAACAAACTACCCGAGTTTGACTGGTTACGTGAAACACTTATTGCGCCTAAGCCTGAAGCATTTGATGGAGCATGCCTGGGTCCAAAAGATATAGATGCTCTTATTTCTCGCGCGCAAGGGGTGTTAATTGAGAAAGGTTTTGTTACTACCCGTGTATTGTTTCAAGCCAGCACAAAGAAAAATGATCCGCTTGTATTGACCATAGTCCCTGGTCGTATACGCACTATTCGATTCGAAAATCCAGAAAAATCAACGACTGACTTACGTTGGGCTTTCCCTATGCAAGCAGGAGACTTGCTCAATGTGAGAGATATTGAGCAAGCACTCGAAAATCTCAAACGAATTCCCACTGCGGATGCAGACATCAAAATAGTTCCGTCATCTGATGCAAATGCCGAACTTGGCGATAGCGATTTATGGGTGTCATATCAAACATCTGCAGCATTTAGGGCATCCATTACTTTAGATGACAGGGGCACACGAGCTACCGGTAAATACCAAAGTAGCGTTACTTTTAGCGCAGATAACCCACTGCAGTTAAACGACTTGTTTTATGCCACGCATAACAATGATCTAGGTGGCGGCCATGCTGGCGACAGAGGCACACATGGCGATACGGTTCACTATTCCGTCCCCTTCGGCTATTCCCTTCTCAGTGCCACCTTCAACAAGGGGTCTTATTACCAAAGCGTAGCCAGTCAAAACCAATCGTATGTGTACCGAGGCATCAGTGAAAACAATGATCTCAAATTCACCCATGTTTTAGCGCGAGATGCCAGTCAGAAATGGAGTCTCACACTGGGCACATTCCAGCGCAAGACCAGAAACTATATTGACGACACAGAGATTCAAAACCAACAACGCATAGAAGGCGGTTGGTACAGCACTCTAAGTCACAAGGCGTATATTGAAAGTGTCACCATTGATAGCAATCTCACTTTTAAACGGGGCACACATGCCTTTGGTGCCTTGGCGGCGCCCGAAGAGGCGTTTGGAGAAGGTACCCCGCAGCAAAGTCAAGTGGTCAGTGTCTGATGTGGCGACATAAAGAGCCTAGGCATCAACCCCCTCAGCCGATTGCTGCAAAGCCCACATCCCCGCATACCGACCATCCATAGCCAGTAAATCAGCATGCGCCCCCCGTTCGACAATGCGCCCTTCTTCCAACACCAAAATCTCATGCGCATCCACCACAGTAGACAAACGATGCGCGATCACCAAAGTCGTCTTGTTATGCGCAGCAGTTTGCAGCTCCCCTTGAATAGCCCGCTCATTGGCGCTATCCAAAGCTGAAGTGGCTTCGTCAAAAATAACAATCGGTGGATTCTTCAAAAGCGTTCGTGCAATCGCTACGCGCTGCTTCTCACCACCTGAGAGCTTTAACCCACGCTCTCCGACCATCGTGTCGTAACCCTTTGGGGTAGACACAATAAAGTCATGAATTCGCGCGGCACGCGCCGCTTCTTCAACTTGCGCGGGTGAAGCGGATGTATTGCCGTAAGCAATGTTGTAGCGCACCGTGTCATTAAACAAAACCGTGTCTTGCGGAACAATTCCAAGAGCACGACGCAAACTGTTTTGGGTCACAAGACGAATATCTTGCCCATTAATCGTGATGCGCCCACCGGAGACATCGTAAAAACGAAACATCAGCCGCGCCAAGGTGGATTTACCAGCACCAGAAGGCCCGACTACTGCGACTGTCTTACCAGCCGGAATTTCAAAACTGATGCCATGCAAGATAGGTCTAGCAGCCTCATAGGCAAACTCCACATTCTCGAATCGAACAGTGGGTGCTTGCAGCAACTGCAATGCAGTTGCATTTGGAGAGTCCGCAATTTCACGCTCTTTCTCCAGCAAACTAAACATACGGTCTAAGTCCGTCAGGCTTTGCTTGATCTCGCGGTAGAGCACGCCTAAAAAGTTCAGCGGAATGTAGAGCTGGATCATGAACGCGTTGATCATCACCAAATCGCCCAAGCTCATGCGTCCATCGACTACGCCTTGCGTGGCGCGCCAGAGCATGCCGATTAATGCAATTGCAATGATGAGTTGTTGCCCAGTATTGAGAACAGACAAAGACGTCTGTGCTTTTAATCGTGCACGGCGCAAAGCTTCTAAGCTTTTGTCATAGCGCGCCGCTTCAAAACCTTCGTTATTGAAATACTTGACCGTTTCATAGTTCAACAGTGAATCGACTGCTTTGGTATGCGCTGCAGAATCGAACTCATTGGCCATACGCCGGTATTGGGTGCGCCACTCGGTCACGCCAATGGTGAAAATGATGTAGAGCACCAATGCAGTAAGGGTGATGCCTGCAAACCACACATCAAACTTCACTGCCAAGATGCCTATTACCAAGGCCACTTCAATCAGCGTGGGCACCACGCTGTAGAGCGAATAAGAAATGAGCGACTCAATACCACGCACACCACGTTCAATATCGCGAGTCATTCCGCCGGTTTGTCGCTCTAAATGGAAACGCAAACTCAAGCCATGCAAATGTTCAAACGTCTCTAAGGCGATTTGCCTTGCAGCACCTTGCGTCGCTTTGGCAAAAACCAATTCGCGCAATTCTGTAAACGCTGAAACAGATAAACGTAATACGCCATATGTGACCAACATGGCCACGGGCACGACCAATACAGCTTGCGGATCATTCGGCTTGAATGACATCGCGTCAATCAAATCTTTTAACAGCAAAGGCACGCTCACGTTAGCGAGTTTGGCGCCAACCATAAAGGTCAGTGCAGCCAATACACGCCACTTGTACATCCACAAATAAGGCAGGAGGCGCTTGACGGTTTCTCTGTCTGATCGCTGGTTGGAAGGAACACCTTGCGGCGAAGGCTCTGTTGAGTGGGAATGGTGGCGCATAGAAAGAAGGCTTTAAACCATCAGGTTAACCGACTAAGCAGTTAACCATATGTGCCTCACGAGACAATATAAGCACCACTACCCGTAGAGAGCAACTCACCATTAGGGCCGCGCAAGCTCATTTGTGTGTAACCAATACGTGACCCAACGCGCAAAGCCTCGGCACGCACATCAAAGTATTCACCGATGGCGGGTCCCATATAGTCCACACGCAAATCGATAGTGCCGATTTTTAAAAACCGTGCGATACGTTGTTCTGGCGTTTCGTCCAAATGCTTCATGGTGAGATTAACCATGCACGCCAAACCACCCAAGGTATCCAACGCGGCGCTGGTGACACCCCCATGCAAGCGGTTGTATGAAAAATGCCCCACCAACTCGGGGCGCATATGGATACGCCCTGTCAACACATTGGCACTCACACCCGTGAGTTTTAAACCAATGACGCTGTTAAAGGTAATTTTTTCTTCGACTAACTGGCGCAACGCCTCAATGAATGCAGGCTCGAATGGTGCTTCGTACTGAATATCTTGTGTCACAAATCATTGACTCATAGTTTTGAAAAATCAGGGCGGCGTTTTTCCATAAACGCGCCAAAGGCTTCTAGTGCCGCAGGCTCTTTGAGCATACGACTAAAAATCGTACCCTCTTCTGCCATTTGTTTTTTGACTAACTCTGCTTGGCCTTGCTTCATCAAACGTTTGGTTTCCAACAAAGAAGACAAAGGTTTGAGTGCCAATTTACGCGCTTGCGCTTGGGCATAGCTGTTGACCTCTGTCGGCGGTACCACGCGATTGACCAAGCCCACCTCTAAAGCCGCTTCTGCCATGAAGGGTTCACCCATCATCAACACTTCTGCCGCACGGTGGTAGCCCATCATCTGGGGTACTAACAAAGTAGAAGCTGCTTCTGGGCAAATACCTAAATTCACAAATGGCATGGAAAACGCAGCGTTGTCACCCGCATAGACCAAGTCGCAATGGAACAACATGGTCGTGCCAATACCTACCGCAGGACCAGCCACAGCAGCCAAGATAGGTTTGGTGAAAGTCGAAATATTGCGTAAGAAATGAAAGACTGGCGAGTCTTGGCTAGACGGTGGCTTATTCAGGAAGTCTGCAATGTCATTACCTGCACTAAAGATCTTTTCGTGTCCTTGAAAAAGCACTACGCGCACAGCCGCATTTTTCTCAGCATCGGCCAAAGCTTGTGCCATATCGGCGTACATGGCGGAAGTGATCGAGTTCTTTTTTTCAATACGGTTGATAGTGATGGTTAAAACACTGTCTTCGAGGTGGGTCAATATGTCTGACATCAGTTGGTCTTTCGAAATAGATTGAAAAATTAAATACGTTCAAGCAAAGACAGCATCGGTGTCCATCAACACCGCTGAGCCTGCACGCGCAGTCGCCATCAAGCTTGCGGTTTCTGGCAGAAGTTTGGCAAAGTAAAAGCGCGCCGTTTGTAATTTAGCTTGGTAGAACGGATCGCGATTGCCTTTTTCAATTTCTTGCAAGGCCACTTTGGCCATACGCGCCCAAAAATAGGCAAACACCAAGTGTCCCGTGACACGCAAATAGTCGACAGCAGCAGCGCCTACTTCGTCTGCGTTTTGCATGGCTTTGTAGCCAATTTCACCGGTGAATTGCGTCATTTGCTGGCCGAGTTGCGCTAGGGGCTTGATGAACTCTGCCATAGCCTCATTGCCTTGTTCTTCCATGACAAAGGCAGTAATTTGTTCGCCGAACTTTTTCAAAGTAGCGCCTTGGTTAGACAAAACTTTGCGCCCAAGCAAGTCCAAGCTTTGGATGGTGTTGGTGCCTTCATAAATCATATTGATGCGGGCATCACGCACATACTGCTCCATGCCCCATTCGCGAATAAATCCATGGCCACCAAAAACTTGCAAGCAAGACGAAGTGGCGATCCACCCGTTGTCGGTGATGAAGGCTTTGACAATCGGAGTGAGCAACGCCACCAGCTTTGCACTTTCAGCGCGAACAGCAGCGTCAGGGTGGTTGAGTTCGCGATCAATCAAGAGAGCGCAATACAAACCCAACGCACGCCCGCCTTCTGCATAAGCCTTGGCAGTCAACAGCATTTTGCGAACATCTGGGTGCACCAGAATACTGTCAGCGAGTTTGCTAGGGTCTTTTGGCCCAGTCAAGCTACGCGATTGAATTCTGTCTTTCGCATAGGCAAGTGCGTTTTGATAGGCCACCTCGGTCAATCCCAGTGACTGCATGCCCACTCCTATGCGCGCAGCATTCATCATCACAAACATAGCCGCGAGGCCTTTGTTAGGTTGCCCCACCAAACTTCCCTCGGCATCCTCCAAAGTCATTTGGCAAGTTGCGCTGCCATGGATGCCCATCTTGTGTTCTAGGCCACTGCAATAAATGCCATTGCGTTCACCCAAACTGCCGTCTTCTTTGAGTTTGAATTTCGAAACGACAAACAAACTGATGCCTTTGCTTCCAGCAGGTGCATCGGGCAAACGCGCCAAGACCAAATGGATGATGTTGTCGACAAAGTCGTGGTCGCCTGAGCTGATAAATATTTTGCTGCCGCTCAAACGGTAAGTGCCGTCTGGTTGAGGCGCTGCTTTGGTTCTCAGTAGACCCAAGTCAGTTCCGCAATGCGATTCGGTGAGACACATAGTGCTGGTCCATTCACCATTGGTGAGTTTCGGTAATATGGTTTTTTTCTGATTCTCGGTGCCATGCGCATGTAGCGCCTCATAAGCGCCATGGGTCAAACCGGGATACATGGTCCACGCTTGGTTGGCGCTGTTGAGCATTTCATAAAAGCACTGGTTCAACACAATCGGTAAACCTTGGCCGCCATACTCGGGGTCGCAACTCAACGCGGTCCAGCCTCCTTTGGCGAATACAGCAAAAGCTTCTTTAAATCCATCGGGCGTTTTGACAGCATGTGTTTCATGGTTCAAGGTGCAGCCTTGTTGGTCGCCAATTTGGTTCAAGGGAAACAACACCTCAGATGCAAATTTACCGCCCTCTTCTAAAACAGCCGCAATCGTGTCTTGGTCCAACTCTGCGTGAACTGGCAGTTGCTTAAATTCGTCACAGACATGCAGTAACTCGTGCAAAACAAAATGCATATCGCGCAGTGGTGGGGTGTAGCTGGGCATAAAAGTTTTCTTTTCTACAAAGTCAAACTGGTTTTAAAGTGACTGGCTTGGGCTTGGTAAACATTTCACTGGCGCCATAGCGTTTCAAAATGTTTTCAAAGCCTTTGGCTGTATGGGTGAGAGATTGAGACGTTTTCAAAAATCGGGCTTCGTAGTGCAGCGCCAATATCAAGCCATGGATTTCAAACACCATTTGGGGTGCGTCGATATCTGCTTCTAGATGGCCTTCCTCTTTGGCTTGCATAACAGCGCGCAACATCGCAGCCAGCCATGTGTTGACCGAACTTGCTAGAGCGTCTCTAACGGGGCCTGGACGGTCATCGAACTCGGCAGCACCACTGATGTAGAGACAACCTGAATCGATCTCCGTCGTGGTGCGCTTTGTCCAGTTGTTAAACAACGCCACCAATCTTGGTAGACCTCGGGGTGCGTCAATCGCGGGGTAAAAAACCTCGGCCTCAAAACGCTCGTGGTAGGCACGAACAACAGAGAGTTGCAGTTCTTCGCGCGAACCGAAATGGGCAAATACGCCAGACTTGCTCATACGCGCCACTTCGGCCAATGCGCCAATGCTCAAGCCCTCTAAACCTATTTGAGTGGCCAGCCCCAAGGCTGCTTCCACAATAGCCGCCTTGGTTTGCTGGCCTTTGTGCGCTGCGCGTTGGTCGCTATCTACAGGTTTGGGGTTCGACATACGTCAAGAGAAAATAGAACGATCGTTCTATTTTGCACGAAATTTTCCCCCTAAACTTCCCTCCCATGGAATCGACCCGCATACTCGCCATCCGACATGGTGAAACCGCCTGGAACGTTGACACACGCATCCAAGGCCAACTCAATATTGGTTTGAACGACACAGGCCTGTGGCAAGCCCAGCAAGTCGGCAAGGCACTGGCGGATGAGCCGATTGCTGCGATTTACAGCAGTGACTTAGACCGTGCGTTCACTACGGCTCAGTCGATCGCCCAATCTAACCGTTCGCTTATTTCCACAAGAGTGCAAGCAGACATCGTCCAACCCCACACCGGTTTGCGCGAACGCCACTTTGGCCACTTCGAGGGCATGACATGGGCAGAGATAGAAGACAAGTGGCCCACCGACGCCAAGCTATGGCGTTCACGCGATCCGCATTGGTCGCCGCAAGGAGGTGAATCATTGATTGTGCTCAACCAACGCATTGCGAAATGTGTTCACGCAATTGCCAGCCAACACTTGGGCGAACAAATCGTGTTGGTCGCGCATGGCGGTGTATTGGATGTGCTCTACCGATTAGCTACTGGCCAAGACACGCAGGCCCCGCGTACTTGGCATTTGGGCAATGCCGCTATCAACCGTTTGCTTTGGACGCCGGAGGGCCTCAACCTTGTAGGCTGGGGCGATGTGACGCACTTGCAAGAAGAACAACAAGCGTCACGTGATGAGTCGACGAGTTAAAAACCTATTCGTTAAATAACTCACCAGCCGCCTTAGGTGGCACCACACCCAAATGCCGATAGGCTGCCACCGTTGCAATACGACCGCGCGGCGTGCGTTGTAAATAGCCTTGCTGGATGAGATAGGGCTCAATCACATCTTCAATCGTGTCGCGCTCTTCGCCGATGCTGGCAGCGATATTGTCTAAACCCACAGGGCCACCATCAAAACGGTGGATCACTGCTTCTAACAATTTGCGGTCCATCAAATCGAAACCTTGTGGGTCTACATCGAGCATGGCCAAGGCTTTGGTCGCCATGTCTTGGGTAATGCGACCGTTGCCTTTAACTTCCGCATAGTCGCGCACACGGCGCAACAAACGGTTGGCGATGCGTGGCGTACCGCGTGAACGCTTGGCGATTTCAATACCGCCTTCTACATCTAAGGGCGTATTGAGCAAGCCCGCACTGCGCACCACGATGCGCTGCAATTCTTCGGCTGTATAAAACTCTAGACGCGAGACGATACCAAAGCGATCGCGTAGCGGATTGGTCAACATGCCTGCGCGTGTGGTGGCACCGACCAAAGTAAATGGCTGCAAATCTAATTTGATACTGCGCGCGGCAGGACCTTCACCAATCATGATGTCGATTTGGTAGTCCTCTAGCGCGGGGTACAAAATTTCTTCGACCACGGGAGAGAGGCGGTGAATCTCGTCGATGAACAAAACGTCGTTGCGCTCTAGGCCGGTTAGTAACGCCGCAAGGTCTTTGGGTTTTTCTAAGACGGGGCCACTGGTCGATCGCAAGTTCACGCCCAACTCTTGGGCAATGATGTGGCTCAAGGTAGTTTTACCCAAACCGGGAGGGCCAAACAACAAAACATGGTCCATGGCTTCACCGCGTTTTTTGGCGGCACCAATGAAAATCTCTAACTGCTCACGCACCTTGGTTTGGCCGACATATTCTTGTAAGAGCTTGGGGCGTAGTGCGCGTTCAATCGCTTCTTCGTTAGGCGAGGTGGGTGCTGCAGACACAACGCGAGGTGCAGGAACAAAGTCGTCGCCAAAGTTATCGGTTTGAATGCTCATGCAGGTTACAGATTTATTTAGCCAAAGACTTTAATGCCAGCTTGATACCTTCACTCACGCCAACATCTGCAGGCAGGGCTTTGAGTGCGCTAGCTGCTTCTTTGTCGTTGTAACCCAGCGCTAACAGGGCTTGCAAGATATCGTTCTGGTGGCTGGGTGCGCCTGCAGTGCTCGGACCCAGATCAGCACCCAACTTGCCTTTGAGTTCCAACAGCAAGCGTTCGGCAGTTTTTTTACCAATGCCTGGCACCTTGGTTAATCGCGCGGGCTCTTGTTCAGACACAGCACGCGCCAATTCGTCCACCCCCATGCCACTCAAAACACCCAATGCGGTACGAGGTCCAACACCTGAAATTTTGATGAGCAAGCGAAACGTGCTGCGCTCTGCCGCAGTTTGGAAACCATACAAGATTTGCGCATCTTCACGCACTACAAAGTGGGTCAACAGAGAAACGCGCTCGCCAGTAGCAGGCAAGTTGTAGAAAGTGGTCATAGGTACATCCACCTCGTAACCCACGCCGTTGCAGTCCACCAAAATTTGCGGTGGATTCTTTTCTAAGAGGATGCCAGTTAACTTGCCTATCATTGGGGAACCTTTTTTGAGATTATCGACTTGATTCTTCGCCACACCTTCTCCCCTCCCAACAATACGCGCTTGTCGCATCTTTGCGGCCCTACTGACGGGCATTTGCGCACGATTGAATTGGCGCTAGACGTCAAGATCGCGCACAGACACGAACAGTTCAAGATTGACGGGCACAAAGCCAAGGCCACCCGCGCCATGGAAGTCTTGCAAGCGCTGTATGAGCGCGCAGCCCGTGCGATTGCCCCAGAGATGGTCCAACTGATGCTCGCGGGTAACGCCTCAATGGACGCCGATGGGGGCGTGCTGCTACAAACACGTCGCAGCGATTTGCGCGCGCGCACACCCAACCAAGAAACGTATCTAGCCAATATTCCAGCCCATGACATCACCTTTGGCATTGGTCCCGCTGGTACTGGCAAAACATATTTGGCAGTAGCGTGTGCAGTGGATGCCTTAGAGCGTAGTGCGGTGCAACGCATCATCCTCACGCGGCCCGCCGTTGAGGCCGGTGAAAAACTCGGCTTCTTGCCAGGCGATTTAGGACAAAAAATAGATCCCTATTTGCGACCCTTGTACGACGCACTCTATGACCTGATGGGATTTGACCGCGTACAAAAAGCCTTCGAGCGCCAAGCGATTGAAATCGCGCCTTTGGCATTTATGCGGGGTCGCACGCTGAACAATGCATTTGTGATTCTTGACGAAGCCCAAAACACCACGCCTGAACAAATGAAGATGTTTCTCACGCGCATTGGTTTTGGATCAAAAGCGGTAGTGACAGGCGATGTCAGCCAAATCGATTTACCCAAAGGCACACTCAGCGGCTTGATTGACGCAGAGCGTGTTTTAAAACGCGTCAAAGGCATTTCCATATGCCGATTTACAAGCGCCGATGTGGTGCGTCACCCTTTAGTAGCGCGGATTGTGGATGCCTATGACGCACAGCGCTCAACAGCCAGTAAGTCTTAAAAAATAACAAGCTATGGCGCTACAAAAGCTTCAGCTCTCCTTGCAGTTTGGCGATATCCCACATGCAGCCAGACACCGCGCAGCGTTACCAAGGCATTTTGTAACGCGCTGCATTCGCCATGCTTTGACGGACGATGCGGAAATTACTGTCCGCATCGTCAGCGCGGCGGAAGGTCGTGCGCTTAACCATAGTTACCGTCGCAAAGACTACGCTACCAATGTATTGACATTTGACTATGCGCAAGCACCGGTGGTCATTGCAGACGTTGTTTTATGCGCGCCTGTAGTGGCGGCAGAAGCAAAGCAGCAAGGTAAAACGCTACAAGCGCACTATGCGCATTTGTTGATCCACGGAATACTGCATGCCCAAGGCTGGGACCATGAAACTAGTTTGAGAGATGCGCGCGAGATGGAGGCTTATGAAGTCGACATATTGGCGGAACTGGGATTTAAAAACCCATATATCTAGCGCCCCAACGCCTCTTCCAACAACCGCACCTTCACATTCTTACCCTTCACCCGTCCCGTATTCAAACGCCTGAGTGCCTCATGCGCAATCCCGCGCTCCACCGCCACATAAGTCGAAAACTCATTCACGCTGATCTTGCCAACTTGCTCTTTGGCAAAGCCTGCGTCACCCGTCAAAGCCCCAAGAACATCGCCAGCGCGAATTTTTTCTTTGCGGCCGCCTGCGATTTGTAATGTGGCCATGGGCGGTTGTAACTTACCACCGGCCGCAGGTGTCAAACTGGCCAGGGGCGCCCACACCGATTCATGGCCTTGCAGTTGCTCGATCTTGCCCACATTGCCCATCTCGTCCATGCTGGCCAAGGTGAGCGCCAAGCCTTCTGCGTCACCACGTCCTGTGCGGCCAATGCGGTGGATATGGATTTCGCTGTCTGGCGTGACATCGACATTGATAACGGCTTCTAAGTTGTGCACATCCAATCCGCGTGCCGCTACATCAGTGGCCACCAAGACGGAGCAAGAGCGATTGGCAAATTGCACCAACACCTGATCGCGCTCACGTTGCTCTAATTCACCATAAAGCGCTAGCGCACTAAAGCCTTGCGCTTGTAGAGCGTTGATCAAGTCTTTGCATTGCTGTTTGGTATTGCAAAAAGCCAGCGTAGACACGGGGCGGAAATGATTCAAGATGAGAGAGACTGCATGCAAGCGCTCGCTCTCATTAACTTGGTAAAAAATTTGGCGAATCTTGCTTGCGTCATGCTGCGCTTGAACTTTAACGGTTTGCGGCTCGCGCATAAATTGCGAAGCGAGTTTGGAAATGCCATCTGGGTAGGTGGCAGAAAACAACAAGGTCTGCCTGTCTTTCGGACACTGGCGCACCAACTTCGCGATATCGTCAAAAAAACCCATATCGAGCATGCGATCCGCTTCGTCTAACACCAAGGTTGTGACGGCTTGCAATTGCAAGGATCCACGTTCTAAGTGGTCCAAGATACGTCCGGGCGTACCCACCACAACATGCGCGCCATGCTCCAAGCTTTGGGTTTGTCCGCGCAAGGCCACGCCGCCACACAAGGTGACAACCTTCACATTGCCCACTGCGCGCGCTAAGCGGCGAATTTCTTGGGTGACCTGTTCTGCCAATTCGCGTGTGGGGCATAGCACCAAGGCTTGTGCATCTTGCATGGCAGGGTCGAGTTTTTCGACTAAGGGCAACGCAAAGGCAGCAGTTTTTCCGCTGCCTGTGCTGGCTTGCGCGATCACGTCGCGCCCCGCCAGCGTGATGTGCAAACTGGCAGCTTGGATAGGGGTCATCTGGGTGTAACCCAGTTGTGTCAAATTGGAGTGGGTTGCCGCGCGAAGAGGCAAGGCATCAAAGCCTAAGGTAGGTGCGGTCATGCACCGATTATCGGCGCACGGGGTCGTCGAAGTGGGCTTCTACGTCGCCAGGTAAGAGTTGGATCGACGCACGCAGACCGGGCACTGCAGCCATCAAGGCTTGTTCCACATTGGTACGCAAAGCTGCAGCGCGACCTAGCGACCATTCGGCTGGCATATGCATATGCAAATCGACGAAGCGGCGTTGTCCCGCTTTACGGGTGGCAACATGGTCAAAGCGCACGATATGCACACTGGGATCTGGCGCTTCACGGCTGTGTGAAAAATCGTGCAGCACCTCTTGAATTTGCGCCAGCACTTCGGGCTCTACAGCCTCATCCATCAAACCTTGCGACGCGCTCCAAATCAAGCGCCAGCCTTCGCGCAAAATATTAAGGGCCACGCCGATGGCGACTACTGCGTCTAACCACAACCATCCAGTGATAGAGACTAAACCAATGCCAATCACGACACCCGCAGAGGTCCATACGTCTGTGACCAAATGACGCGCGTCGGCATCGAGTGCGGCAGAGCGATGCACCCGCGCGGCAGAGAACATGACCCATGCCAGCAAGCCATTCAAAGCCGAGCTCACCACAGACAAAACAAGGCCTAAGCCAATTTGTTCAATCGGTTGCGGATCAAACAATCGGTGCGCAGCCGCCCATACGATTCCCAAAGCGGCGATAACGATCAAGATGCCTTCAAAGCCAGAGGAAAAATATTCCGCTTTGTGGTGGCCGAAAGGATGCTCTTCGTCAGCCGGCATGGCTGCTACGGTGACCATCATCAAACCAAAAATAGCGCTTGCCAAGTTGACAACCGACTCCATCGCATCAGACAGCAAGCCGACTGAATCGGTCAGCCACCAAGCCAAAGTTTTAAGGGCGATGGTGATACAGGCCACCACCACCGAGACGCTCAAGAGCGCTTTTGGGGTTAACCACTTGGATTGAGATAGTCTGTTCACGCGCTGATCATGCTCGCATTGCGTTAACTCAGAGTGACGCGCGCAAATTTGCGCTTGCCAACTTGCAACACATACGTTCCCGCGGGCAACTTGAGGCCCTTATCGCTGACAACGTTGGAGTCGACACGCACGCCGTTGCCTTCGATCAGGCGATTAGCTTCGCTGGTTGACGGTGCAAGGCCTGCGTTTTTAAGCAAGGCAGCGATCCCAAGGGGTGCGCCGCTGACCTCCACTTCGTCGATCACATCTGGCACTCCGCCCTGGCTTCGGTTAATGAAGTCTTGCTCGGCAGCGTCGGCCGCAGCCGCACCGTGAAAACGCGCAGTGATTTCTTTGGCCAACGCCACTTTGGCGTCTTTGGGGTTACGGCCGTTTTCAACTTCGCGCTTGAGCGCGGCAATCGCGTCTAAGGACTGGAAAGACAACAAGGTGTACCAGCGCCACATCAATACATCCGAAATCGACAAGACTTTGGCGAACATGGTGTTGGGCGCCTCGTTGATGCCGATGTAGTTGTTTTTGGACTTGGACATTTTGTCCACACCGTCTAAACCTTCGAGCAAAGGCATGGTCAAAATGCATTGGGGTTCTTGGCCGTATTCGGCTTGTAAATGGCGACCCATTAGTAGGTTGAATTTTTGGTCGGTGCCGCCGAGCTCCAAATCAGACTTCAATGCAACTGAGTCATAGCCTTGCATCAGTGGGTACAAAAATTCATGCACGCTGATGGGGGTACCGGCTTTGAACCGGTCATGGAAGTCGTTGCGCTCCATCATCCGTGCCACGGTGTATTTGGCGGCCAGTTGGATCATGCCCATCGCACCCAAGGGCAAGCTCCATTCGCTGTTGTATCGGATCTCGGTTTTTTGAGGGTCGAGTACCAAAGAGGCTTGCTTGTAATAGGTCTCCGCGTTTTCTTTGATTTGCTCGGGTGTGAGCGGCGGGCGCGTGCTGTTGCGGCCAGAGGGGTCGCCAATCAAACTGGTGAAGTCGCCGATCAAGAAAATGACTTGGTGCCCCAAATCTTGCAACTGGCGCATTTTGTTTAGTACGACGGTATGACCGATATGGATGTCCGGCGCTGTAGGGTCTAGCCCCAATTTGATGCGCAAAGGCTGACCCGTTGCCTCGGACTTAGCGAGTTTTTTCACCCACGCGTCTTGGGGAATGAGCTCCTCACAGCCGCGCAAAGTGACGGCCAAAGCGTGTTGCACTGCATCGCTCATGGATGCAATGCTGGAGGAGTTTGTTGCAGGTATTTGATTCATATAGGAATATTGCCCAAACGGCTATACTGGAGGGCTGGCATTTAGGCTGAATTTTAGTCTCCATGCCCACCAACGGAGAAAACTTTTGCATCCACTGTCGTTTTACAAAACGCACCCCAAACGCGCCATGGCTGCAGTAGCCATCGTTTTGTCGTTGGCGGGTGGTGGTGCTTTGGCCATTGCTGGGTTTGATGCAACCCTCGATAACACGCCAGTTCGCTCGGTGTTGGAGACCGTGACCGCCCTTACGCAGACAAGCAATTCGACTGACAAAGCCTTGCTCTTGTTCCGCTCTGATCTAAGCCGTACCAATGACACGGCTGACAGCCTGCTCAACCGCCTAGGCGTGAGTGACTCACAAGCGGCAAGCTTTTTACGCACATCTGGTGTCGCGCGTCAAAACCTACTCGGCCGCGCCGCGCGTTTGGTCAGCGTAGAAACCAACGCCGACCACCAACTCAACCGCATGACCGTGCGTTGGGCCATTGATGGCTCAGACCAATTCAGCCGCTGGGTAGTCACACGCGTCGGTAACACCTTCACCGAACAACTAGAAACAGCACCTCTACAAGTGAATCAGCGTTTGGGCAGTAGCACCATCCAAAGTTCTTTGTTTGCCGCTACCGACGACGCGAATATTCCTGACAGCGTGGCGGTGCAACTGGCTGACATCTTTGCCGGCGACATCGACTTTCACCGCGCTTTGCGCAAGGGCGATCGCTTCTCAGTCGTCTACGAGTCGCTCGAAGCAGACGGCGAAACTTTGCGCGCAGGACGCGTAGTCTCAGCTGAATTTGTGAACAACGGCAAAACACACCAAGCGTTCTGGTTCAAAGACCCTGAGGCCAAAGACAGCCCCAAAGAAGGCGGTTACTACAACGCCGAAGGCATGAGTTTGCGTCGCGCTTATTTGGTGTCTCCGCTTGCTTTTTCACGTGTGACCAGCGGCTTCAAAATGCGCTTCCATCCTATTTTGCAAACGTGGCGTGCCCATTTGGGCGTCGACTACGCAGCTCCTATCGGCACTCCTGTGCGTAGCGTTGGACGTGGGGTGGTCGACGTGGCGGGCGAACAAGGCGGATTTGGCAATGTGGTGATGGTCAAACACGCGAATGGCCACACTACGGTCTACGCACATTTGAGCCGCATCATGGTCAAGCGCGGCCAAACAGTGTCACAAAACCAAACCCTTGGATTAGTAGGCGCAACGGGCTGGGCCACCGGACCGCATCTGCATTTTGAATTCCGCGTCAATGGACGCCACCAAGACCCTCTCACCATGGCGCGCAAAAGTGAGTCCACTGAAATATCTGCTGCGGCGCGCGAGCAATTCAAGCGCCAAGCTTCTTTGGCCAAAGTGGATTTGGCGGCGGCAGCTTCCCTACAAGCCAGCCGCGCTGAGTAAATGTCCGAGCTCTATATCGGCTTGATGTCGGGCACCTCGCTCGACGGTGTCGATGCAGTGTTGGTAGATTTTCCAAAAGAACAACATCCGCGCTTGAACTTAAAAGTTTTGTCGCATGTGGCCTTGCCATTCACACAAGACTTTAAGCAAACTTTGTTCGCTCTAAATGCTCCAGCAGGCAATGAAATACACCGCGCCGCTCTCGCGGCCAATGCATTAACAGCGGTCTACGCGCAAGCTGTGCAGGCACTGCTAGACAACACCCAATTAAAAGCCTCGCAGATCCGCGCTATTGGCGCCCACGGACAAACTGTGCGGCATCAGCCCGGTGCGCATGATGGCATTGGTTACACCACGCAACTAAATAACCCGTCGTTGTTAGCTGAACGCACAGGCATCTCGGTTGTGGCAGATTTTCGAAGCCGTGACGTCGCCGCGGGCGGACAAGGCGCGCCCTTAGTCCCGCTATTCCACCAAGGTGTGTTCGCGCAACCGAATGAAACCATAGGCGTACTCAATATCGGCGGTATCGCCAACTTGAGCGTGTTGCATGCCAATGGCGAAGTCATTGGTTTTGACTGCGGCCCTGGTAATGCGTTGATGGACCATTGGTGCATGCAACATCGTGGGCTTGCCTTTGACGATAACGGCCAGTGGGCGAGAAGTGGGAAAGTACATGTCCCTTTGCTACAGGCCATGATGGCCGAACCTTTTTTGCAGCAGACGCCTCCCAAAAGCACCGGTCGCGATTTGTTCCATGCACAGTGGTTGGGGTCGCACTTAGCTGACTTCACTAACGTATCAGTTGTTGATGTTCAAACCACCTTGACCGAGTTCACATCCCGAGCCTGCGCTACTGATGTATTGCGTCACGCTAACGGCGCCAAGGATCTAATCGTGTGTGGTGGCGGCGCACTCAATGGGTTTTTAATGGAGCGACTGCAAGCCGCACTTCCCAATTGCAAGGCGCTCTCTTCAACAGACAGAGGGATGCCACCTCTTCAAGTCGAAGCCACCGCATTTGCATGGCTAGCCCGTCAAACCGTACTTGGTCTTACAGGCAACGCAC
>CAIRQX010000104.1 GCA_903880855.1 uncultured Burkholderiales bacterium | reverse complement strand
CTCTGGCGTTCCAACCACTTTATCGGTGCTCGCTAAGAACCCGCCCACCAAAGAGAACATCTCCTCACTTCGCCCCTATTTCGCAACAGGCTCTACCGCTATGGCGCCCGCCGTACAAGACCGTGTGGCTGAAGTTACTGGCGCGCAAGTGCTTCAGAGCTACGGCATGACAGAGAGCACAAGCCACTGCACGCTTGACCCACGCGACGGCGAAGTAAGAAGGCGTTGTTCTGGCATTCGCGTGCCCTACGTCAAAGTGCGTATCGTCAAGATGGGCGAGGGCGCAACGATTTTGCGAGACTGTGAGATCGATGAAATTGGCATGGTGCTCGTAGGTGGTCCGGGTGTCGCTGGTGGATATTTAGATGCCAGCCAAGACAAAAACGCATTTCTACCCAACGGTTTTTTTGTATCGGGCGACCTAGGCAGCATAGACGCGCAAGGTTATTTGCGCATCAGCGGTCGACAAAAAGACTTGATCATTCGCGGTGGCCACAACATTGAACCAGGGCTGATTGAAGAAGCCCTGTTGCAGTCTCCCTATGTGGCCTTAGCTGCCGCAGTCGGCAAGCCAGATGCGCATGCTGGAGAGTTGCCGATTGCTTATGTAGAACTGCATCCTGGTATGCAAGTCTCTTCAGAGGAGTTGCTTCACTTTGCGAGCGAACGCATTCCAGAGAGGCCTGCTGTTCCTAAAGAAATTTTCATTCTTGACAAGTTGCCACTGACCTCTGTGGGCAAGCCCATGAAGCACGTTTTACAAATGGACGCAGCGAAACGGGTGTTTGAAGGCGCATTGCAAGCTTTGACATGCCCTTGGCGCATAGACATTACCAACACGGGTGGCAGTGGCTTGCATACTCAATTGCAATTGCAAAAAGCCTCAGAGGACGACCGGCAAGCTGCAGACAAAATTTTGTCTGCGTACTCGGTGCCTTATGACATTACGGTGGAGTGACTAGCTGTTAGGTTAGTCTTCGTAGCCAGGATTGACCCGATCTATCACGCGCATCATCGCCTCAAAGTAAAGACGATCACGTTCTGACCTCGGATGGCGATCATCTACGCTGGGCGTGCGCACCTTGTCGATCACGGCTTGTTCCAATACATGGATGGGTTGGCCTGTGCTCATCGCTAAAACCTGGGTTTTGCAAGCGCGCTCGAGTTTGTAGAGCAAGCGATAGGCCTCTGCCATGTTGTTGCCCACCGTGATCACTCCGTGGTTCTTTAAAAACATGATGGATTTGTTTTCCATCAATCCAGCAAGACGTTCGCCTTCGTTCAAGGATGCCGCCAAGCCGGTATAGCTGTCGTCATAGGCAATACGGTGAAGCAAAAAAGCCGCCGTTTGTGTTGCAGGTATCAAACGGTTATCTTTAAGCATATTCAAAGCGAGTGCCCAAGGCTGGTGGGTATGCAACACCACATTGGCACCTGTGATTCTGTGCAAAGGCGCATGGATGCTTTGCGCAGAAAGCTCCACCACACCTTGGCCTTCTAGCGTTTTGCCCGCTTCGTTAAACACCATCATGTCGCTGGCGCGCGCTTCGGACCAGTGCAATCCAAATGGCAAGACCATGTATTGGTCCTCGCGTCCTGGGACAGATACCGTGAAATGGTTGTCAATTCCTTCATCAAAGCCGTCATGGACTGCTAGCCTGAGGGCAGCCGCCAAATGGATCTTGGCTTGTCGGATGGGGTCGGGGTTCAGTTGGGTGGGGAGGGTGTGTACGGACATAGTTTGATTTTGGTTTGAACTTAAATGTGAATTATTCAGCCTCAACTCCAGCTGCTTTCAATATTTTTCCCATCACGGGAGACTCAGCGCGAATACTCTCAACCACTTTGGCCGGCGTGCTGTGCTGGGTGTTCACTCCCAACTTAGCGTAAGTCTCGCGCACTTCAGGGAGTTGGATCATTTTGCCCAACTCTGTGTTGACGCGGTTGACTATTTCTACAGGTGTTCCCTTAGGTGCGACGATCGACCACCATACGCCAGACTCAAACCCTGCCAAACCGCTTTCGATCATGGTGGGTACGTCGGGTAGAGCCGCTGCGCGCTGCGCGCTGGTCACAGCAATGGCGCGAAGCTTGCCTGCTTTGATGTGTGCCATGGCAGGCGCCATATCGGAGAACACCATCTGTATATGTCCTGCTAGCAAGTCGTTGACGGCAAGCACTCCACCTTTATAGGGGACGTGGACGATATTGATGCCCACTGCACTTTTATACATTTCGCCACTGATGTGGGATTGAATGCCTTTGCCACCAGATCCGAAATTTAGTTTGCCTGGATTGGCTTTGGCGTACGCCGTGACCTCCGCAAGCGTGGTGAACGGAAGAGAGGGATGGACAACCAATACTTGTCCAGAAGACGCCACGATAGAAATGGCTGCGAAATCACCGATGGGGTCAAAAGGCATTTTTTTGAACAAATGCGGGTTGTTCACTGTCGTGCTGCTATTTGAAAGCAATAGCGTGTAGCCATCGGGTGGTGATTTAGCTGCCGCCTCATGGCCAATATTGCCGCTGGCTCCGATGCGGTTGTCCACCGTAACAGTCTGTCCAAGGCCATCGCTTAATTTGGAGGCCACCAAACGTGCCAGCATGTCGCTGGTGCCGCCTGGAGGAAAAGGAGTGATCAGCTTGATGGAGTGGTTGGGATATGCCGATTGCGCAAACAGTGGTAAGGATGAACTGGCGCTCACTAGCAGTAATACGCAAAGCAATGCTCTGCGATAAGTAGTACCGAATGTTTTGTGCATTTTTAGTCTCCGTTTTTTTGTAAGCCATATGAAGCATAGCTTTTTTAATTTATCAACACTGGAATGATATTGCTTTTTATCTGCAAGGTGCTGCTTGATAAAGGTTCTCGGGAAACGTTTGCCTAATTCAGCTATATTCAACTAATTAACCCCAATTTAAGGAGACAGTACCCATGACCGACAAAGACGTCATTCAAGCCATCGAAGCTGCGGATGCAAAAAGATCCCAAGCCATTCTCAATAAAGACTTCAAGGCTTTAGATCCTTTGATTGGAGAAGATTTACGCTATATCCATTCCAGCTCAGTGCAGGAAGATAAGAAACAGTACCTCGATAAGCTTGGCAGTGGCCATTACAACTACCACGGCTTAGATATCTTGCAGCGTGAATTTCGCGTGATGGGAGATGTTGTCTTGGTCAACGGTGATCTTCGTATTAATGTTGAAGTTGCCGGAACCAAGAAAATCGTCATGAGCCGATATTTGCAAGTGTGGGCTAAGAGAGCACCAGGCTGGCAAATGGTTTCTTGGTCTTCTG
>CAIRQX010000103.1 GCA_903880855.1 uncultured Burkholderiales bacterium | reverse complement strand
CACATACGAGCACCATGCCGATTTCATCGATCTCACAGTCTCGCAAAATCGTTGCGCCCTCGCCCATCTTGACGATACGCACTTTGACGTAGGGCACGCGAATGCCAGAACAACGCCTTCTTACTTCGCCATCACGTGGGTCAAGTGTGCAGTGGCTTGTGCTCTCTGTCATGCCGTAGCTCTGAAGAACTTGCGCGCCTGTAACCTCTGCCACACGGTCTTGCACGGCGGGCGCCATAGCGGTAGAGCCTGTTGCGAAATAGGGGCGAAGTGAGGAGATGTTCTCTTTGGTGGGCGGGTTCTTAGCGAGCACCGATAAAGTGGTTGGAACGCCAGAGACTTGCGTGATGCCGAAACGTTCGATGTAGCGCCAGTAGTTGGCGATATAAGTTTTGTCCCGCGCTCCAAAAATACTGGGAATAACGGCGGTGTTGCCATTGGCCGTGTTAACAAGCCCACGCACCAGCAAACCACCAATATGAAATAGCGGCGTGTCGGAGAGCACGACATCACGACGCGTAAAGGCAAGGCCATTGTTCGCTGCCCAATGCCTAAACACCATGCCGCCGTGCAATATCTTGACGATCTTGGGGTGTCCTGTGGTGCCACCCGAGTGCACATAACAAGCGATGCTGTCTCGCTTGGCTGTTTCGCGTGGGAATGTGAGTCGGTCGCCTGGGTGCTGAGATGCAGCAGTTAGTAAGTCATCTTTGGCAGGCGCGCTAAAAGCTTCATGTAAGGTGAATAACTTAGGTTGGCTAGGCAGGCTTGCAACGGCTGCTTGCACGTTCTCCCACACAGAAAAACCTTCTGTCTTGCCCAAAGCAATGACCATCTTGACTTGTGCGCGTTGCATCAAGTCTGCCAATGCATGTGCGTCAAGCATCCAGTTGATAGGAAACACACGCACCGCCAGCAAGCCACCCATCATGGTGGCAAACAAACCTGGGACGGTGGGAGTTACTACCGCCACTACATCGTCTGCCCCCATTCCAGATGCGCGCAAAAGATTCGCGCATTGGATCGCGCGATGCTCTAGTTCACCAAAAGTCCATGTACGCACTTCGCCATCGACATTGCCGTTGTGCGTGGCATACAAGGCAATCCGACTCGGGTCGTCACGACAACCATCGAGCAAATTTAGAGCAAAGTCCCAACGCGTGATGCGTTCTTCTAGTGGGATTTTTTCTATGGCTTCGACATCTGCCATAGTGCGAAGCGGGTCGTAATGGTCTTTTATGACGCCAGCCCCCGGCAGGTACTGGCTCATAGTCCGCCCGCAAGTGCCAATGTGCGCTCGGCCAACCGCACGTTGGCGTAATCGACCATCATGCCCTCGTATTTAACTGCCCCTACACCACGTGCCTCGCCGTCACGGAAAGCGGCAATCAAACCGCGGGCGTATTCCACTTCCAACTCGCTAGGAGAAAAGACGGTGTGCATGACATCGACTTGGGTGGGATGGATGGCCATCTTGCCCACAAAGCCCAACTCGCGCGCGATCAAACATTCTTCACGCAGCATGTCGGTGTCTTTGAGGTTCATAAAAACACCATCGACCAACCACTGCACACCAGCGGCACGCGCATCGACCACCAGTTTGCTGCGCGGATAAGCCAGCGCCAAACTGCGTGGTGTCCAGCGTCCACCTAAATCGACCATAAAATCGCCCTGCTCTGCACTGGCCAATGCCATGCCAACGACCCGCGGTGAGGCTTTGGCAATTTCAAAACCGTTGCGAAGACCTAAGCAGGTTTCTATCAGCGGCAGAACAGACAAAGTGCCTTCTTGCATGTTGTGTTTCGCCTCAACGTCTTTCAGGGCTTTGGCCACGGCTTTTATATCGTCTGCGTCATCGGCTTTGGGCAAAACAATGCCAGCCACATTTAGCAAACTACTCGCGCTGGCCAAGACTTGGAGATCGGCCATGAAGTCACCCGCTCTCGGGTTACTGATGCGCAAAAACATAGGCTTCTTTAAACCTACAGCCAACGCATCGGCGATATTTTTACGGGCTTCGTCTTTGGCGTTTAAGGGGACCGAGTCTTCTAAGTCAAAAATCATGGCGTCTGCATCGCCGAGTTGTGCTTTGGCGAGCAACTCTGGACGACTACCAGGCGCGAACAATAGGGTGCGGTACATCTTGACGGGCTGACTATCCATAACTTATT
This sequence comes from uncultured Burkholderiales bacterium, assembly GCA_903880855.1. Lineage (GTDB taxonomy): Bacteria > Pseudomonadota > Gammaproteobacteria > Burkholderiales > Burkholderiaceae_C > Limnohabitans. The sequence continues at coordinate 176,007 of CAIRQX010000103.1, read as the reverse complement.
GACCTTTCCAAACAGGCGCACGTTTTTCTAGAAATGCCTTGGGCCCTTCTTTTGCGTCATCGGTGGTGTAGAGAAATGACGCTAAATCTTGCTCCAAGCGAAGACCGTCCGCCAATGTCAAGTCTGCGCCTCTGTGCACCGCTGCTTTCGCGCTACGCACCGCAATAGGTGCGTTAGCGGCCATTTGCTCGGCGAGTTGTATGGCTTTGTTAAGCAGTTCTTTAGCAGGTACCACGTATTCGACCAAACCCATGGCAAGCGCTTCATGGGCTGAAACAGTGCGTCCCGTCAAGATCATGTCCAAGGCGCGGGCTGTTCCCACGCGGCGCGATAGGCGTTGTGTACCACCATTACCAGGCATCAATCCACGTTTGACTTCGCCAAATGCAAACGTGGCTTCTTCTGCTGCAAAAGTCAGATCGCACAAAAGCGCGAGTTCTACACCACCACCAATCGCCAAACCATTGACCGCCGCGATGATGGGCTTGTCAAACGCGGCAATGCCTTCGTTGTTTTCCCAGCGGTAGCGCTTCATTTCTGCCACAGGCATATCTGCATTTGTTTTAGCAAATTCGCGTAAATCCATGCCGGCGGAAAACGCTTTTTCTCCGCCGCCTGTCAACACCACCGCACCGATTTCTGAGTCACGGCGCAAAGCGTCTAATGCTTGGCGTAATTCACTTCGCATTTGCATATTGATCGCGTGCATAGCGTCGGGTCGGTTGAGCGTCAACGTAGCAACGCGTCCGTGTTTTTCGACTTGAATGGTCTCGAAGGTGATAGTGTTCATAGGGTTTGATTGGTTGTCCAAATATAGAATACCCCAATCAGGTCATAACACCTGTAGCCTGTTTGTCAGTAAATACCTATGAATTTTGGAAATACCAGCGATCAGGAGTTAATGCTCCAGTCCGTGCGCTCTTTGTTAGACGATGTCTGCAGCATGGACTACGCCGCCAAGTGCGACATCAACCACACCCCGCCCAGAGAAGCCTTCAATGCGATGGCTGAAAACGGCTGGTTGGGTTTGATTGCCCCTGAATCATTCGGCGGATCAGGCGGATCCCCTACCGATCTCGCTTTAGTTTTGGAAGAAACAGGCCACCATTTTGAAGAATTAGGTTTGTGGCTGTTTCGCAGCTATACCTACGGTTGCTATGCCATCTTGCAGCACGGCACCGACGAACAAAAACAACGCATCGTGCCAGGCGCGGCCAATGGCAAGTTGTCTTTTGCTTTCGCACTGTCAGAGCCTGACTCTGGTTCTGACGCCGCATCGCTGAGAACCCGTGCAGTGATCGATGGTGACTATTTCATCGTCAATGGACGCAAGCAGTGGACATCCGGTATGGACATCGCCGACTACGCTTTGGTAGCTCTGCGCACCAACGACTTAGGCAAAAAGCAATTGGGTATCAGTACCCTCATGATTGATACCAAACTCCCGGGCATCGAAGTACGCAAGATCGCCACCTTGGGTCAGCATGCAATTGGTACAACGGAAGTCACCTTTACCGACGTGCGCGTGCCTCGCACCGCTTTGCTCGGGCAACTAGACCATGGCTGGGCTGTCTGTGAAGACACTTTGCGCTATGAACGTCTATGCCTCTCCGCTGTGCGCATCGGCGCTGCGCGTCGTGCCTTTGAATATGCACTGGACTATGCCAAGACCCGCCACCAGTTTGGCAAACCTATTGGTAGCTTTCAAGTCACGCAACACAAGTTTGCCGATATGAAGGTGATGCTCGACACATCGTTCACCATGGTGCGTCGCTACGCGTGGTTGATGGAAAACGGCAAAGCTGAACGCGCTGATACCGCTGTGATCAAGTACTACATCGCCGAGTCTTACAAAACTATTTCGGACATGTGCCTGCAAATCCTAGGGGGCTACGGCTACAGCATGGAATATCCGATGCAGCGTTTCTTCCGTGACTCGCGCTTGGCCACCATTGGCGGCGGCACTTCGGAGATTCAAAAGAACATCATTGCTTCTACTTTGGGGCTTTGATCTAATTTGAGGTTTTAAATCAGCCTATCAATAAAAAGGCCTATTTACGAATAGGCCTTTTTCTTTTTTGCCCAGCGGTTTTCTATATCGAGGCCTTGGCTATTGCTAATGTTTGTTGAAGTGGATCACTCTCCACCACTTGCGTAACCAAGCCCCATCGCTGGGCTTGTTCAGCATTAAAGGGCCGCCCAGTCAATGTCGCATACGCCAATCCGCGTGGTGACATCACCTCGCCCACTGCTTTGAGGATCTGGCCTCCAGCGACAAAACCAAAATTGATTTCTGGCAAACCTAACTTGGCTTCGCGTTGCGCCACCACCGCAGTGGACGCGGCCAAGATGGGCAATCCCCCACCCAAGCAATAGCCTTCGATAGCAGTGAAGATTTTTTGCGGCATTTGGCGAATCAACGCAATGCGCCAATGCTCAGTGGCTGCCCGCGCACGCTGCAAGACATCGGGCGGGCGAGTCGAGCTGTCGAAGAAGTCCTTCATGTCCATACCGGCACAAAAATGACCGCCTAGGCCATGAAAGACGATAGCTTTCACCATCGAATCGGTTTTGGTTTTAAGCAGCACGTCTTCTAGCGCTAGCGTCATCTCCACGCCAATGGCGTTGCGTTTCTCTGGTCGGTTTAGACCGATGCAACGTATGCCGTCTGCTGTGTCTTCAATTTTGAGCATTGTTTAAGCGCCAGCGCCTGGCTTAGATTTGCCAGCCAGAAAACTTTCAATCGCCAAGGCGCGGGGGGAAGGCTGCCCTGCTTGGAGAGATTTGATTTCCGCTTGTTGGGCAGTCGTGAAACTCAATATGTCTTCCCAAGCGATAGAAGCAACTTGTTGCACCGTTTTTTTGGTGAAGCGCAGTATGAGCGGGTCTTTGGATGCGAGTTCACGCGCCAATTTATAAGTCTGCTCTTCTAACTCTGACGCGGGAACACTTAGCGTAGACCAGTCGTCTTGTCCCGTAGCGAGAACGATGTCGCAAGCTTGTAATACAGCTAACGCCTGATCATGAATATGCCCAGGCACCATGGCCACAATGGGTTGGGGTAAATCGCGCAAGCGTTGCACAAACTGATGGCTAACTTTCGGATCGGTATCAGCAGCAGAACCATGGGACGCGCCAAATTGCTCACCTTCGTCGCGCAGCACGATGACGTTGACGTTTTCATCGGCCTGCGCGAATGACAACAGGGCCATGAGTTTGTTCATCGCGTTCACCTGTAATCGAATAGTCAGCACACCCTCGACTAGATCATCGGGCGCATAGGGACTAGCGCTCATCAAGCCACTAACTCACGCATGATGCGATAAAGTTTTGCCTGGCCTTCAAACCCAATGCCGGGTCGCTCAGGCAAATTCAACTTACCTTCAGTCAAACGCGCATCGTCAGCAAATCCACCGAAGTCACCAAAAACGCCTGGGTATGACTCGGCCCCACCAAGGCCAAAGCCTGCGGCAATATGCAAAGACATTTGGTTGCCACCATGGGGGAACAGTCCGCTTCTTTGCCAACCCATGGCATCTAACTGAGACAAGGTGCGCGCATATTGGGCAATACCGTAAGCCTGAGGTGGATCGACTTGGATGACATCGCGGTCACCACGCAGTCCACCAAACCGGACTAGGTTTTTCACATCTTGGGTGGAGAACAGGTTTTCGCCAGTCGCCAATGGGCTGTCATACATCTGGGCAAGTTCAGCCATGAGACCATAGTCCAAAGGGTCGCAGGGTTCTTCGAACCAACGCAATTTGAAGGGTGCTAAGGCCTTGGCGTAAGCGAAGGCATTCTCGCGGTCAAATTTGCAATTAGCATCTACCGCCAAATGGTCACCAGAACCTACGACTTGCAACACAGCTTCTAAGCGGCGTAAATCTTCTGACAAAGGCAAACCACCGACCTTCATTTTGACCATGGTGTAACCGGCATCGAGATGGCGACGCATTTCGTCTTGCAGGTCTTTGATGGTCTGGCCAGGGAAATACCATCCGCCGCCTACATAACAAAAGACGCGATCGGCGATTTTTTTTCCGCCATTGAAACGTTCAGCCAAAACGCGATGCAAGGGTTTACGTTCGACTTTGGCTACTGCGTCCCAAAGGGCAACCTCTATCGTTCCGATGGCGATCGAGCGCTCGCTGTGGCCACCCGCTTTTTCTCGTTGCATCATGCAGGCCACGATTTTTTGAGGGTCGAGATTTTCACCAGTTGCATCCAGCAAGCTGGCAGGATCGGCACGCAAGATACGCGGAATAAAACGGTCCCGCATCTGAGCGCCGCAGGCATAGCGACCGGTGGAATTGAAGGCATAGCCAACGACAGGTTGTCCGTCGCGCACGCAATCGGTGATCACAGCGACCACCGAAGTGGTCATCTCTGAAAAATCAAAACTCGAATTGCTAAGGGTTGAGTTGAGAGGTACTGCTCTCTCTCTTATGTCGACGATGCGCATAGCTAAGTCAATGGTCAGCTAAGGAATTATTCAACCTTGATTTTTGCGTCGCGGATCACTTTGCCCCAACGATTGACTTCGGAGTGGATATAGGTAGTGAATTGATCAGGCGTATTTCCAACAATATCGAAGCCCATAGAAGTGAGCTTTGCACGGGTATCGGGCTGATTCACAATTTTGACGATTTCTTGGTGCAAGCGATCCACGATGGCCTTCGGTGTTCCGACGGGAACCAACAAACCTTGCATGGTCTCAGCTTCTTGTCCACTGACACCCGCTTCTGCCAAAGTGGGCACGTCGGGCAATTCAGGATTGCGTTTGGCGCTTGTCACTGCGAGCGCACGCAAGGCGCCACTTTTCACATGCACCATGGCTGGAGGCAACGCTGTCACGCCCACCGGTGTGTGTCCTGCAAGGACTGAAGTAATAGCAGGACCTGCTCCACCAAATGGTGCGCTCACCATATCAATATTGAAAGACAAGCGAAGCAATTCACCGGAGAGATGGGGCGTAGTACCCACACCAGGATGCGCGAAGCTGTATTTGCCTGGGTTTGCGCGGATCAGCGCAATGAGTTCTTGAACCGTTTTTGCAGGAACAGAAGGATGCACCACGATCAAATTGGGCGAGGCTCCAGCCAACGAAATGGGTAAGAAGTCTTTGTAGGCGTCATAAGGCACGTTGGCATAGAGACTGGGATTGACAACAAAGCTACTGCTGACCATCGTCAACGTATAGCCATCCGGTGCGGCTTTGGCACCCATACCCATACCAATATTGCCACCAGCACCTGCGCGGTTTTCGACCACATAGGATTGGCCCATGCTTTCAGTCAATTTCTGAGCCAAGATGCGCGCCATAGAGTCCGTAGGACCACCTGTTGCAAAAGGTACGATGATGCGCACCGGTTTATTAGGGTAAGTCTGGGCTATGGAAGCAACAGACAACAACAGAGCAATAAAACTGATAACGATACGCATGATGAATTTCATTTAGGTCTCCTATTTATTGGGGCGAATGCTAGCATCTCTTGATTATTTGTTAGTTAAATAAGGAGACAGCAGTATGGATACAACTATCGGCGTTATTGGGCTTGGCATTATGGGTGCGGCTTACGCACGCAATTTAATGGGTAAAGGTTTTAAGGTCATTGGTTTTGATGTCGACACCGCAAAAATCAAAACACTCCAAGCAGAAGGACTGCAAGCTGCCACTTCACCTGCCGATGTAGGGCGCAAATGTGACTTAGTCGTCACCTCTTTGCCCACACCCAAAGCCTTTCATGCAGTGATGTCTGGCCCCAACGGATTAACAGAAGTGGGTCGCCCTATCGTGGTGGCCGACACATGCACATTGGCATTAAGCGACAAAGAACAAGCCTATGAAGCTCTCACCGCTGCAGGTGTCACGCTTTTGGATTGCCCTGTCAGTGGAACAGGCGCGCAGGCTGCAAAAGGTGATTTGGTTTTTTTCGCCAGTGGCGACAAGGCGTCGTATGACCTTATGCGTCCAGCCCTTTTAGCCATGGGCCGTGTTGCACATCACCTAGGCGTTTTTGGTAATGGAAGTCGCATGAAGTATGTGGCCAATTTATTGGTGGCCATTCATAACGTATCCACCGCAGAGGCCATGGCTTTTGGTATGAAAGCCGGCATTGCGCCTGAGACGATTTATGACGTGCTGTGCGGCAGCGCAGCGACCTCACGCATCTTTGAAGTACGTGGCCCCATGATGGTGAAAAACACCTACGACGAAAACGTATCCGCTACGTTTGTCACCATGGGCAAAGATTTGTCTGTGATTGGCCAGTATGCGCAAAGCATTGATTGCCCCACACCTTTGTTTTCATTGGCTTCCAACATCCATGCCGCTGCTGTGGCGCAGGGCATGAAAATGTCAGATACCGCAGCGGTATGTGCTGTGATGGAACGCTTAGCAGGGGTTGACCGCAGTCAAGTGCCAGCGCCTACGCACAGTTAAGCTTGCTTTAACTGCCTTTGAGCGCTTCGTGGAAAGTGGTGATTTGCCTTTTGAGCCCAGCAATCATGGAGGAGAGGTCTGAGGTAATCATCACCATATCGAAACCGCGCTTGACCGATGCGGCGGCAAACTCAGCACTCGCGCAATGCATGCACACCTTTTTGCCATGGCGATGGGCCACTTCTTTGATGCGGTCACACGTTGACATATGCAGCGGATCTGGGTTGTCAGCGCGTGGCGCCATACCCAAAGCGTAAGAAAGATCAGCAGGGCCGATGTAGATGACATCTACGCCCGGGGTGGCGCAAATCTCTTCCAAATTGTTCAAGCCTTCTTTGGTCTCGATCATGGCCATCAACAAGATTTCATCATTCGCTTTAGAAAAATACTCTGGGCCGTGAATTTGCAATGCACGGACAGGCCCTGACGAACGGTCACCTACTGGCGGATAGCGGCATGCCGAAACAGCTTTGCGGGCTTCCTCGGCGTTATTGATTAGGGGAACGATGATGGCAACGGCGCCAAAGTCCAGTGCTTTCATGATGGCGGCGGGTTCATTCCAACCGACACGCACGACTGGAGCCGCATCGGTCGCTGAAACTGCTTGCAGCATTTCCATCAAGCTGCCCAAGTCCGTGACACCATGTTGCATATCGACACAGACTGCATCAAAACCTTGTCTGGCCGTGATTTCAGCGGAGAAGCTGTTGGCGATAGAGATCCATCCCAAAGTAACAGGCTTGCCTTGCGCCCATAATTGCTTAATTTTGTTGGGTTTCATTTTGATTCCTTGTTGTGACCTCGGTGAAGTCTACCCGTTTATGTCTACAGAAGAAGTACCCAAAGAGTTCGTAAGAGCCTTACAAGAACTTGGCCTCACCAAATCCAGTGCACTGCAAGGTAGTCCACTAACCGGAGGCGTGTCCTCAGATATCTGGTGCATTGAAACAGAAGATGGTCGTGTATGCGCCAAGCGTGCCTTGTCGAAACTTCGGGTGGCGGCTGATTGGCGCGCACCTGTTGAGCGTAATCAGTATGAAGCACGTTGGCTGCAAATCGCGCATTTGGCTAGGGCAGGTAGTGCTCCTGAATTACTAGGACAACACGCAGAACTTGGCGTACTTGTCATGCGCTACTTGCCACCATCCGACTTTCAACTTTGGAAAAAAGAACTGCATGCTGGGCGCGTAGACGCATCCACCGCCAAAGAACTGGGCCATATTCTGGCCAGCATCCACAGCTATGCAGCCAAGAGGTCAGAGTTGGCGCAAGAGTTTCCAACCGACAAAATATTTTTTGAAATCCGATTGGCACCCTACTTGATGGCTACTGCCGAGAGACACCCCAAGCTCGCTAGCGCATTGCATGCGCTAGTCGCACAAACGCAGCAAAACGCCAAAACTTTGGTGCACGGCGATGTCAGCCCCAAAAACATTTTGTTAGGCAAGAACGGTCCTGTTTTACTAGATGCGGAATGCGCTACTTGGAGTGACCCTGCATTTGACTTAGCGTTTTGCCTCAACCACCTGTTATTGAAATGTCTGTGGACGCCCTCTTCCACATCCGATTTTTTGCATAGCTTTGGCGTTTTAGCCCAAACCTATTTGCAAGCTGTCGACTGGGAGCAACCGCAAGCGCTTGAAGCCAGGGCGGCGCGTCTTCTCCCTGGACTGTTACTCGCGCGCGTCGACGGAAAATCACCGGTGGAATACATCACCGAAGATAGTCAACGTGACCACGTCAGACGAACCGCTACTGCATTGCTAGTCAGTCCAGCCTCACAACTTCAACACATCGCCCAAGCGTGGGCACAGGAACTCACCACATGACTTCGTCTGCCATCCAATCCATTCACGGACGCCGCGTTTGGGACAGTCGTGGCCGTCCCACCGTAGAAGCAGAAGTCACTTTGCAGGATGGCGCAAAGGGCAGCGCCATCGCTCCAGCCGGAGCCTCTAAAGGAACACGTGAAGCATTGGAGTTACGCGATGGTGGCGCCCGATTTGGGGGACTAGATGTCATGCAGGCAGTGGGCCATATCAATGGCGAAATAGCAAAGACGTTAATAGGGTCGCATGCAGATAACCAGTTAGCCTTGGACCAAGCCCTGATCGCACTTGACGGCACGGAAAACAAAACACGCTTAGGTGCAAATGCCACTTTGGCTGTTTCCATGGCAACAGCCCATGCCATGGCCCAGGCCTCTGGCGTTCCTCTCTACCGTTACCTAGGCCAAGGAAATATTGGCAGACTGCCAATGCCACAGATACAAATTTTTGGTGGCGGTGCACATGCGGGTCGCCGTGTAGACGTGCAAGACTTTATGGTGGTGTGTCCAGGTGCCAGCAGCTTTGCCCAAGCATTGGAATGGACAGCTGAGGTCTACCGCCACGCTGGTTTGTTGATGGCGCAACGTGGCTCACTCTTTGGCGTGGCCGACGAAGGTGGTTGGTGGCCAGATTTTTCTAGCAATGAACAAGCACTGGAGATGCTGGTGCTCTCGATTGAGCGCGCAGGCTTTATTCCTGGTGAACAGGTTGCCATTGCCCTTGACATTGCTGCTTCAGAATTTGGCAAGTTGGGGCAATACCGACTGGGTCTTGAATCACGCGCTTTGGACTCAGACGGATTAATCGAGATGCTACTTGGTTGGATTTCAAAATATCCCATCGTATCGATTGAAGACCCACTGGCTGAAGATGATCCCGAGGGTTTTGCGCGCTTTACAAAAGCCATCGGCCATCGACTGCAAATCGTGGGTGACGATTTTTTAGTTTCTAACGCAAAACTCATTCGTGAGGCCGCAAACATTGGCGCTGCCAACACAGTGTTGTTAAAACCTAATCAGCGCGGCACTCTGAGCGAGACCCTAGAAGCATGGAAAGTAGCGCAAGAACTTGGCTACTCTGCGATTGTTTCAGCCCGATCTGGTGAAACCGAAGACACCACCATCGTTGACTTAGCAATTGGTTGGAACGTCGGGCAACTCAAAGTAGGTTCTTTTGCACGAAGTGAGCGCATGGTCAAGTGGAACCATGCCCTGCGCATAGAAGAATCGCTTGGATCGCAAGCCAGCTTTGCAGGCGGTTCCGTCTTTAGAAAATAAAACTTCGCCTTATTGCTTCTCGATTTTGGCTTTGGTGATCACTTCATGCCAGCGTTTGATATCTGCGGCTAGAACTTCTGCAACCTGCTCAGGCGTGCTGCTTTGCGCAGTGAGGTTGAGATCACTCAAACGTTTTTTAACATCTGGCATTTCCATGATGGTTTGAATTTCGCGGTTCAAACGCATGACCACATCGCGCGGTGTGCGCGCGGGCACTGCCAAACCGTTCCATGAAGACGCCTGAAACTTAGCCAAGCTGCCACCAGACTCTTGCACGGTGGGCACGCCTGGCAAGCTATCGGTGCGTTTATCGCCTAACAAGGCGAGGGGTCGTACCGCATTGGATTTGATTTGTGGCATCAGAGGCCCCAAGATTTCGACCATCGCGTCTAGGCTACCGCCGCGCAATGCTGTGATGACGGGCGGCGTGCCATTGAACGGCACGATTTGCGCTTGAATGCCAGAAGCACTCAGAAAATATTCAGCAGACAAATTTTGCGTAGTACCAATTTGCGGGGTACCAATATTGAGTTTGCCTGGATTAGCCTTGGCGTAGGCCAGTAACTCTGCAAAGGTTTTGAAGCGCCCGCCTTCGGCAACAGCAATCACCAAATCAAACGTCGCCAACTTAGACACAGGAATGAAGTCTTTAACCGTATCAAAAGGAAGCGTTTTAAATAGCGATGCACTTACAGCCGTTCCACTAGAAATCAGCAATAGGGTGTGGCCATCGGGCTCCGCACGAGCCACCTGTTCGCCAGCCACAATGCCGCCCGCGCTGGGCTTGTTTTCAGTCACTACCGATTGGCCAAGCGATTCAGATAACTTTTGTGCCACCGTACGCGCAGTAATGTCAGCGGCACCACCTGCAGCATTGGGCACCACAATTTTGAGCGCCTTGCTGGGAAAAGGTGTCGTTTGCGCAATCGATGTGCCTGCCAAACATAGTGTCAGACCTAATGCCCATGCACGAGAGAGTTGGTTAAGATGGTTTTTCATAATTGGAGATATGTATGGCTGAAGTGTTTAAAGGTCTAAATTTACAAGCGCTATTTTGTCATCGGAAACATATTTCACTTTTAGCCAGTCTATTGGCGTTTTTACCCTTAGGTGTCCACGCACAAACCACTTGGCCCACGCGAGCAGTCACTATTGTTGTGCCATTCACTCCTGGCGGTGGAACCGATGTCGGGACGCGGGTCGTCGCGCAACGTTTGTCGCAACTGTGGGGCCAACCCGTATTGATTGAAAACCGTGCCGGTGCTGGCGGCAATGTGGGCCTAGAAGCTGTATCCCGTGCAAAGCCTGACGGCTACACACTGCTCACTGGCAATGTGGGCACGCAGTCTATTAACCCCACGCTGTATAAAAAACTCAACTACAACCCAGACACCTCATTCACACCCATCAGCTTGATTGCAGAATTGCCTTTTGCAATGGTGGTAACGCCCTCATTGCCAGTTAAAACGCCGCAAGACTTGGTGGCGTTATCTAAGGCGCAACCTAACCTGCTCTCTTACGCTAGCTCTGGTTCCGGAGGTTCTCCCCATTTGTCAATGGAGACTTTCAAAATTGCAACCGGCGCCAAAATTCAACACGTGCCCTATAAAGGCGGCAGTGCTGCTATTACCGACTTGATGTCGGGCAATGTACAAGTGTTGATGGTCTCTATCTTGGAGACGTCTGCCTACGTCAAAGCCGGTAAATTGAAAGGACTGGCTGTCACGAGCAAAGTGCGTTCACCTGCCATGCCAGATGTTCCGACCATGGTGGAAGCAGGTATCACGGGTGCTGAGTCAGGTTCTTGGATTGGCTTTCTGGCACCCACTGGCACGCCCAAAGAGATCATCGACAAAATTGTGGCGGGTGTCAAAGAGGTGGTTGCCATGCCCGAGGTGAGTCAGCAATTGATTGGGCAAGGTGCTGTTCCTATGAGCTCAACACCAGCACAATTTGCAGAGTTGATCGCCAATGACAGAAAACGTTACGCGCGCATCATTATCGAAAACCAGTTGACTGCTGATTGACGCAATGCCTTGGGCTGTGACTGTTCTATGACATGTCACAGTATTTTCGAGAACCGCATTCTTTGTTGGTCGCCCTGTAAATAGCGGTCAAACACCATGGCGATGGCGCGTATGACAAACCAACCTATGTCCGTCACCTCAATCCCTTTATCGTCGAGATGCACAATGCCTTGGGCTTGCATGTGTGTGAGTTGTAACAGCTCATTTTGAAAATAGTGTTTGAAATCTATCAGGTGGGTTGAGTTGATGATGTCAAACTCTACAGTGCCTTGGCACATCAAGGCCATGATGACGCTTCTGCGCAGCAAGTCATCTTTTGACAAGGCCACACCACGCACCACAGGCAAACGCCCTTGCTCAAGCATGTCTTGGTATTCATCTAATGACTTGGTATTTTGCTGGTAGGTGGCGCCAATATTGCCAATCGACGAAACGCCTAGGCCAATCAAATCGCAATCCGGCTGGGTGGTGTAACCCTGGAAATTACGATGCAAACGTCCTTGGCGTTTAGCAATGGCCAAAGCGTCTTCTGGTAACGCGAAATGGTCCATGCCGATATACACATAGCCTTCAGACTGCAAAACATCAATCGCCTGCGACAACATGGCAGTTTTCGCCTCGGCCATTGGCAATTCGCTAGCGTTGATGTGGCGTTGTGGTTTGAACCTGGCTGGTAAATGCGCATAGGCATACAAAGCAATGCGCTCAGGCCGAAGTTGGGCAACACTGTGCAGTGTTTGCGTCCAGGATTGCGTGGTTTGCTTCGGTAGTCCATATATCAAGTCAAGGTTGACAGACTTAAATCCCATGCCACGTGCCGCCAGCATGAGGTCCTGCACTTGTTGCACTGTTTGCTCACGATGCACCGCTATTTGCACCTGCTTGTCAAAGTCTTGAACGCCTAAAGACAGGCGGTTGAAACCTAACTCTCGCAGGGTTTTAAGTCTTTGTGCATCGACCGTGCGAGGGTCTACTTCGACAGAATATTCACCATCTGACTTCCATTGAAACGCCTTACCAAGTATTTCCATCAAAGACCGCAACTCTGGATCTCGTAAAAAGGTTGGCGTTCCACCACCTAGGTGGAGTTGGGAAACCACATTTCCCGTACCCAAATGTGGAAGGAGCAATTCCACTTCGGTTTGCAGACTCTTTAGATACTGCTCAGCGCGCTCATATTTACCAGTAATGATTTTGTTGCAAGCACAGTAGTAGCACAGTGACTCACAAAATGGAATGTGCACATAAACAGACAGGGGAAATGCATGCGATCGTGCACTGTGCCTACGAAGTTGAAGGGCTTGAAGATATTCGCGCTCAGCAAAAGCCTCTACAAACCTGTCTGCCGTGGGGTAAGAGGTGTAGCGTGGTCCTGGAACGTCAAAGCTTTGCAGCAACTGTGAAGAGGGTGTCATAAGTGGTTAGTAATTTCAGTACCGAATATGACCGAAAGCGCATGGGAAAGATTTGCGCTACATCAAGAAAACCAAAGCAAACGCCGCTATTCGCCCGCAAGTCCCAGGTTGTAGGGCAATCTCTTTTCAACATGGTGGCGTAACAAGGCCGCCATTCTGAAAATACCGTGGGCAAACTTTCCATACGGAAGAGTTAGAAAAAGAGCCATCACTACGCCTAAATGGACTGCGAGCACCAAAGGCAAATAAGGACTGGCTTTAACCATTACCAGAAGCAAACCACTCCATGCGGTCAACCACAGCAAAGCAATAAAACCTAAATCCATTGGCCTTTGCGCCTTATCACCATGGTCTGGGTGGCGTCGAAGATGCAACCAGCCTAACCACATAGTGCCTACTCCTAAGAATAGTCCACCCGTGACACCAAATAGTTTGGGAAGACTGCTGAAGTCGTAAGGCGCTACCCAACCAAACACATAGTGGTAGAGCGTAGCCACCGAAGTTGCTAAAAAACACAGCATGAAGCCATAAAAAGTGAGATGGTGCGCTTTGCGTCGCGCATCGGTCCAGTTTTCATCTTCGTTATGGCAACCTTCTCCATGGCCGCCATCTAAATTTTTCAAACGTAAAGCGTCCCATACTGCAACAGATGTAGCGTCTAAATTGGGTTCTTGCCGCCCAGTTGCAGGAGTCACGTCGCGCCAAAAGCGACGCACACCCAGCCCCAGTGAAAGCACTACAAAAGCAAACACTGGCAAAAACAAATTCACCAACAAGCCGTGCGGAAATATGTTGTAGAAATTGTTGTCAGCAACGGAACCAAACAAGCTTCCATTGCGGCTCAAAGCCAGACACAGAAAAACAGTTAGGCCAAAGGCCAAGCACAAGGCAACCCAGAGTCCATTGGCAGCGTAGAGCTTGCCAAAAGCAGCAGGCCATGCATAACGCGTGTAAGTCTCTAACCGCACACGTGCCATGGCACGCGGCACGTTGATGCCGAAGTCATGTGGTGGCGCATATTGGCATGCATGTAGACATGCACCGCAGTTGTGGCAGAGATTGGCAAGGTAATGGATGTCAGCATCGGCAAATGAGAGACGGCGCGTCATAGCCGAAAACGTTGCGCAAAAGCTTTCGCAATAACGACAGGCATTGCACACTTGCATTTGCCGCGCGACTTCTTGTTCAGCGTTCAATCCTTCGCCTCTGGCCAAGGCTTTGGCTTGTTCTGTGAGGGCTAGAAGATTACTCATGCGAGCGCCCCCGCTTCTTGTGCTGCTTTGGCTGCATAGGCACCGGCCTGACGTCCAAAAAACGTACCGATAGTCATACCAACGCCCGCTGTGTAACCCTTGCCCAATACATTACCGGCCATGATTTCACCAGCAGCAAATAAATTAGGGCTGGGTACTCCAGCAAAATGAACCGCAGTTGTTTCATCTGTTTTAAGACCCAGGTAGGTAAAGGTGACGCCTGGGCGCAAGGGATAGGCATAAAAAGGCGCGACATCGATGGTGCGTGCCCAATGGGTCTTCGCAGGCTGCACCCCCTCGGTGTGGCAGTTGTCTAAAACTGTGTGGTTAAAGTCACCAGGCACACACGATGCATTGAAGGCATCCATAGTCTGCATGAATTTCTCTACGTTGAGTTCTAACTTTGCCGCCAATTCAGGCAAGGTGTTGGCCACGATGGCTTCAAACACTGGCGGCATGAACCGGCCAATAGCTTTGCTGTCAATAATGGAATAGCCAATTTGTTGCGGTTGTTGTGCAACCAGTCGGCCCCAAATCGCATAGCGTTTAGGCCAAAAATCTTCGCCTTCATCATAAAAACGCTCGGCATTTTGGTTGACGACAACACCTAAAGAGACAGAGTCAAGCCTCGTGCAAATACCACCGTCATACAACGGGGCTCTGGCATCGATCGCCACCATGTGCGCTTGGGTGGGGTCACCAATAATGTCTGCCCCCTGCCCCATCAAAAACTTCAACATCTCACCTTGGTTGTAGCGTGAACCGCGAATCAAGAAGTTATCTGCTGACCATTCTCCCCAAGCGTTCTGCCCCCACGCTTCGCGCAACCATTCGCGGTTGGACTCGAAGCCACCACAAGCCAATATGCATGTTTTGGCATGCACCCACTCTTCTTGGGTTTCACCATTTGCATGGGTGTGTATGACGCGTGCCGCTTCAAAACGACCATCAACGAGTTTGAGTTCACTCACGCGGGCGTTGTAGTCGACGTTAATGCCGTGGCGCTCAGCACTGAGGTAGTAGGCATTGACCAGCGCCTTACCGCCACCCATAAAAAAAGCATTGGTACGCGCAGTATGCAAGGCGCCTGACAGAGATGGCTGAAAGCGAACCCCGTGCTTATGCATCCACGTACGAAATGTGGCGGATGAACGAATGACCAAACGCGCCAAATACTCGTTAGTTTGACCACCAGTGACTTTGAGCAAATCTTGCCAGTACTCTTCCTCAGAGTAGGCCTCGACCAACACATCTTGTGGGGCGTCGTGCATGCATCGCACATTGCGTGTATGCGATGAATTGCCGCCACGCCAAGCCTTCGGAGAAGATTCCAGTATTCGCACAGAGGCGCCTGCCTCTGCAGCCACAAGTGCTGCGCATAACGCCGCATTGCCACCGCCTATAACGAGGACATCGGTCTGGGGTTTCATGAGTGAGAAGTTACTAGGTAGCAAGGGATAACCACATGGTACACATACGGAGATATGCAGTTATGCTTTAAAACCTATACAAACTTTATTCACCTGATACGGGATGCCTCGATATGCAAAGTTTCAATGCCTTCAACATAGCCAAATGGCTCGTGCATCAACATGCCAACAAGATTCCATTCAAAGCGCTTCCAAAAGATTTGACTTTGTCAAATGCGAGACAAGCCGTTGCAGTGCAAAACGAATTTGTCCGGATCAAAGCACAGCAATGTGGCGATATCGTTGGTTGGAAGATTGCTTTAGCCACCCCCGCTATGCAAAAGATGGTAGGGCTCGATGCTCCTACAGCCGGTAGATTGCACCGTAAACAAGTGTTGCATGCACCTGCAGATGTCACTACCAAAGGGTATGGCCGTTTACTGATTGAATTTGAAATTGCCATTCAAATCGGCAGCAACCTCTTGCCTTCAGGCACGCGGCATACAGGGCAATCTGTTGCTTCTGCTGTTAGCGCTGTGACATCTGCATTTGAAGTCGCCGATGACAGACAGGCGGATTACACCCAATTGGGTGGACAGGGCATGCAGCTTTTGGCAGACAACACCTGGAACGAAGGCGCTGTGTTGGGCGAGTGGATACCCTTCTCTCAGATTTGGCCAAATATGTCAGCAACACCCAAGGCCGATGACGCGCTGGGCGAATTAAAAGGCGAAGCATTCATCAATGGCGCATCGGTGGGTCTCGGCTATACACATGATTTGATGGGACATCCTCTCAACGCTATTGCTTGGTTAGCCAACGAAGCCAATGACCGCGGCACCTATTTAAAGAAAGGCGATATCGCGATGCTGGGCTCATTAGTTACTTCCAAGTTTCCCAACAAGGGAGATGACTTGCGTTTTGAACTTGAAGGCTTCAAGCCCATTCACTTACATGTGAAATAGCAAACCGCTTTGAGCAGAATTTCTGTTTTTCATATGACCATTAGGCTATGCACTTGGATGGAACATTCTTAAAAAATGCACCATGCACTTGCATTTTTATCTAGCCAGGCACCAATTTAAAGCAAATTAGGCACAGACTCGATGGCATGCACCTTGCTGAAATGGTGGAGCCCATTTCTATTGAGGATGTTCCATGAAAAAAGACCTGTCTAGCCTGATTCAGAATCAAGCCTCCACACACGACGCATACGACGCCGATAAACCTCTGATGTTGCATTGCGCGTGTGGTCAAGCGCACAGCCCTGAGGATCACAACGCGCAAGCTGCTTTGAGCGTAGAAGACACCTCACGCAACTTTATGGAAGCCGCATTTGTCAAAGCCCTCTTTCCGGTTGACGCAGTTCGTAGAAATTTCTTAAGAGCTGTTGGCGCGAACACAGCTAGAGCTGCTATTGCTTCCATGATGCCTTTGGGTGCGCTGCAAGCTATGGCCCAAGACAAAGGCCCGCTAGAAAAGAAAGATTTAAAAATAGGCTTCATCGCCATTACCTGTGCCAGTCCTCTGATCATGGCTGACCCACTCGGGTTTTATCGCAAAGAAGGATTAAACGTTCAGCTCAACAAAACAGCCGGTTGGGCCTTGATTCGCGACAAGATGATCAACAAAGAGCATGACGCCAGCCACTTTTTGTCTCCCATGCCTATTGCGATGACGATGGGCTTAGGCAGCAACCAAGTGGGCATGAACGTGGCCAGCATTCAAAACACCAACGGCCAAGCGATTACCTTGCACGTCAAGCACAAGGATAAGCGCGACCCTAAACAATGGAAGGGATTTAAGTTCGCTGTGCCATTTGAGTACAGCATGCACAACTTCTTATTGCGCTACTACTTGGCAGAAAACGGTGTCAATCCAGATACCGATGTACAAATACGCGTTACCCCACCACCTGAAATGGTGGCCAACTTACGCGCAGGCAATATTGACGGATTTTTAGGACCTGATCCGTTTAACCAACGCGCTGTGTACGACGAGATAGGTTTTATCCACATCCTTTCTAAAGAAATTTGGGATGGACACCCTTGTTGTGCATTTGGCGTGAGCGATGAATTCATCAAACAAAATCCAAACACCTTTGCTGCGCTCTATCGCGCCATTTTGACGGCTAGCTATATGGCGAGTCAGCCCAAAGACCGCGAATTGATCGCCAAAATCATTGCGCCTACCCAGTATCTGAACCAACCTGAAACGGTTTTGGCACAAGTTTTAACAGGCAAATTTGCTGACGGTTTAGGTGGAATCAAAAACGTACCTGACCGTGCCAACTTTGACCCCGTTCCATGGCAGAGCATGGCCGTGTGGATGTTGACCCAAATGAAGCGTTGGGGATACATCAAGGGCGATGTGAACTACAAGCAGATCGCAGAAAAAGTATTTTTGTTGACGGACGCCAAAAAGCACATGGCAGAAGCCGGCTTCAAACCACCAGAGGGTGCGTACAAGAAGTTCAAAGTCATGGGCAAAGAATTTGATCCTGCTAAGCCTGATGATTACGTCAAGAGTTTTGCCATCAACAAAATGACGTGATCGCAATGAAATCATTGCAACTCAAGGCGGGCATTGTTTCGCTGCTCGTATTCACGGTATTTGTGTTGGTGTGGCATATCGCTACCCTGCCGACTAAGTCAGTTTCGGTCAATGTGGCAGGTATGACGGCTGAGCAAATTGAATACCAAAAGATGATGGGCAAAGACGTGGGCAGCCAAAAAACCACAGGTTTTCCGACACCCTCACAAATGCTGACCACATTTGCACACCAGTTGTCAGACCCTTTTTATGACAACGGACCCAATGACAAAGGTATTGCGATTCAACTGGGTCACTCTTTGGTGCGTGTGGCGCTTGGTTTTTTGCTGGCCTGTGCAGTAGCGGTACCTTTTGGGTTTGTGATTGGCATGAGTCCACTTTTATACAAATCTTGCGATCCATTTATTCAGATACTGAAGCCCATCAGTCCTCTCGCTTGGATGCCCTTGGCGCTCTACACCATCAAAGATTCATCCATATCAGGTGTATTTGTCATCTTCATTTGCTCGGTATGGCCGATGCTCTTGAACACCGCATTTGGCGTATCAACTGTGAAGCGTGAATGGCTGAATGTGGCTAAGACGCTAGAGGTGAGCCCTTTACGCAAAGCATTTCTGGTGATCTTGCCCGCAGCCGCACCCACGATAGTGACGGGAATGCGCATCAGCATGGGTATTGCGTGGCTAGTCATCGTTGCAGCTGAAATGCTGGTGGGCGGCACGGGCATTGGTTACTTTGTATGGAATGAATGGAACAACCTATCGCTGACCAATGTGATTTTTGCGATTGTTCTGATTGGCTTAGTCGGCATGCTGCTGGATTTGATGTTCGCCAAGTTTCAGAGATGGGTGACGTATGTCGAGTGACTTTCTAACAGTCGAAGGGTTATCCAAATCATTCAACCCTAGCAATCCAGTTTTTGCTGATGTTGATTTTGGTATCGCCCGCGGAGAATTTGTCTGCATCATTGGACACTCCGGCTGCGGTAAGACCACTATTTTGAATGTGCTGGCGGGTTTAGATGAGGCATCTTCAGGTGTGGTGATCATGGATGGGCGCGAAGTAGTAGGCCCAAGCTTGGAGCGTGGCGTCGTATTTCAAAGCCATGCATTAATGCCTTGGTTATCGGTGCGTAGCAATATTGCATTTGCGGTGCAATCGAAGTGGCCAGATTGGTCCAAAGCAGAAGTGACTGCGCAAGTTGAAAAATTTGTGGGTATGGTGGGTTTGTCGCACGCCATTGAGAAAAAACCATCTGAATTGTCAGGTGGCATGAAGCAACGCGTGGGCATTGCGCGTGCCTTCGCCATTCAACCAAAGATGCTTTTGCTCGACGAGCCGTTTGGTGCGCTAGACGCTTTGACCCGCGGCACCATTCAAGACGAATTGATCCAAATCGTTAAAGCGACGCAACAAACCGTCTTCATGATCACACACGATGTAGACGAAGCTATTTTGTTAGCAGACAAAATTATTTTGATGCGCAACGCTACAGAAGACCCAACTGGTTACACACCAGGGGGCATCGCTGAAGTGGTAATGAACCCCCTACCCGCTCAGCGCAAACGCGCAGACCTGCACCATTTAGATGGCTATTACGACTTAAGAAACCACATCGTGGATTTTTTAGTCGGCCACGGACTTTCAATTTCACACTAAACAGGAGTTTTTATGAACCGATTAGCCGTTACTGAAAAAATCATTTCAACCAAGGTCTCAAAAGGCCTCAAGTGGGAAGATATTGCCAAAAAAGTAGGCCATTCCAAAGAATGGACAACTGCCTTATGCCTTGGCCAAATGACCGCTACACCAGCACAAGCAAAAATTATTGGAAAGATTTTTGGATTGACTGCTGAAGAACAAAAGTGGTTGTGCGTAGTTCCTTACAAGGGCTCTCTACCCACACAAGTTCCTACCGATCCATTGATTTACCGTTGGTATGAAATCGTCAGTGTGTATGGCACCACCATCAAAGAGCTGATTCACGAAGAGTTTGGTGACGGCATCATGAGTGCGATCGACTTCAGCATGGACATCGTGCGTGAACCAGACCCCAAAGGCGATCGCGTCAATGTAGTTTTGTCAGGCAAGTTTTTGCCTTACAAAACTTATTGATCAAAGTGCTTGGAAATTTCAGGATCGAACTTTCCATCGATCAACACAAACAGCATGCGGCACATCTTTCCTGAACGGTTAGCCCATGCATGGTTGGTACCGCGCTCTACGAGGAAGTCACCGGTTTTCAGCAAGACTTCTTCGTTGTCGAGCACGATGGTGATCTCGCCTTCCAATACCAAGGCGTAGTCGACTGATTCGGTGCGGTGCATAAAGGGGTGTTTAGCATCGCCAGTTTGGTTGGTGGATGCGGTTTGGGTTCCCATTGCACCCCAGGCAATTTTGGTGTCTTGGGTATCAATTTTTTCTAGCCACTCACCCTCTGGTCCAAATTCAATGATGCGCACCACGGTTCCGTTTTTAGGGGGCTCGAGTTTCAAAGGGCGAAAAGTCGGATCTGGCTCGTTTCCAACGAATGCAGGGGTTTGGTCCGTCATCCATAACTGCGTCAGGTGGTACCCCACTCTTTTAGGATTGTTGTGAACCGATGGTGCCAGTTGGTCTTCTGTGAAGATCGATCGGCCTTGTGCATCATGGCCTGTGACGACACGACGAATATATTTTCTGGGTTGTTGCTCGCTCATCTTGCTATTGCTCCGAATATTTATTGATCCGCAAATGATTTTGACACGCATTAACATCGCATCGTGACAACAAATTACTCGCTTATCTCTGAAGCCCGCTGCCAAACTGGAGAGAGCCCTGTCTGGGTCGCACAAGAATCCGCTTTGTATTGGGTAGATATTCCTGCTGGCAAGATCTATCGTTGGCAAGCTTCTTTTGATGAATTGAGCCAATGGCAAATGCCAGAAATGGCGGGTTCGATGGCAATGTGCGCCACTGGCGGATGGATAGTCGCCATGGAGACGGGGATTTATCTGGTGCAACTTCAATCTAACGGCGCTTCCACACATGAAAAGCTCGCTGATGTAGAACACCCTACACAACCCATGCGTTTCAACGATGGACGTTGCGACAGGCAAGGCAGATTTTTATCGGGCACCATGTTCAACGATACCAAGGCGGGTAAAAGCGTTGGATCTTTGTACCGATTTGGAAACGATAAACAACTGACACCCTTGGTGGGTGATTTGATTGTTCCCAACGGTCTCGCTTTCAGCCCAGATGGATGCACCATGTATTTGGCAGACACGTATGCCAGTCGACAAACCGTGTGGGCGTTTGACTACGACGTTGATACGGGTGCGCCGTACAACCAACGTGTATTTGTTGATATGCACCAGCATCTTGGTCGCCCTGATGGTGCGGCAGTAGACGCAGATGGTTGCTACTGGGTTTGTGCGACAGATGCAGGTTTAGTATCTCGTTTCACACCACAAGGAAAGTTAGATCGATCAATTTCAGTGCCCACTACCAAGCCTGGCATGTGCGCTTTTGGTGGAGACAACTTAGACACCTTGTTCGTAACCTCATTAAGTCGACCAGACATCACTGATGAAGAAGACCCCTACGCAGGAAGAGTTTTTGCTTTGCAGCCTGGCGTGAAAGGCCTGGCAGAGCCTCAGTTTAAAAACACCACTATTGCGTAATAGATGCGTGAATCAAGTTAGAGACTTGGTCCAAACGCACCGAATGCCAAGGGTCTGGCACACGCGCATTGGTGATGTAGGCAAATGACAAACCACTTTGCGGATCAGCCCAGCAATAACTGGTACCTACTCCACCATGACCAAAAGAGTCAGGCTTGGCCAAAGAACCTAAGCCACGAACGCCGATGGTGGTTCCACGCAAATGCGGACCTAAACCACGGTGCATAGGGATACCCATAAATTCATCCACACGGTCTGCGGTGTAATTTTGGATGGCATATGCCAGTGTTCTAGGTGATAGCAAACGCACACCATTGAGCGTGCCACCTTGCAACATCATTTGGTACAAAGCCGCCATGCCTCTTGCAGTGCCATAAGCGCCACCGCCAGGAACACCAGCTTCTTGCCATACCCTGCTGGTACTTTCTTCACGTAAGCGCAAACCATTTGGAGACTTGGCATCAGGCTCGTAAAGAAAAGTCATGCGCGAAGTTTCAGATGCGGGTAACCCAACGAACAAATCGTTTGCCAATCCCAAAGGCTCGAGCACCTCAGTACGAAGAACGTCTCTGAAATCTTTACCTGTCAAGGCTTCCACCACCATCGCCAACACCCAGTGGGCGCTAAGTCCGTGGTAGCTGATGCGCGCACCAGGTGCCCACTGCAAGTTGAAGTCGCATACGGCTTGTCGCACTTTTGCGTGGTCATTCCAAGTGGTGCTGGGCACATCGCCATCTGGAAACCCGCCTTGGTGGGTGATTACTTGAAACAGCGTGATCGCTTCTTTACCGTTTTTCGCAAACTCTGGCAGGTAGTCGGCCACCCGATCCGTGAAACGCAGCTTGCCTTGCTCGTGCAACTTCCAAAGCAAAGTTGCCATGATGACTTTGGTGTTCGAGTACAACAACCACAAAGACTGGTTATCAGCGGTCACCGCTTTTGTATCGGCCTCTTGGCCTTGGCCCACACGGGCTTGTCCAAAACTTTGCTCCCACACCAAACTGCCTTTGTAGGCGAGCGCAATTTGCGCGCCTGGGTAACGTTTGTCTTGGATATGGGTGGTGATAAGTTCACCTAAACGCGCCATCGCATCCGCTTGGATGGGTGCGTTGGAGATAGGTGCTGCAGGTAACGGGTAAGTCATGAGTTTTACAAACTAAATGGTGGATATTAAAAAATTGAATCTGGAATGTAGCGCAGACCAAAAGAAATCCATCGCGTATTTGTTATGCCATTGAATTGTTGGCCAATCGTCGTGTCAATTTGTAACAAGTTGGGTATGAGGGAGTATCGCCCTCCAGTTTGCCAATAAGGCTTAGCCTTGTTGTCCCCAAAAGTTTCAGCGATGAAAATGAATCGACTGCTGGTTTGAATTTCTGCACCAAAGCCGTAAGTCATGCGGTTTTCATTTTTGGCTTTATCACGAAGCCATCCAAGGTTGGTGTGGTAGACGACTTTGTCATTCAGAGTGGATACAGACAATGGAATGTAGGCATAGGTATTACCCAAGCTGTTAGGGCCGGCTGTTGTACTTGGGTGGTTAATCTGGCCAACAGCCAATCCCCATCCGTAATCGTTAGTTTTTAACTCGCGGTACAACGATTTGCCTTGCAACACATAGTCATTTGTGGCCACTTGTCCCGTATTTTTAATATGGCCGCCACCAGCTGTGATTTCAAAATTGCCAGTAGGGTTGCAAGCAGGAAGGGCCCATTTTTCATTGCTATCTTTGTAAATGCGTGT
Source organism: uncultured Burkholderiales bacterium (assembly GCA_903880855.1). Taxonomy (GTDB): domain Bacteria; phylum Pseudomonadota; class Gammaproteobacteria; order Burkholderiales; family Burkholderiaceae_C; genus Limnohabitans. The sequence continues at coordinate 152,391 of CAIRQX010000103.1, read as the reverse complement.
CCAACTCTCTAGCTGGCAACTTCCAGCCGTAGCCAATCGCGCATCATCGGTCATAAAGGGACGCGCAGCAAAAGATGATGTGCAAACAAGCAAAGTCAAGCAAAGAAGGTGATGTCGCATTATGAAATTTACGTATTAACTTTGGAGGAAAGTATGACAAGATGGTATGACAAGTTGATTAATCGAACTCGATTTTCGTATGATCCCCCTAGAACATATTCAAAGGCCAAGACATGACCGTTACCCTTCGCGTTAGCCAAGACAAACTTGAAAAATTTATTTACGAGGCTTTCCTCAAAACTGGCCTGCCAGAAGCAGATGCGCGCACCATGGGTGCGTTGATGGCCGAAGCCGATTTACAAGGCTCTGATGGGCACGGGGTAATCCGCATGGTGCCCTACATCACCCGATTCAAAGGTGGTGGCGTTAATCTCAAGCCCAATATCCGCGTCGTCAAAGAAAAAGCTGCGATGGCTTTGATCGATGGCGACAACGGCATGGGCCATTTGGTGATGAAGCAAGCTACCGAACTTGCCATCAAAAAAGCCAAAACTGCTGGTGTTGCATGGGTTGGATCTGTGCATTCCAACCATGCAGGCCCTGCTTCTTTGTATGCACGTATGCCACTAGCGCACGACATGATTGGTTTGTACTTCGCAGTGGGTAACGCAAACCACCTACCACCTTGGGGGGGATTGAGCATGTTGCTCTCCACCAACCCCATCGCTTGCGCCATACCCGCGATGCACGAAGCGCCGGTCATTTTGGATATGGCCACCACAGTCACTTCGTACGGCAAAGTAAAAGCCAAACGCCAACGCGGCGAGATGATGCCAGAAGGCTGGATGATCAACCGTGACGGAACGCCGCTACTAGACCCCCAGCATGCGGATGACGGTTTGTTGTTACCGATTGGTGGCTACAAAGGCTATGGCCTGGCTTTGATCATTGGCATGTTGGCCGGCACCCTCAATGGAGCCGCTTTAGGCAAAGACGTGGTGGACTTCAACCATGATGCCAGCACACCTACCAACACAGGGCAAGCCATCATGGTGATTGACCCCGATGCATTTGGTGAGGTGAAGGAATTTAAAGAGCGCATGGATTCGGTCATTCAAGAAATGCGCAACAGCGAGCGCATCAAAGGGGTAGACCGCATTTGGCTACCTGGCGAGCAATCGCACCAAAAACGCATTGACTATGCGCGTGACGGTATTCCAATTCCAGAAGCATTGGCTAAACAATTGCAAGGATTAGCTACGGAATTAGGTATCACACCTCTGGCCTGAGCCGCACGCTTCAAACGCAAAACGAGCTTACCTGAAATACAAAACTCTGTAACGAATTGACTATGAAACACACCAAATTTTTGATAAGCCTCATCGTAGCTGTGGGCATCACCTTCGCTTCGCAGGCGCAGGCACAAGCGCCATCGGGTTACCCCAATAAACCTATTCGCATGATCTTGCCTTTGGCTGTTGGCAGTGCTGTCGATGTCGCGGCCAGGCTGTTGGCACAAAAAATGTCTGCCAATATGGGGCAATCCATCGTGATTGAAAACATCACCGGCGCAGCTGGCATCATTGGCGCCGATAAATTAGCCAAAGCGGCACCAGATGGTTACACCATTGGAGGTTTCAACGACAGCGTGGTCACCATGGTGCCCAACCTCAACCCCAACACGCCGTATAACCCGCTCAAAGACTTTACTTTTGTATCGTTGGTGGCTACGGTTGAATTTTGTTTGGCGGTGCCACCCGATTCACCTTACAAAACCACTGCCGATTTAATTGCCGCAGCCAAGAAAGCGCCAGACAGCGTTGCCTATGCATCTGGTGGCAACGGAAGCCCCCAACATATCGGTTTTGCGATGTTCAACTCGCAAACCAATACGGTGATGAAACATATTCCCTACAAAGGTGCTAGCCAAGCAGCGCAAGACGTTGCATCAGGCCAAGTGCCTGTCACCATGCAAGGTATCGCCACGGTTGCAGGCTTAGTCAAAGGTGGCAAGTTACGCATCATGGGCGTATCTATGAAACAAAGACACCCGCAATTTCCGGATGTGCCGACTATTTCTGAATCTGGCGCACCTGGATTTGAATTCAGCACTTGGTTTTTGGTAACAGCACCACCTGGAACGCCCAAAGACATAGTGACGCGCTTGAATCGTGAAATTGTCAAAGCTTTGGCTGATCCAGAGTTACGCGAACGTTATGAAACACTTGGATTGGCTCCTTTAGGAACATCTCCAGAGGAATTAGCCACACGCACACAACAACAATTTGCGAAATATGCCAAAGTCATTAAAGATAATCAAATAAGATCAGACTAATGCAACCTTCAATAGGAATTACTAGCATGATCAATTCACGACTCCTCACCAAACTATTCCTCACGTGGATATTGGCTTTCACTACGTGCCTGGCTTTAGCACTGCCATCGCCAAAAGATATTGAGTCAGAAATGCAAGCGGGCAATCTTGCCAAAGCTGAAAGCATGCTTCGGGAAGTGATTGCAGAAAAACCACAAAGTGCCAAAGCGCATTACGAATTGGGACAAGTACTTGCGCGTCAAGAACACTATGCGCAAGCCCACCAAGAATTGCTCAAAGCCAAAGAAATTGACCCAACTCTCAAATTTGCCAGTAGCCCTGAAAAATTCAATGTTGTATTTGACAAAGTCAGTCAATTGCAAAACAAAACGCCAACTGCGCAACACAGTGTGGCAACCGCGCAATCCCAATCGCCCGCACCCGCCCAAAGCGGCGGAATCAATTTGAACTATGTGTGGATTGGCATTGCTGGTCTGGTGGCATTGGCGTTGATCATTCGCATCATGCGTCCAGCGCCACCCGCTGCGAACTACGCGCCTACGTATCCACAAACCAATCCTGATGGGTCGCCAGTGGCACAAAGAGGTTTTGGTCAGCAGTACGCACCGGGTGCGCCTCAGCAACAGCCCTACGGTCCTGCACCAACTGGTGGAATGGGTTCTGGCATGGGTGGTGCCGTCATTGGTGGATTGGCTGGCGTTGCTGCTGGATACGCCTTATCGAAAGCGATGGAAGGTGACCACGGTGCTGGTCATGCCAACGCTGCCCCAGCGCAATCTGGAGGCTATGTGCCTTTTGACAGTCCCGCCCAACCTGACCTCGGAAGCTTTGACTCAGGCAGCGGTGGCGACTCTTGGGGCGACAGCGGATCGTCAGGTGGCGACGACAGTTGGTAAGCAACTGTCGCTAAATTCTTTAAGAATTTTTCCGAATGAATTCAGCCACTCGCGCAATACCTGCCGTGATGGCTTCATCTGAAGCCGCATAGCTAAAGCGAATATGCTGACCTTCATTGGGCACACGGGGTCCGAAATGGATATCGGCCAACACTGCAACGCCTGCCTCATTGAGCAGGCGCTTGCGAAACTCTTCTGAATCTGCGCACTTCGTCAACTTGCAGGCCTCGGTCACATTGGGCCATGCATAAAAAGCACCGCCAGGTGATTTGCAAGTGATGCCAGGCACGCCATTTAGCAAACCTACGATCAAATCACGACGTTTGTGAAATATGTCGTGCATGCGTTGGGCATCGGTCTGTGGACCATTCAATGCTTCTACCCCTGCCCATTGCGTGATGTGCGAGGCACATGACTCGGTGTTGGTAATCCAGTTTGTGAAAAATGGTGCGAGTTTTTTGTTGGCAGCAAATCCCAAACGCCAACCTGTCATCGCCCATGTTTTGGAGCAACCATCAGAGATGATGGTGCGCTCTTGCATCCCAGGTAGAGAGGCGATGGATTCGAATGCGCCGTCATACACCAGTTGCCCATAGATTTCATCTGCAAATATCCAAATTTGCGGATGCTTACGCAAGATCTCTGCAATGGCCTCCAAGTCTTTACGTGGAATGATGCCGCCCGTTGGGTTGTGCGGTGAATTCAAAATCAACAACTTGGTACGCGGTGTGATTTTGTCGGCTAGCTCTTGTGGGTCAAAGCCAAAGTTACGGTCTTCACGCAAAAAGATAGGTACGCCCACTGCCCCATTGGCTTTGATTTGAGACTCATAAATCGGAAACCCTGGAACGGGATAAATCACTTCATCGCCCGCACCAAAGTCTGTTACGGACAAGATGGAGTAACCAATAAATGGCTTGGCTCCAGCAGCGACGACGACATCATTGGGGTCGACCTTGATTCCAGTACGCGTGCGGTTCAAATAGTCTGCTGCTGCCTGTCTTAATTCAGGAATACCAGCAGATGCTGTGTAACCATGTTTGCCTTCGCGAATCGCTTTTACACCTGCGTCTTGGATATTGGTTGGCGTTGGAAAGTCTGGCTGGCCGATACAAAACGAAATGATGTCGCGCCCTTCACGGATCAATTGATTGACTTCAGCCAATACGACGAAAGCGTTTTCTGTGCCTAACCCCTGTGCGCGTTGACTGATGGCAACCATGCGTATCTCCTACGTATTTAAATTATGGAAAGTTGATAACTAGTCAGCGTCTAACCATTGGCAAATAGGTTGCCATTGATCGAGGTCGCGCTGCACTTTAGAAGCTGATATGTCGAACATAGACAGGCCGTGGGCCGCCATGTGCACGTAGTACTGCGTATCACGTATGTAAGTCAAGACAGGAACGTTGAGTGAATCCATGAATTTTTTAAGATTGGCTGCGGCAACAGTTCGTGAATCGACACGGTTACCTACTACGGCTACATGAGTGGTATGGGCACGTTTGAGTTGCAACAACTTGACAATGAATGCATGGGTAGCTTGCATATCAAACATGCTTGGCATGATGGGAACAATGATTTTGTCGGCTCTGCCTATGACCTCTTGCATGCGCCAACCAGTCAGGCCGCCAGGAGTGTCAATGACGACGTGGGTGGTATCTTTATAAGGCTTGGCGGTATAAATTAAGTCAGCTTCGTATTCCCATGTAGAAATTTTGGGCAATGTCTCAGGGCGTTGCGTCACCCAAAATTTAGCCGACCGTTGCACATCCGCGTCTCCAAGCATCACTTGATGCCCGCAACTCGCGAAATAACCCGCAATATTCGTAGATAAAGTAGATTTACCGGAGCCCCCTTTGGGGTTAGCAATCACAACAACTTTCATAACACTGATGATACCTTGGTGCGCATTTCTCGCCATAGCAAAAACATGCCACTGGCAACCACGATCACAGCACCTAAAGCAACCGCATGGTCTGGTGTCTGACCAAAAACTAACCAACCACCTAAGGTCATATACAAAATTTGTTGGTATAAAAAAGGACCTAGGAAGGCAGCTGAGGCATAACGATGGGCTGATGCGACGGATAAATGGCCCAAGCCTGCAAAAACACCTATCAAGCCAATAATGACCCAAGTCAACACGCCCTCGGGTGTTTGCCATTGGGACCATGCAAACGGAGCCAAAACGACGGCAGAAACAGCCGCAGAGAACAATTGGGTAGACACTGGATTTTCACTAGCTGCCAAGCGGCGTGTCAGCATATTGAACCCCGCATACAAAAAAGCGTTCATCACACTCAAGAAAATAGCAGGATGAAAAGCGTGGCTGCCAGGCCGAATGATGACCAGTACGCCAGCAAACCCCACCCAAATGGCAATCCAACTTGCAACATCAAGCTTTTCTTTGAGCCACCAAGACGATAAAACCGCAATCAAGATAGGCACAGAAAATTGAATGGCGCCTGTTTCAGCTAGTTGCAGGTATTGCAGCGCTAGAAAATTCAGGGCGGTCATCAACGCCAAGATAAGACCACGAAGGCATTGGAGTTTCAGGTTGACTACGCGAAACATGCCCCATCCCATCGTGGGGGCAAATACAGCGGCAGTGAATAGCACTTGGGAGAAAAATCGCATCCACACCACTTGCAAAACGGGCAAGGATAAAACCAACCACTTGGCGCTGGTATCCAAGCTGGCAAACATCAAAGTGGTGAGAGTGACGAGTGCAATACCGATTTTTCGGTTTTTAGAACTGTCGCCAAAGAGTTGCGTCATGTATCAAAAAGTAAGCGACTTGCAAACACTATACCCCCAAGTTACGAACCATATAGTTGCATTTGTGACGCACATGGGGGTAAAACATAGTATTGATATGACCATTAGCGTGTGATACTGCGCAACGAAATATCAGCAGCAGGAAATCTATACATGGCTAGCGTCACGATTGCATCGGTTAAAAAGAATTTTGGTGAAGTACCCATTCTTCACGGTGTAGACATTGATATCCAAGACGGGTCATTCACCGTTCTAGTCGGTCCCTCTGGTTGCGGTAAATCCACGCTTTTGCGTATGATCGCTGGTTTAGAACAAATTAGTTCAGGTGAAATTCGTATTGGTGACAAGCGCGTCAACGATCTACCCCCCAAAGAGCGGGACATCGCCATGGTGTTTCAAAACTATGCGCTGTATCCACACATGACAGTGCGCCAAAACATGGCTTTCTCCCTTGAACTAGCCAAAGAAAGCAAAACCGATATAGAAACCAAGGTACGCCGCGCTGCAGAAATTTTGGCTCTTGATCCACTACTTGAACGCTATCCCCGTCAACTGTCTGGCGGCCAACGCCAACGTGTTGCGATGGGTCGCGCGATTGTGCGTAACCCACAGGTTTTCTTATTTGACGAACCCCTCTCTAACCTAGACGCCAAATTGCGTGTGGCCATGCGCAGCGAGATCAAAGAACTGCACCAGCGCCTCAAAACCACTTCTATTTACGTCACCCACGACCAAATCGAAGCGATGACCATGGGCGACAAAATTGTGGTGATGCGTGATGGCCGTATTGAACAAACGGGCTCTCCACTCAATTTATATGACATGCCTGCCAACCAATTTGTGGCTGGGTTTATCGGTTCACCCGCTATGAATTTCTTGCCGTGCACTGTGCGTCGCAGTGGCGGCACTGCGCGTATCGAGTTGTCCGATGGAACACTGCTGGATGCTCCGCAAGGGTCCGGCGGAATAGATGGGCAACCCGCGGTTTTTGGCATACGCCCTGAACACTTAACGCTTGCCAATTCTGGCGGCATTTCTGCTCGGGTAGTCGTGATGGAACCCACCGGCATGGACACCTTTGTTGCGTGTCGCCATGGATCTACTGAGTTATCAGCTGTTTTCAGGGAGCGTCATGATTTCGATGTTGACAGCACGATTCATTTGATACCCGACCTCACACGCGCACATTTGTTTGATTCCCAAACTGGTGTTCGTCTCGCCGCCTAATTTTTTTCCCGTTGTCAGTCCGTTTTAATTTATCCAAAGGAGACTATTCATGACTAAGTTCAATCGACGAAATTTTTTAGAAAGCACTGCTACGGTGGCAGCCGCGTCCTCGACGCTTGGCGCCGGGGCTTTGAGCTTTGCCCCTGCGGCTCAAGCCCAGACGATGAACCTCAAGCCTGAGAAAGGTGCGAAGTTGCGCGTTTTGCGTTGGAGCCGTTTCGTGCAAGGCGATATCGATGCCTACATGGCAAACGTGAAGAAATTCACCGAAGCTACTGGCATTGAAGTGCGCGTCGATAACGAAGGTTGGGAAGACGTTCGCCCTAAAGCGGCTGTTGCCGCCAACACGGGCGCCGGTCCAGACATTATTTTGTCGACCAACGATGATGCGAATCTGTACCCAGAAAAACTCCTCGACGTCACCGACCTGTGCGAGTACTTAGGCAAAAAATACGGTGGCTTTTATCCAGCTGCACAAACATACCTCAAGCCCGATGGCAAAAAATGGATCGGCGTGCCTTTAGGTGCTGCTGGCGCGATGATGGTCTATCGCCAGAGCATGCTCAAAGCCGCAGGTATCGATAGTTTTCCTAAAGACACCGATAGCTTCTTGCGCATGTGTAAAGCCCTGAAAGAAAAAGGCACTCCTGTCGGCTTTGCACTTGGCAACGCTACGGGCGATGGCTTGTGGTGTAACTGGCTCATGTGGGCATTTGGTGGCAAGTTGGTCGACAAAGACAACAAGGTGGTGATCGATAGTCCAGAGACCATCAAGGCTTTGGAATACGCGAAAGAGTTGTATGCCACCTTCATTCCTGGCACTTTGTCTTGGCTCGACCCCAATAACAACAAAGCATTCTTGGACGGTCAAATCAGTGTCACCAATAACGGCATCTCGATTTACTACGCTACCAAAACTTCACCAGACCCCAAAGTGCGTGAACTCAATTCTGACGTGTTCCATGCCAACTACCCTATCGGCCCTGTCGGTGTGGCAACGGAATCGCATTTGTTCTTCAACCAAATGATCATGAAGTACACCAAGTACCCACAAGCAGCAAAAGAGTTCTTGCGCTTCATGATGGAGAAAGAGCAGTTCGATCCATGGTTGACTGCAGCAGGCGGCTACATCGCTCAGCCTTTGGCAGCGTATGAAAAGACGGCTATTTGGACGTCTGATCCTAAGCACACGCCTTACCGCGATTGCGTCAAAAACATGCGCCCTGCTGGCTACGCCGGCAAACTCGGCTATGCATCAGCAGGCGCAGGCGCTGACTTCATCGTTGTCAACATGGTGGCCGAAGCTGCAAGCGGCTCCAAGACTCCGAAAGAAGCGGCAGAGCGCGCGCAAAAGCGTGCCGAGCGTTACTACAAAGTCTAAAGACAATTCCTGAAACCTCTGCCCCTATGACGACACCCATTCTCGAGAAACTTCAGAACAGCCGCAATGTGCTCGGCTTGGTTTTTATGCTGCCAGCCGCTGTGCTGCTGCTGCTGTTTCTGACGTACCCCTTGGGTTTGGGCGTTTGGCTCGGATTCACCGATGCCAAAGTGGGGCGGCCTGGTGAATGGATTGGTCTTGAAAACTATATCTTTCTAGCGGGTGACAGCGTCACCCAGCTAGCGCTTTTCAACACCTTGTTCTACACCACGATAGCGAGTGCTGCCAAGTTTTTCTTAGGGCTTTGGTTAGCCTTGTTATTGAATAAAAATATTCGTTTCAAATCATTTTTCAGAGCAGTGATTTTGCTGCCCTATATCGTTCCCACCGCTTTGTCTGCCATTGCTTTTTGGTGGATTTTTGATTCGCAGTTCTCCATCATCAGTTGGGGCTTGGTCAAAATGGGATTCATCGACACCTACATCGACTTCTTGGGCGAGCCTTGGAATGCACGGTTTTCTACGATCGTAGCCAACGTATGGCGCGGTGTGCCCTTTGTCGCGATTACTTTGCTAGCCGGTTTGCAAACCATATCGCCTTCGTATTACGAAGCATCAGCGATTGATGGCGCCACGCCCTGGCAACAGTTCTACCACGTGACATTGCCATTGCTCACGCCCATCATCGCGGTGGTCATGACCTTCTCGGTGCTGTTCACTTTTACTGACTTCCAACTTATTTATGTCATCACACGCGGTGGGCCTTTGAATGCCACGCACTTGATGGCAACGCTGTCTTTCCAGCGCGCTATTTCAGGTGGTGCGCTTGGCGAAGGCGCAGCGATCTCGATTGCGATGGTGCCGTTCTTGCTCGCAGCCATCATGTTTAGCTACTTCGGCCTCCAAAGACGTGCATGGCAACAAGGAGGTGATGACAAATGAGCCAAGACCAAAGCGATACCGTTGGCATGTCCTATTTGGACAGCCGTTCACGCCAATTCTTCATGACTTATTTGCCACTCTTGGCATTTTTATTCGTACTGCTGTTTCCTTTTTATTGGATGGGTGTCACCACATTCAAGCCCGACAACGAATTACTGTCGCGCGATGGCAATCCTTTCTGGATCATTTCTCCAACATTGGCACATATCGAGAAATTACTTTTTAAAACCGAGTACCCACAGTGGATGTGGAACACCGTCGTGGTGTCCGTCACTGCCACTTTCTTTTCATTACTCGCCTCCGTATTTGCAGCCTATGCGATTGAACGGCTGCGGTTTTCTGGTGCTAAAAATGTAGGCCTAGGCATCTTCTTGGCGTATTTGGTGCCGCCCTCTATTTTGTTTATTCCACTGGCCTCTGTTGTGTTTCAAATGGGATTGTTTGACACACGCTTGGCGCTCATCCTCACCTACCCCACCTTCTTGATTCCGTTTTGCACCTGGTTGCTGATGGGCTACTTCCGCTCCATTCCTATGGAGTTAGAAGAATGCGCTTTGATTGATGGTGCCAACCGTTGGGAAATCTTGGTCAAGATCATCCTGCCTTTGGCTGTGCCTGGCTTGATTTCTGCAGGCATCTTTGCTTTCACCCTATCGTGGAACGAATTTATTTACGCCCTCACATTTGTGTCATCGAGTGAAATGAAAACTTTGCCAGTCGGCGTGGTCACTGAATTGGTCGAAGGTGATGTCTACCACTGGGGCGCACTGATGGCAGGCGCCCTGTTTGGGTCGTTGCCTGTGGCGGTGATCTACTCTTTCTTTGTCGAGTACTACGTCTCAGGCATGACCGGTTCGGTCAAAGAGTAATCAGGCTTTTTTCAGCCAACGCACTAAGTGCTCGGCAGCGTCTGCATCGCCTAAGCCCGATTTAGCAGACGCTTCAAAGTTCGCCATCGCAAGTTCTGTGAGTGGAAGTTTTCTATCCAGCGTTTGCGCGTGCGTGCGCATCGCGTTCAAGTCTTTGATCACCGTGTTGAGGGTGACATTGACCGTATCGGACTTGCCGTCGATCAAAGATTGCGCAATAAAAGCGCCGCGGTTTTTCAACAAGTTCGGACCGCCAGAGGTTTCTGAAAAAATATCGACCACGCGTTTGGGATCTAAACCCAAAGGTTGAATCAGCGACAAAGCTTCGGCAAAGGTGTGCCAATACACCAGCAGGGGTAAGTTGATGGCGAGTTTCATCATCGACCCAGCGCCGTGGTTACCGACATGCTCAACTCGTTTGCACATTTGCTCTAGTAGCGGTCTAGCAATTTCTAAGTCTTCTGCACTCCCGCCGACAAAACCAATCAACTTGCCCTCTTTTGCAGGACCGATACTGCCGCCTACGGGGCACTCCAAATATTTCACGCCTACTTTGGATGCCTTCTCTGCCATCACCGCTTGTTTGTCCGGCGAGACCGTGCTCATCTCAATGATGAGTTTGCCCGGAGCAGGTGCTGACAAGAGTCCATTCGCAGAGAAATACACATCGTCGAGCGCTTGCTCGTTGGTCAACAAACAAATCACGATGTCTGATTGTTGAATCAAGTCTCTCGCCGTGGGGCACCAAGCGGCACCCAAGGCCATCGCAGCCTGGGCTTTGGCTTCGGTTCTATTCCATACCAAGAGTTCATGTCCTACAGACTTCAAACGCGCTGCAATCGCAGTGCCCATTTTTCCGGTTCCAGCGATACCAATCTTCATAGTTTTTTCACTCCAGTTTCATTTCACGAATCACGGCACGGAATTGGTCCATTTGCCGCTTCAAAATGGCGTCTTGCTCTGCTGGTGTAGACCCCACAGCCTCAGCACCTAAATCGGCAAGTCGCTTAGATACTTCAGGGTTGCGGACTGCCGCAACGATTTCGCGGTTTAAACGGTCCACGATGTCTTTGGGGGTTTTTGCGGGAGCAAACACACCATTCCATCCTTCCAACTCCAAACCAGGAAAACCTAATTCTTTGACAGTAGGCACATCAGGTAAAACAGCAATGCGTTTAGTCGCCGTTGTCGCCAAAGCACGTAAGGTTCCAGCTTTGATTTCAGCCAATGATGAAGAGAGTTGGTCGCCACCCACTTGAATGCGACCAGAGAGTAACTCTTGCTTCAAAGGTGCAGCGCCTTTAAAGGGAACGTGTTCCATCTCGATTTTGGCGTCACGTTTAAAAGACTCACCCAAAACGTGCATCCCCGAACCAGGGCCAGTAGAGCCATAGTTGTATTGCAAGCTTTTATTGGTTCTTAATAAATTGGCTAACTCGCGCAGATCTTTGGCAGGAATGCCAGGGTTGGCAGTCCATACAAATGGCACATAGACAGCGATAGACACGCCCGTGAAATCGGTATCGACATTGAATGGAGATCGGTTGTTCAATGCCTGCGCAACTGAAGACAAGGGAAAGGTGATGTTGTGCATCAAGATGGTGTAGCCGTCAGGCGCAGCTTTTGCGACCAAGTCCGCACCAATCGCTCCGCCGGCACCACCACGGTTGTCTACCAACACGGGTTGTCCCATCGACTCGCTCATGCGCTGGGCCACGATACGGGCCACGATGTCGGTCGTTCCGCCAGCAGGAAAAGGCACGATCATTTTGATCGGCTTGGATGGATATGCCTGCCCGAGGGCCACACTCGGGATCGCTCCTAGGCAAACCGTGCCAACCAAAATAGCTAACAGGCGGTGAATGGTCCGTCGATTGAAATGCATGATCGTCTCCTTGTAGAAATAATAAGTATCTATTTGTCTTTCTTTTCACTATCGCACAGTGCCTTCATGGCCTTTGGTCCCTTAAGCGACAAAGACCAGGAGGGGTTTGCCATAGAGGGGTAATCCCCACTGACAAAAACGCAGGCAAATGCCATGATCTCCGCACTTTGTTTAGGAGACATTTACTATGACACGTCGCGTATTTTCTAAATCTTTACTAGCCCTCTCACTAGGCTTAACCCTCGTGGGTTCTGCTGTTGCCCAGAGCTACCCATCTCGTCCTATCACCATGGTGGTTCCATGGGGTGCTGGTGGCGGAACAGACGCGACCGCGCGTATCGTGGCAGCCTTGATGGAGAAGGAAATGGGTCAACCGGTCAACGTTGTTAACCGCACTGGCGGCAACGGCGTGGTGGGCCACTCCGCCATCGCTACGGCACCTGCTGACGGTTACACGATTGGCATGATTACCGTAGAAATCTCGATGATGCATTGGGCGGGTTTGACTGAATTGAATCCCAAGGAATACACACCTCTAGCTTTGATGAACATTGACCCTGCCGCCGTCACTGTGCGTGCAGACTCACCTTATAAAACTGTCAACGACTTGATGAACGCTGTCAAAGCCAACCCAGGCAAGTTCAAAGCGTCTGGCACGGGTCAAGGTGGTATTTGGCATTTGGCTCTAGCTGGCATGTTGAAAGACCAAAAATTAGATGTCAGCGCTGCACCTTGGGTGCCATCAAACGGTGCCGCACCTGCTATGAATGACTTGGCGGCTGGAGGCATCGAATTTGTCACTTGTTCATTGCCTGAATCACGCGCATTGATTGACGCAGGGAAAGCGCGTCCACTCGCAGTGATGGCCACACAACCATCGGGTTTGTATCCCAATGTGCCAACCCTCAAGGCTGCTACTGGTAGCAACTGGACTATAGGTGCTTGGCGTGGCATCGCAGGCCCCAAAGGTTTGCCAGCAGATGTGCAAGCTAAATTGGGTTCTGTGCTCAAGAAAATCTATGACAGCCAAGACTACCAAGGCTTTATGCAACAGCGTGGCTTTGGCGTGGTCTATGCAGACGCTAAGGGCTTTGAGCAATTCATGGCTAAGGGTGACGCCGATATGGGTGTTGTCATGAAGTCTCTCGGATTAGCCAAATAAGCATTTATGAAAATCAATGACACCCTAAGTGGCTTAGCGCTGTTAGCGCTTTCGCTACTGATTCTCTACACCGTGAGCAGTTATCCCGTGATCCCTGGCCAAAACATTGGCCCGGGCGCTTTTCCTGGATTGCTGGCGGGCTTACTAGCCTTGTGTTCTGTCCTTCTCATACTCAAAGGACTCAAAGCCAAGAAGCATGAGGATTGGGTGGTCATTGGCGGTTGGGTGAAATCTTGGTTTCACCTGCGCAACTTTTTGGTCACGGTGGGTTGCTTATTTTTCTACATTTACTTGTCAGACTTTTTAGGTTTCATTATTTGTGGAACCATACTTTTAGCATTGATGTTTGCAGCACTAGAAGTGCGAGCGAAGAGCATTCTTCCTATTGCCATCATCGTGACTCTGATAGTGCACTTTATTTTTTATAAGGGACTACGTGTTCCTCTTCCGTGGGGTCTTTTGATGCCCATTCAGTGGTAAAGAAAGAAAACAATGACCACTGCTGTTTTGTTACAAGCCTTTTGGCTGGTGTTTGACCCGTATGTATTGCTGGTCATCTTGTGTTCGGCCTTATTCGGACTTTTTGTAGGCGCTATCCCAGGGCTGAGTGCCACGATGGCCACGGCCTTATTGGTGCCCATTACCTTCTTCATGCCGCCAGTGCCTGCGATTGCTGCGATCGTCACTGCCACGGCGATGGCGATTTTCTCTGGCGATATTCCTGGTGCGCTGCTTCGTATTCCAGGTACGCCTGCCTCAGCTGCTTATACAGACGAGGCCTACCAAATGACGCTCAAGGGCCAAGCAGAAATCGCCCTTGGCGCTGGCTTGGTGTTCTCAGCCATTGGCGGCTTATTTGGCACCATCGTGATGGTGCTTTTCTCGCCAGCTTTGGCTGAAATTGCGTTGAAGTTTTCTTCTTTTGAATACTTCTGGTTAGTCGTTCTTGGCTTGGCCGGTGCAGTGTTTATTGGTAACACCAGCGTCCTTAAAGCTTGCATATCCTTGTTGCTGGGTTTGTTGATCGCTTGTATTGGTTTAGAAAACCCAGCAGGCCATCTGCGCTTTACCTTCGGTATGAAAGAGTTGATGAGCGGAATCGAGCTGATTCCCATGATGGTGGGTATGTTTGCTGTATCCGAGTTACTGCGCTACATCACCAATATGGATCCGCCACCGATGATTGCGACCGAGAAAATCGGCAACATCTTTGCAGGTATGTGGGGCTTGTTGAAAAAATATCCGTGGGCCCTTTTGCGCGGTAGCGCCTTGGGCACCATCATCGGCATACAACCAGGCTCTGGCGCTGACATGGCCTCTTGGCTGAGTTATGCCATGAGCAAGAAGTTCTCCAAAGAGCCAGAAAAATTTGGCACAGGCCACGTCGAAGGCATTGTCGAATCAGGTGCAGCCAATAACTCGTCGTTGGCGGGGGCTTGGATTCCGGCTATTGTTTTTGGTATTCCCGGTGACTCCATCACAGCGATTGCGATTGGTGTGCTGTATTTGAAAAACATGAATCCAGGGCCGATGATTTTTATCAACAACCCTGAGAACATTTACGCCATCTTTTTAGTCTTTATCTTGGCCAACATCATCATGGTGCCGCTCGGTTGGCTGACAGTCAAAGTAGCGACCAAAATCTTGCGTGTGAAACGCAATATCTTGATGCCAATCATTTTGATGTTCTGTATCGTTGGTTCTTTCTCGATCAACAACTCTGTCTGGGGTGTCACGCTGATCTTGTTCTTCGGTGTGGTGTCTTTCATCTTTGAGGAGAACGGGTTTCCGGTGGCCCCCGCCATCTTGGGCGTCGTGCTCGGCACGATGATGGAAGAAAACTTTGTCACCTCGATGATCAAGTCAGACGGTGACCCATTGGTCTTCTTCACGCGTCCGATTGCGATGTGGCTGGCGATAAGTACCATCATCATTTTGCTTTGGCCAGTGGGAACATGGGCTTATGACCGTATCACAAATGGTAATGCGCCAAAACCATCGCACTAGATCGTCACGCCACCATCCACTACCAAGCTTTGCCCAGTGACATAAGAACCAGCCTGCGAGGCCAAGAAAACAGCGGCGCCAGCAATTTCGTCTGGCTCGCCAATCCGTCTAAGCGGTGTCGTCACCATGCGCTCTTTCAGCATGGCTTCGTCTTCCCACAATGCGCGGGCAAAGTCGGTTTTGATCAAACCTGGGGCAATGCAATTGACCCGCACATTGTGCGGACCATATTCGACAGCCAAGTTACGGGCGAGTTGCATATCGGCGGCTTTGCTGATGCAATAAGCACCGATCACGGGTGACCCACGCAAACCGCCAATAGAAGACACAATGATGATGGAACCAGTTTTGCGTTGGATCATCTGTGGCGCGACCAAGTTGATCAACCAGTGGTTGGCCACGATGTTGTTATCCAAGATTTTGCGGAACTGCTCGTCGGCAATGCCTGCTTGTGGCCCGTAATAGGGGTTACTGGCTGCGTTACACACCAGCACATTCACTTGTCCCCAATGCCGCTCGGTTTCAGCTACCAAATTGGCCAGATCGTCTTTAGAAGAGATGTTGGCGGCTATCGCTATCGCACGGTCTTTGCCGTATTTTTCTTGGATAGTTTTGACCACCTCTTCGCAAGCAGCTACTTTGCGTGACGACACCACAACTTTGGCGCCGTGCTCGGCCATGCGTAATGCAATGGCACGACCGATACCGCGCGAAGAACCGGTGATGATGGCAACTTGGCCCTCTAAACTGAATAAATTCACAGACGTATTCCTTAAATCTTGAAATTTGATTTTCTAATTTTGATCAAAAAGGCTAATTTAACTAGCCGAGCCACACTCACTCCGCTTTGACTCCAGCTGCAGAAATGACTTTGGCCCATTTGACGATTTCTTCATCCAAGAACTTACCAGCTTGATCAGGTGTACTGCCTACAGACTCAATGCCTAAGGACTCAAACTTGGCGCGCAGTTCAGGTGAATTAATTGCTTTGGCAGCTTCAGCAGACATACGGTTCACGACGTCCTTCGGGGCTGCGGCTTGGGTCAAAAACAAAACCCACGTTGAACCTTCAATGGCAGGCCCACCCGCTTCTGCAATCGTCGGCACTTCAGAGGCGCCTGGAACTCGTTTGTTGGAGAAGACCGCCATGGCCTTGATTTTTCCGCTCCGTACGTGCGGCATCAAGGCGCTGGGCGTATCGGTCAAGATTTGCAAGCTGCCGCCCATCAAATCGCTTAGTGCGGGAGCGGTACCTTTGTAGGGAATATGCACTATGTCAGCTTGGGTCACTTGTTTGAATAGCTCTTGTGTCAAATGCGCGGCTGCACCCACGCCTGATGAACCGAAAGAAACCTTGCCGGGATTGGCTTTTGTATAGGCAACCAGTTCTTTCACGTCTTTCACAGGAAGGCTGTTATTGACCGTCATGAGCAAAGGCGCAATACCCACCAAGGAGACTGGCGCGAAGCTCTTGACCGGGTCATAGGGCAAACGACCCGCATAAAGCGTGGCATTGGCAGCGTGGGCGCCAATTACTGTCACAAAGGTATATCCATCTGGCGCGGCACGCGCTGCCAGATCGGCCCCCAAGATGGAGTTAGCCCCAGGCTTGTTTTCGATGACGATGGTCCAGCCGGTTTGCTCCATGATTTTTTGCACCACCATGCGCGTGGCGTTGTCGGTGATACCACCTGGGGTGTAGGGAATGATCCATTTGATCGGCTTATTCGGCCAAGCTTGGGCTTGCGCAAACAGCGGCAAGGCTAAGCAAAAAGCGATAGCGCTTCGGCGCATCCAAGAAACTGTGTGTTTGTGGTGGGTGATGGGGTGCATGTTTGTCTCCTTATGCTAAAGATGTATTCTGGCCGCTTATTAAAGCACTTTGCTGCGCCCAGACTTGATTTCAGACAGCTTCTTTTTGCCTTCCAAGCGCCTTTGCTTGGAGGCGAATGTAGGTTTAGTGGGGCGACGTTTCTTGGGCGGCTTCGCAACCGACTGCACCACATCCATCAAACGTGCAAAAGCTTCGATGCGGTTCATGTCTTGGCTACGGTGTTCTTGGGCTTTGATGACCAAGACGCCAGCGCGGGTAATACGGTTGTCGCTCAGCGCCAGCAAGCGGACTTTGACGTCGTCGGGCAAAGAAGAAGCGCCGATGTCAAACCGCAAGTGGATGGCACTTGAGACTTTGTTGACGTTTTGACCGCCCGCCCCTTGCGCGCGCACTGCGGTGATTTCGACCTCAGACTCATCAATTTGCAAGGCATCATTCAAAAGAAGTACTCCCGCACACCAAAATTATTTAAAAGATCAGACTTTATCCAATCCCAATAGCCTGACAGCGTTGTCTTTCAAGATGCCAGGCATCACTTCTGGCTTAAATCCTGCAACTTCAAAGTCTTTCATCCAGCGCTCTGGCGTGATCAGCGGGTAATCGCTGCCAAACAGCACACGGTCTTTGAGCAAGGTGTTGGCGTATTGCACCAGTTGCTTGGGGAAATATTTCGGACTCCAACCGGAAAGATCGATCCACACATTGGGCTTGTGGGTCGCCACACTCAGCGCTTCATCTTGCCATGGGAAGCTCGGATGCGCCATCACGATTTGCATATCGGGCCAGTCGATGGCGACGTCGTCTAAGTGCATAGGGTTGCTGTAGGCCAAACGCAAGCCACCGCCGCAACGCATGCCACTGCCAATACCGCTGTGGCCGGTATGAAAAATCGCGGGCAATTTGTAATGGTTGATAACGTCGTAAATCGGCCACGCCATCTTGTCGTAAGGGTGGTAGCCCTGCACCGTGGGGTGGAACTTAAAGCCTTTGATGCCGTTTTCTTTGATCAAGCGCTCTGCCTCGCGCGCCCCCATCTTGCCTTTGTGGGGGTCAATGCTGGCAAAGGCAACCATCATGTCGCTGTTGGCTTTGGCGGCGTCGGCGATTTCTTCATTAGGAATGCGACGACGGCCAAGTTGCGATTCGCTGTCGACGGTGAACATGACCAAGCCGATTTTCTTTTCTCGGTAGTAAGCGACTGTTTCGTCGATCGTCGGTCTTCTGTCGGAGCCGAAGAACTTGTCGGCCGCGCGGTCGTATTCCTCGCCGTAGTTGTCAAACGGGTTGCGGCAACTCACCTCGGCATGGGTGTGGATGTCGATGGCGATGAGGTTTTTGTAGTCCATGCTGGCTTTCCTGTGGCGTGGGTTTCGAGGGTAAATCCCGATCAATTAGTTATTGGACATAACCATAATCCAAATAATCGTCCAATGCAAGCCCACAAACCCCAAGACGTTTTAAAAACCAAACGCCATCCTTGTTACATACAAAAACACATACCTAGTTAGAACATGAACTCCAACCCAGATATTCATTTAGAGATGCAAGGCAGCGTTGCCATCGTGCGACTGACGCGCCCCACCAAACGCAACGCTTTGAACGACGGACTGATTGCTTCACTACGCCACATTTTCGAGAACCTCCCAAAAGAAGCGCGCGCTGCAGTGGTCGCTGGTGATGGCGATCACTTTTGCGCAGGCCTTGACCTCAGCGAACTCAAGGAACGCGACGCGGGCGAAGGCCTCTACCACTCGCGCTCTTGGCACACAGCCCTAGACCGCGTGCAGTCTGGCAATGTTCCCGTCATCGCCGCATTGCACGGCGCGGTGGTGGGCGGCGGCTTAGAGCTGGCTAGCGCTTGTCACATCCGAGTGGCAGACGAGTCCACCTTTTACGCATTGCCAGAAGGTACGCGCGGTATTTTTGTGGGAGGCGGCGGCTCCGTGCGTATTCCGCGCCTAATTGGCGTGGCGCGTATGACCGACATGATGCTCACAGGCCGTGTCTACAACGCACAAGACGGCGAACGCATTGGCATGGCGCAATATTTAGTTCCCGCCGGAACCGCATTTGACAAAGCGATGGAAATCGCACAACGCGTGGCGACCAACGCACCGCTCACTAATTACGCGCTGATGCACGCCCTGCCCCGCATTGCCGAGCAACCCGCTGACCAAGGTTTTTTCACTGAAGCCATGATGGCTGCCATCGCCCAGTCTGCCCCCGAAGCCAAGCAACGGGTACGCGACTTCTTAGAAGGCAAGGCCGCCAAAGTTGCCAAAACTTCCTAAAAAATAAAACCCATGAGCACTCCCAAATTCAGACCCTTGAAGTTTGGCGTGACACGCGTGAACATGCGCGAGGGCACCATTGGTGTGCGCTACATGTCGGCCGACCAAACGCTGGAAGACTTCGCCACCCGGATGACCGATCGCTTGGTGCATTGGGCGACAAGCAAACCAGACGCAACTATGCTGGCCAAGCGGGTCAAAAACGCAGACGGCAGTTTGGGCGATTGGCGACACATCAGTTATGCCCAAGCCTGGCAAAGCGCGCAGTCTATTGCACAAGCCTTGATCGATCGAGGGCTGAGCGCCGAACGTCCCGTGGTCATCATGTCGGAAAACGATCTCGAACACGCCTTGCTCTCGCTCGGTTGTCTGGTTGCAGGCGTGCCGTTTTGCGCGGCTTCACCCGCCTACTCCACCATCAGCCAAGACTTTGAAAAGCTGCGTCACATCTTGACGACTTTGACCCCAGGCTTGGTCTTCGCCGCAGATGCCAAGCGATATGGAAAAGCGATCGAAGCAGCAGTCGGTAAAGACATAGAAGTTGTTCTGCACAGTGGCGAGATAACTGGCCGTGCGACCACCCCTTTTGAAAGCTTGCTCGCCACAACAGCTACCCCCGCAGTGGATGCCGCGATGCAAGCGACTGGACCTGACACCATCGCAAAATTCCTGTTCACCTCTGGTTCGACCAAATTGCCCAAAGCGGTGATCAACACCCAGCGCATGTGGTGCGCCAACCAACAGCAGATGGCGCAATCGATGCCCGTGTTGGCTGAAACACCTCCTGTCTTAGTCGACTGGCTGCCTTGGAACCACACATTTGGCGGTAACCATAACTTTGGCATGGTGCTCTACCACGGCGGCACGCTCTACATAGATGAAGGCAAACCCACGCCCGCGCTGATGGGTGAAACTTTGCGCAACTTGCGCGAGATAGCGCCTACGGTGTACTTCAACGTGCCCACAGGATTTGAAGCGATCGCCATCGCCATGAAAACCGACGACGCTCTGCGCAAAAACCTGCTCAGCCGCGTGCAAATGTTTTTCTATGCGGGCGCGGCCTTGGCGCAACCCATCTGGGACAGCTTGCACGAAAGCCAAGAACGCGAGGTCGGCGAGCGCATCGTCATGGGGACTGGATTGGGCATGACCGAGTCAGGGCCATTTGCCATCTTTGTCACCAGCCCTTTTGTAAAAGCGGGCGACTTGGGCGTGCCCACTCCAGGTATGGAACTCAAACTCGTGCCCAACAGCGACAAAATCGAAGTGCGCTACAAAGGACCAAACATCGCCCCAGGCTATTGGCGTGCACCGCAAGAAACCCAAGAAGCTTTTGACGACGAAGGCTTTTTTTGCACTGGCGATGCCGTGCAGTGGATTGACGAAAACGACGTCCACCAAGGTCTTAAATTCGACGGACGCATAGCCGAAGACTTCAAACTCGCGACGGGCACTTTTGTTAGCGTCGGGCCTTTGCGCGGCAAGATCATCGCCGCCGGAGCGCCCTATGTGCAAGACGCTGTTATCACCGGTTTGAATATGCATGAAGTCGGTGCCATGATTTTCCCGACAGCCGCAGTGCGCGGTTTGAGTGGGCTTGGCGCTGAAGTGACCATTGCAGAGGTTTTAGCGAGCGCACCCGTGGTGGCGCATTTTCAACATGTGCTCAATGGCTTAGCCCAAACTGCTACCGGCAGTGCCTCGCGCGTAGCGCGAATGGTGATGCTGAGCGAGCCGCCCTCAATCGACAAAGGCGAAGTGACCGACAAAGGTTCGATCAACCAACGTGCGGTACTCAAACACCGAGACAGCTTGGTGCAGGCTCTGCACGCAGGAACTGCACCGAATATTTTTTTCCCTCAGCCTCAAGTTAAACATCACTAGGAGACCACTATGAAAAACAACCGCCGTCAATTTATACAAGCCGCCTTGGCCCCCGCCGCGGCCAGCGCCCTCACCCCTTGGAGCGCATTCGCCCAAAGCGCCCTGCCTTTGGATGTCGTCAAAATAGTCAACGGCTTTCCCGCTGGCGGAAGTGCTGACGTGACCAGTCGCCGTGTTGGCGACAAGATGGGCGGAACCAACTACACCAAATCCGCTGTAGTCGAAAACAAAACTGGCGCCGCTGGCCGCATTGCGGTGGACACCGTCAAAGCCGCTAACCCAGACGGTGCCACCTTGTTGCTCACGCCCTATTCCATGATGTCCATTTATCCGCACATCTACAGCAAGTTGAGCTATGACCCATTCAAAGATTTTGTACCTGTGGGTATGGCGTCGATGTTGTCGCACGGCTTAGCAGTCGGACCTATGGTTCCCGCGACAGTCAAAACCGTCAAAGACTATTTGGCATGGGCGAAGGCCAATCCCAACGATGCAAGCTACGGTTCTCCTGCGGCAGGATCAACACCCCATTTCTTGGGCGCCTTATTGGGATTGAATAACAACGTTGATCTCAAACATATTCCTTACCGCGGCTCCGTGCCTGGCATTGCCGACATGATTGGCGGGCAACTTGCCTCTATGTTTACCCCACACGGCGACTTCATTGCAAATCACAAGGCTGGAAAAATTCGCATCCTTGCAACTTCTGGTCGTTCGCGTTCCACATTCGTTCCAGAGGTGCCCACCTTCATCGAGCAAGGTTTTCCCGACTTGGTGGTTGAGGAGTGGTTTGGTTTCTACGCTCCGGCAAAAACACCAGCGTCTGTCGTCTCTACTGCCAATGCAGCGATGAACCTAGCGCTCAAAGACAAAGGCGTGATCGAAGGCCTTGGTTTGTCTGGCATGGTGCCCGTTGGAGGCAGCCCAGAAGACATGGCCCGCGACATGAAAAAACAATTTGACGCGTGGGGACCTATCGTCAAACGCATTGGGTTTACCGCTGAGTCTTAAATTGGACGCGGCGTTTTTGCAAAGTTTGCTCGGCTATAACGCCCGCCGAGCCTCGCTGGCCCTCATCGAGCAATTCCACGTCGATATGGCCAACTTTGATTTGCGACCTGTCGATTTTTCTGTGCTCTCTTTAATTAGGCACAACCCAGGTACTACCTCGCGCCAGTTGTGCCAAGCGCTCAATATCTTGCCGCCCAATATGGTGGTTTTTTTGAAGAACTTCGAAAAACGCCAACTGGTAGAGCGCACGCCCCATCCCACCGACGGACGCGCCATGGGGCTGACGCTGACCGAAAGCGGTGAGGCACTCATACAAGCAGCGGAGAAAACAGCCATGGACTCTGGTCTCAAAGCCACATCCGCATTGACCGAGAGCGAACGTCAAACTTTGGCGCGCTTGCTGCAGAAGATTTACCTGTGAGTACACTGGCAACCTTTTTTGCCTGACTATTAAAAGGACGTCACATGAACACCACACCCTCCGGCTTGCAATTCACCGACTCCGTCGTGGGGGATGGCGACGAAGCTGCTTCTGGCCAATTTGTCACCGTGCATTACACCGGCTGGCTCTACGAAGACGGCGAGCAAGGCGCCAAGTTTGATTCGAGCCGTGACCGCAACGACCCATTCGAGTTTTCGCTCGGCGCTGGCATGGTGATCAAGGGCTGGGACGAAGGCGTCCAAGGTATGAAGATCGGCGGACAACGCACGTTGATCATCCCTCCCGAACTCGGCTACGGCGCGCGCGGTGCGGGTGGCGTCATTCCACCCAACGCCACTTTGAAGTTCGATGTCGAGTTGATCGCTGTCGAATAAGTTCTTTTGCATTACAAAAAAGGGGCTTTAGAGCCCCTTTTTGCTTCTCTTTGGCCGTTTTTTGGCTGTTTCACTCTTGAACTTAAGGTTTTAGCCCTCAAGTCTTTGGTAAGTTCAGCCTCCACCAGATTACCTGTTTAAACACTATGTCCGACCCACAAGCTCATAACGACCCTTTGCATGCTTCTCAATCGCAAGGTCATGCACAGCCTAGCGACCCTGCCCACCCAACTGGCAGTTCCGCGCATGCAGGTGCGCAGCCAACTGGCGCCCCACCGCCTGAAAGCTCTGAGCCTCTTGACCCCTTAGCGGCTGCCCAAGCGGAAGTTGCCATTCTTCAAGCCAAAGTCGCTGAATTACAAGACCAATTTGTCCGCGGCCAAGCCGAGGTGCAAAACGCCCGTCGCCGTGCGGACGAAGAAGTGTCCAAAGCCCGCAAGTTTGCGCTGGAGAGCTTCGCTGACAGCCTGCTTCCTGTGCTCGACAGCTTAGAAGCTGGCCTTGCCATACAAAGCGCAACGCCTGAGCAAATTCGTGAAGGTGCTGAAGCGACGCTTCGCCAACTCAAGAGCGCTATGGAGCGCAATAAGATCATCGCGATCGACCCAGCTGCCGGCACCAAATTCGACCCAGCCCAACACCAAGCTATCAGCGTGGTGCCGGTGGAACAAGAGCCCAACACCGTGGTGACTGTTTTGCAAAAAGGTTATCTGATTGCCGAGCGTGTTTTGCGCCCTGCACTTGTGACAGTCTCGGCCCCTAAATAAATGGGCTGGGTCAAAAACGCGCAATTGCTGACTTAAATCAGTAAATACAGGGCGTAAAGACTTGAAATCGGAAAAGTTATCCACAACTATTCCTCATCTGAATTGTTAGAAATTACCGGAGAAAAAAATGGGAAAAATTATTGGCATTGACTTAGGCACCACCAACTCGTGCGTGGCCATCATGGAAGGCAACACCACCAAGGTAATCGAAAACGCCGAAGGCGCACGTACCACCCCTTCAATCATTGCGTACCAAGAAGACGGTGAAATTTTGGTTGGCGCTTCGGCCAAACGCCAAGCGGTTACCAACCCACGCAACACCTTGTTCGCTGTCAAGCGCTTGATCGGACGCAAATTTGCCGAAAAAGAAGTGCAAAAAGACATCGACCTGATGCCCTACACCATCGCCAAAGCCGACAACGGTGACGCATGGGTAGAAGTACGCGGCAACAAATTAGCACCTCCACAAATCAGCGCTGAAATTCTGCGCAAGATGAAAAAGACCGCCGAAGACTACCTAGGCGAAGAAGTGACTGAGGCAGTCATCACCGTTCCAGCGTATTTCAACGACGCGCAACGCCAAGCCACCAAAGATGCCGGACGCATCGCAGGTTTGGATGTCAAACGCATCATCAACGAACCAACCGCAGCTGCATTGGCCTTCGGTTTGGACAAAACCGAAAAAGGCGATCGCAAGATTGCTGTGTACGACTTAGGCGGCGGCACGTTTGACGTGTCGATCATTGAAATCGCTGACGTCGATGGTGAAAAACAATTCGAAGTGCTCTCCACCAACGGCGATACCTTCTTGGGTGGCGAAGACTTTGACCAACGCATCATCGACTTCATCATTGCTGAGTTCAAGAAAGAATCTGGCGTTGATTTGTCCAAAGACGTGCTGGCCCTGCAACGTCTCAAAGAGTCTGCCGAAAAAGCCAAGATCGAACTCTCATCTTCCACTGGCACCGACATCAACTTGCCTTACATCACGGCTGACGCTTCAGGTCCTAAGCACCTGAACATCAAACTCAACCGCGCCAAGCTCGAACAACTCGTTGAAGAGTTGATCGAACGCACCATCGCACCTTGCCGCACCGCCATCAAAGATGCGGGCGTGTCGGTGGGTGACATCGACGACGTGATCATGGTTGGCGGTATGACCCGCATGCCTAAAGTGCAAGACAAGGTCAAAGAATTCTTTGGCAAAGAGCCACGCCGTGACGTCAACCCTGACGAAGCCGTTGCTGTAGGCGCTGCGATCCAAGGACAAGTGCTCTCAGGCGACCGCTCTGACGTGCTGTTGTTGGACGTCACACCACTGAGCTTAGGCATTGAAACCTTGGGCGGTGTCATGACCAAGATGATCACCAAAAACACTACCATCCCTACCAAGTTTGCACAAACCTTCTCCACTGCAGATGACAACCAACCTGCCGTGACCATCAAGGTTTACCAAGGTGAGCGTGAGATGGCTTCTGGCAACAAGTCTTTGGGTGAATTCAACTTGGAAGGCATTGCACCGGCAGCGCGTGGTACCCCACAAATTGAAGTGAGCTTTGACATTGACGCCAACGGCATCTTGCACGTCGGCGCCAAAGACAAAGCGACTGGCAAAGAAAACAAAATCACCATCAAGGCTAACTCTGGTTTGTCGGAAGAAGAAATCCAGCAAATGGTCAAAGACGCTGAACTCAATGCCGTCGAAGACAAGAAGAAACTTGAAATCGTGCAATCACGCAACCAAGCCGACGCCGCTGTTCACAGCGTGAAGAAGAGCTTGACCGAGCACGGCGACAAACTCGACGCAGGCGAGAAAGAAAAAATCGAAGCTGCCGTCAAAGAAGTCGAAGACGCTTTGAAAGGCGAAGACAAAGCCGAGATCGATGCGAAAACAGAAGCGTTGATGACCGTGTCTCAAAAGCTAGGCGAAAAAGTCTATGCCGACATGCAAGCCCAACAAGCTGCTGCAGCTGGCGGCGCTCCAGGCGCTGCCAACGAGAACGCCAAACCCGCTGACGACAACGTCGTTGACGCAGAGGTCAAAGAAGTCAAAAAAGGCTAAAACTTTTTAGCTCCGTGCGCCGCGCCAAGGCCCCACAAGGGTCAGCGCGGCGTTGGCACATATAAAACAGCAAACAAACATGGCTACTAAACGCGACTTTTACGAAATTTTGGGCATCTCCAAAACTGCCAGCGAAGACGAGATCAAAAAGGCTTATCGCAAACTGGCAATGAAGCACCACCCCGACCGCAACCAAGGTGATGCCGCCAAAGACGCCGAAGTGAAATTCAAAGAAGGCAAAGAAGCCTACGAGATGCTGTCTGACCCGCAAAAGCGTGCAGCCTACGACCAATATGGCCATGCAGGCGTAGACCCCAATATGCGCGGTGGCCCTGGCGGTGCTGAGTTTGCGGGCGGATTTGGTGAAGCCTTTGGCGATATCTTTGGTGACATCTTTGGACAAGCACGTCGCGGTGCAGGCGGCCGTCAGGTTTACCGCGGCAACGACTTGAGCTATGCGATGGAGATATCGCTCGAAGAAGCAGCCAAAGGCAAAGATGCTGAAATTCGTATCCCCGGTTGGGACGAGTGCGACCCATGTCATGGAACTGGTGCAAAGCCAGGTACATCTGCCAAAGCTTGTTCAACGTGTAACGGCAGTGGCCAAGTACAAATGCGCCAAGGTTTCTTTAGCGTGCAACAAACGTGTCCGCATTGCCGTGGCTCAGGCAAGATCATTCCGGACCCCTGCACCACTTGTCATGGTCAAGGCAAAGTCAAAAAACAAAAAACACTGGAAGTCAAAATTCCAGCGGGCATCGACGACGGCATGCGCATCCGTAGCACGGGCAATGGTGAGCCAGGCACCAACGGCGGACCATCGGGCGACTTGTTCATCGAAATCCGCTTGAAGAAGCACGACATCTTTGAGCGTGATGGTGACGACTTGCATTGCTCCGTGCCTATCAGTTTCACGACCGCTGCATTGGGTGGAGAAATTCGCGTGCCTACATTGGCTGGCGAAGCCGCTATTGATATTCCAGAAGGCACGCAAAACGACAAGCAGTTCCGTTTACGCGGTAAAGGCATGAAGGGTTTACGTTCTAGCTTCCCTGGAGATTTGTACTGCCATATCTCTGTCGAAACGCCAGTCAAACTGAATGAGCAACAACGAAAATTGCTCAAAGAGCTAGACGAGTCTCTCAAGAAAGGTGGGGCTAAGCACTCGCCTGCTGAAGGCGGGTGGGCTGATAAGTTGAAGCGGTTTTTTAACTAAAGATTTTCTACGGAACCAGCGTTAAGAATAAAAAGGCAGCAAATAGAACCAAATGAATAGCGCCTTGCATCACATTAGTTCTTCCGGATCCCAAAGTAATAGACCCGACTAAAAAGGTGAGTCCTAGCAAAACCACATCTTTTGCCTCTATCCCCAACATTAAATCAAAATCAAACAGAACTGAAAAAAGAACAACTAAGGGAATAGTTAGACCAATACTTGCTAGTGCAGAACCAATTGCCAGATTCATACTAGTTTGTAACCGATCTGCACTTGCAGCCCTGAGTGCCGCCCATGTTTCAGGCAGTAAAACAATAAGGGCAATCACAATACCCACTGTGGCGTCTGGTGCGTTGTAAGTTGTAACCAAGGACTTGATAGTGGGCGAAAGCAACTTAGCGAAACCGACCACGCACAATAAAGATATCGCCATCAAGAAAAAACTCATCCAAGCTTGCGTAACAGTTGGCGGTGCAGCATGTACGGACTCATCCTCCACGTTGGTCGAGGGTAAAAAATAGTCTCTATGTCGAATGGTTTGAATGAAAACAAACACTAGCCATAAAGCTAGCGAAGAAAGTGCAACGAATAAAAGTTGCGAGTTGGTATAAGTTCCCTCTGAAGAACTAGTGGTGTAGAGGGGCAGCACCAAGACGAGGGTTGATAACGTGACTAGTGCAGCAAATCCAGAACCAGTGCCTTCGATTCGAAAGAGTTGCTCTTTATGGTGCAAACCTCCAATTAACAAAGATAGCCCCACAACACCGTTACAGATAATCATCACGGCTGCGTAAATCGTATCTCTAGGCAAAGCGGCATTCTTGCCGCCTTCCGTAAACATGATCGACAAGATCATGGCTGTTTCGATCACGGTTACCGCCAATGCCAGTACCAACGTGCCATACGGCTCGCCTAGCCGATGCGCAATAACTTCTGCATGGTGAACAGATGCAATGACTGCAAGCATCATGGTGGCAAAAGCCAAGACGGCTATTGATCCAGTTATGGAAATCTCAAACAATACAAAAAGCAGCCCAGCACTCAAAAGAGGAATTAATTCAGGCCAATATTTGAGTAATTTTGAGAGCCGCATTTTGAATTGATGGAATAAATTATTTCAATTGAATTGTCCCATACCAAGCTTGCACATGGCTCTGCGTATTGTCACTGTCCGTCATAAGGCCAATACCTACTAGCGGGCCGGGCGTTTCGCCAAATGCATTTTCAAAATCTATCTTGATATTACGTTCATACATCAACCATTGGTTTAAGCGATCTGATCCAGACTCAACCACAATTTTGCGGATGCGATCAGTACGCGGATTTTCAATCACTGAATTAACTGCTCTTTGGTTGCACCACACATACATAAGTGTTGCATATGGCATGGGCTCACCGGTGATGACATGGGATAACTCACTCAGCATAGCGTTCTTCATCGAAAACTGCTTACGATCACCATCAAACGCTAGTATTAATCTAACTGGAGAGTCATCTTGATCACGTTTTGCCATATCTGCGGCTTTAATTAGTTCAGATACCTGCCAAGAAAAAGATAAGCGATCTAGCGATTGTGGTTCGATGCGAATATTTTTCCTCAGCATACTGGCGGAAGACTGCGCATTGGCATTCAATGCATTTTGGCCATTTAGCTTAGCTAGAGAATATTGAGTTTCCCTTTTACCAGGGAGTTTTACTCGATCCCAGGCCAGTTGCTCCTGTGGTTGCCAAATAAGATTTTTTGTTTGCGCGCTTACTGGCAGTTCGGTTTTCAATGAACTGCACCCCATAAGCATGCAAATTAAAATTGATAAAGCTATCCAGAATGTTTTTCTATCCATCTAGATAGCGTATATCAAATACCAATAATTTTTTAAAGTGCTAGTCAGCGGCCATGGCAATACCCGCACCTATTGCAAGCAGCCCAGCAGGTAAAACCAGATCAGATTTAGTTTGAGGTTGGTCTTCCGTCACTGGATTTAAATTAGTCGTAAGTTTTGGGCGCCGTGCATCTATCACTCTTGCCGAAATAAATTCTCGACTCAAATTTTTTGTAAATTCCGACAAAGTCCCATGGGCAGTCTTGATAAATACTTGGTTGTTATGCTGCCTGAGTAAAGTTGCAATGTCTTGTGTTGCTTCTTGGGTCCAATCTTGACGCCATCTTTTTTGCGCAGGTTTTGACAACCAACGCCCGCTATGGCGCGTCAGCTTGGGTGCGCAACCAACCAGTACCCAGCTCACTTGTTTGCCAGTTTCCTGCGGGGACAGCATGGGAATGATCTGCTGGAGTGCATATTGCTTGTCATCGATATAAACGATAAAAGTTTCCATTTTTCTCTCCTTTTAGTTGAAGTAAGTTATGCCAAGTAAGACTCTGATTTATGGTTGTTCTCCTGCCGTTTCTGTGCGAACCAACCTAAACCCAACACCCCAGTAATTGCGAAAACATAGGTCGCTCCACGTGCAAGCTGATGGATCCATTCTTCGCCGTCAAACAAATGGTCTAGCAGTTGTTCATTGATTAGCATTTGCGCAGCAGTAATTGCCAAAACAGTAGCCCCCAAATGAATAATGACGGGCCACTTCTCAACTAAGCGAAGGACTAGCTTGCTTCCCATCACAACGATTGGAATGCTGATAAGCAGTCCCATGACAACCAAGTCAAATGAACCATTTGCAGCACCAGCAACGCCCAATACGTTATCTATTCCCATCAATGCGTCGGCCACCACGATAGTTTTCATGGCGCTCCAAAAAGTTGTGGCTGACACACTATGGTTGGTATCTTCAGAGGTATCTGAGATGAGCTTGTAAGCAATCCACAGCAAACCCAAACCACCGATAAACATAAGTCCAGGTATTTGCAGCAACCAAACAACGCAGACCGTCATAGTGGAGCGAACAACAATGGCCGCGACAGTTCCCCAAACAATGGCTTTGTTTTGATGCTCAGGTGGAAGATTGCGTGCGGCAAGTGCGATAACGATTGCGTTATCGCCAGCTAAAACTAAATCAATTAAAACGATAGTCAGCAAAGCTGACCACCACGGGAATGAAAATAATTCCATGGAAGACCTTAATACGATCCGAACACTTCCACGGGATTTACCCATGGCGCGAGAGATCGAAGGTCTTGCTTTGCTTGTTATGAACCAGTTATATGCCCAACACACCGGGAGTACAAGACTCCGTAATGACGATGTGATGATTTCTTTGTGCGCCTGATGGCTAAACTGAACACAAAGAAATTAAGCTACTCCCCAACGATGGATGTATTAAACCTTAACAAGATTTAATCTGTCAAAGAAAATAATTAGTCACAAGAAACTTATGGTTATTTGTCACATCACGTTTACGTAAAGAGTTATTTAATTACGTTTACTTCAAAATATACTCAAATATGACGAGGGTATCCTTTCGAATATTGATTTTCACAACAACGACTCCATATGATGAGAGTGTCATCCCTTTGAATATTTCGAAAAGGTTCAATCTATGAAACGCATATTCCTCTTCATCCTTACTAACCTTGCAGTGATGTTGGTTCTTAGCATTGTTGCAAGCCTGCTAGGTGTTAATCGCTACTTGACTGCGAATGGCCTCAACCTCTCTGCGCTCCTAGGGTTTTCTCTCATCATGGGCTTTGGCGGCGCTTTCATTTCTTTGCTCATGAGTAAGTGGATGGCCAAAATGTCTACCGGTGCGGAGGTTATTTCTCAGCCCCGCAATGCAGATGAAGCGTGGATCTTAGAAACCGTACAACGCTTATCTCAGCGCGCAGGTATCGAAATGCCTGAGGTTGCCATTTTCGATGGAGAACCT
The DNA here is from genome assembly GCA_903880855.1 of uncultured Burkholderiales bacterium. Classification (GTDB taxonomy): domain Bacteria; phylum Pseudomonadota; class Gammaproteobacteria; order Burkholderiales; family Burkholderiaceae_C; genus Limnohabitans. The sequence continues at coordinate 121,201 of CAIRQX010000103.1, read as the reverse complement.
AACGCATTCGCAACAGGCGCCTTCAAGAACTCCGCTTTGGTTGCAGTGTCAACCGGTTTATTACAAGGCATGACCCGCGATGAGGTGGAAGCTGTCCTAGGACATGAAATTGCCCACATCGCAAACGGTGATATGGTCACCTTGACTTTGATACAAGGTGTTCTCAATACCTTTGTAGTTTTCTTGAGTCGCGTGATTGGCTACTTTGTCGACAACCTCACTCGTAGCAAAGACGATGAATCCAGCGGTCCGGGTTGGGGCTATTACGTCACGAGCATCGTGCTCGACATTGTTTTGGGATTTGTGGCTAGCATGATCGTTGCATGGTTCAGCCGTCAGCGTGAGTTCCGTGCCGATGAAGGCTCTGCCCAATTGCTGGGACAAAAACAACCGATGATCAATGCACTCTCCCGCTTGGGCCAAATGCAAGCTGGCGTCCTACCTGCAAGTGTGTCGGCCATGGGCATTACTGGCGACCTAAGCAAGCTATTTGCCAGTCACCCTCCTCTTGAAGAGCGCATTGCTGCGTTACAAGCCAACACATAATGCCATTCATTCAATCAAAGTATGGACCTCATCAGCTCCCCCGAAGCTTGGATAGCTTTTGCCACCCTCACTGCGCTGGAGTTGGTGCTTGGTATAGACAACATCATTTTCATTTCTATTCTTGTCGACAAACTTCCACTAGACAAGCGTGAAATAGCAAGACGCATTGGCTTATTCATGGCCATGTTTATGCGTATTGGCTTGCTTCTGGTTTTATCGTGGATCGTTGGCCTAGTAGAACCTATGTTCACGGTTCTTGGGCACGAAGTCTCTGGCAGAGACGCCATCTTGCTTCTGGGTGGCTTATTCCTTATTTGGAAAAGTACAACGGAGATTCATCAAACACTTGAGGGCGCGGAAGACCAACAGGCCTCTCAATCTCGGCACACTCTTTTTTCTGTCATTTTTCAAATCATGTTGATTGACTTGGTTTTTTCATTAGATTCCATCATCACGGCTGTTGGTATGGTCGACCAGGTTGAAATCATGATTGCTGCCGTTATGACATCCGTTGGCCTCATGATGGTATTTGCGCGGGGAATTGGTGAATTTGTGTCCAACCACCCAACCATCAAAATGCTTGCACTGAGTTTTTTGGTCGTTGTGGGGGTTGTTCTTATAGCCGAGGGCTTTGAGCACCACATACCTAAAGGCTATGTTTACTTTGCAATGGCGTTCTCTGTCTGCGTTGAAATGCTCAACATCCGCCTGCGCAAGAAATCCACTTTGAAAACTTAGTGGGCTGACTGTTGGAATATTACTTTTGAATTTCGTCTATTCAAAAGTTCCTTGACATGCGTCAACCCAACTACGCACAACATAACTAAGCTTGCTCCTTCCACAGATGTAATCTGTCAATACACGGGGGCAACGCTGCTATGAGCGTCACAATTACTTTTCTTGGTGGTACTGGCACCGTCACAGGCTCCAAATATTTGGTGCAACACGAAGGCCAAAGATTATTGGTCGATTGCGGCTTATTCCAGGGCTATAAACAGCTGCGACTGCGTAACTGGAATCCACCCACGTTCGAGCCTAAAGAGATCAATGCCGTTGTCTTAACCCACGCACATTTAGACCACAGTGGCTACTTACCACTTTTTTATGCGCAAGGGTATCGCGGCAAGGTCTACGCTACGCCAGCGACGTGTGATTTGTGCGCCATTCTTTTGCCAGACAGTGGGCATATTCAAGAAGAGGACGCAGGCTTTGTGAATCGCCATGGTTACACCAAGCATGCACCTGCACTTCCCCTCTATGACAAACACCAAGCAATCCAATCGCTTAACTTGTTGCAACCCCAAGCCCTTGGGAATACTTTTAGCCCTATTCCAGGTTGGAAAGTCACCTTCTCATCTGCCGGACACATCCTGGGAGCATCTAGCGTTTTGGTGGAAGTGGCAGGCAAGCGAATCTTGTTTAGCGGCGATTTAGGCCGCCCTGACGATTTGCTGATGTTGCCCCCTGATAAACCACCACAAGCCGATACTGTGTTGATTGAATCCACTTACGGCAATCGTGAACACCCTGAAGAAAACGTGATTGCAGAACTAGGCCTCGCATTGAAAAAAGTATCTGCACGAGGCGGCGTTGCAGTGATTCCTGTCTTTGCAGTCGGGCGTGCACAGGCTATTCTTTACGCCATTTCAATCTTGAAAGAGCGCGGAGATATACCGCATGGGCTACCCGTTTTTCTAGACAGTCCCATGGCTGTGCACACCACCGAGTTGTATAAAAAACATCCCCACGCGCATCGCTTGGATGCGCAAGGCATTCGCGATTTAGGAAATGTTGCCACGATGGTAGAGAACACCGACCAATCTAAAAAACTCGCAAGCCGGCATGGCCCTATGGTGATATTGGCAGCGAGCGGCATGGCCACTGGCGGACGGGTATTGCACCATTTGGCACATTACCTGCCAGACCACCGCAATATGGTGGTATTGACCGGCTACCAAGCACCTGGAACGCGTGGTGCCACCTTAGCAAGCGGTTCAGGCGTAGTACGCATCCACAGCAAAGATATTCAAATCGAGGCCGAAGTGGTGCAACTGCAATCGTCCTCTGCGCATGCGGACGCATCGCAATTGATCGATTGGTTGCAAAGCATGAAAGAGCTGCCTTCACAGGTGTATGTGGTGCATGGTGAGCCAGAGGCTTCGGATGCACTACGTCAGAAGATCGAACACAAATTAGGTTGGCGGGCCTTGGTGCCAGAGCACGGAAGCACTTGGCCGACTTAGCGCAAGATTACAAAAATCGATCTAATAACTTTCTTGTGTGCCTATCAAGCGAAGGCAAATCGCGGATCAAAAACTGTACGCCATGCGCATCCGCCACGATCAAGGTATTGGTGCTAAGTCGTTTGATGTCTTCTTCGCCCTTGAGAACAAACTCAGTCGGCCCGCGATTAGTTTGAACGCGCCAGGTGCTTGGCGTAGAAAAACTATTCACGCCATCTAGTCGCAAAATCTCCGGCATGAATTCGCGCATTTGTAAGGCGCGTTCAATGACTTGTCTATCAACGTCGCTAACAGTTGCAAGGTCATCTATCCATACCAACTCTTTACCTTCTGCACTCAAAATAGAAATACTGTGATCTGGGTCAGCAATAGGGAAAGCTCGCACAGCAACTGCACCTTCATGTAACGTGCCGTCCGCTAAACGTACTGCAAGTTGCCCCAATGCATTAAAGCTTAAAGAAAATGCATCGCTCATACGATGTCCTCTTTGCGAGAGACTTCACCCAACTTCACGCGGTCGGCTTCTGCATTTTTAGCTTGCGCCTCATACAAACGCCAATACGCGCCCTGCTTTGCCATCAGGGTGTCGTGGTTGCCCTCTTCGACTAACTCACCCTGCTCCAAGACGACCAAGCGGTCTGCTTTGTGCAGTGTTGACAAACGATGTGCAATTGCAATGGTGGTTCTACCTTGCACCAAGTTATCCAGTGCTTTTTGAATTTCTTGCTCGGTCTCGGTATCTACCGAGGCAGTGGCCTCATCCAAAATCAAAATACGCGGATTGATGAGCAAGGCGCGCGCAATAGAAATGCGTTGGCGCTCGCCACCGGAGAGGCCCTGTCCGCGCTCCCCTACCAAAGAGTCATAGCCTTGGGGAAGTCGCAAAATAAATTCATGCGCGTGCGCTGCACGTGCTGAAGCAACTATGTCTTGTCGGCTAGCGTTGGGTTTACCGTACGCAATGTTGTCGGCAATGGTGCCAAAGAACAGGAAAGGCTCTTGCAGTACCAAGCCGATATGGCTACGGAAATCTGACAGAGCAATATTGCGGATATCGATGCCATCAACTTTGATAGCACCTTCGCTGATGTCGTAGAAACGACAAATCAAATTCACCAAGGTGCTTTTGCCTGAACCACTTTGTCCGACCAAGCCAATCATCTCGCCGGGTTGAATGGCTAAATTCAAACCGCGAATAACAGCGCGGTTTCCATACCTAAAGCCGACATCTTGGATATCGATGCGACCTTCTAAGGGACTCGGAAGTTTTTGTGGGTGTGTAGCCTCTGGCACGCTAGAGACATGGTCCAAGATTTCAAAAATACGTTTGGCGCCCGCAGCCGCCTTTTGGGTATGCGACACGATGCGACTCATGGAATCTAGACGCGTGTAAAACCGTCCGATGTACGCCAAGAATGCCGTCAGCACACCCACAGTAATTTGATGGTGAGACACCAACCAAATGCCAAAACCCCACACCACCAACAAACCCACTTCCGTCATCAAGGTGACGGTGGGCGAAAACAAAGACCAAACAAAATTGATGCGGTCGTTCACCGCCAAGTTATGTTTATTGGCATCGCGAAACCGGTTGGCCTCACGACGTTCTTGCGCGAAGGCCTTGACAACGCGAATGCCTGGAATGGTGTCTGCCAACACATTGGTTAACTCGGACCATACTCGGTCAATCTTCTCAAAGCCTGTTCTTAGTTTGTCGCGCACTACATGAATAAGCCAAATAATGAACGGAAGAGGCAACAAAGTGGCAGCGGCCAAACGAACATCGATGCTCAACAAAATAGCCGCTGTCATCAAAATCATCAAGATGTCTGTCGCGAAATCAAGCAGGTGCAATGACAAAAAGACATTGATACGGTCTGTCTCAGCGCCAATGCGATTCATCAAGTCGCCCGTACGACGGCCACCAAAATATTCCAACGACAAACGCATCAAGTGCTCATAGGCTGTGGTGCGTAAATCAGCGCCAATGCGCTCAGAGACCAAGGCCAAGATATAGGTTTTAGCCCAACCCAAGCTCCAAGCCAATGCTGCTGCCGCGAGTAAGCCGCCTAAGTACAAAGCAACAAGGTCGTGGTCAATATCTTGGCCGTTTTGGAATGGAATCAGCACATCGTCCATCAGCGGCATGGTCAAGTAAGGAGGCACCAAGGTGGCTGCAGTCGAGGCCAGCGTCAATAAAAACCCAGCCAATAATCGCCAACGATAGGGATGCGCAAAGCGCCACAAGCGAAATAAGCCCCAAGTTGACAGCGGTGCATGCTGCTCACGATTACAAACAGGGCATTCATCACCCTCCACTTCCAAAGGCAATTTGCATTGCGGGCATCGTGCTGTCAGATTGGTTTGGAGCGCGCGTCCGTGAGTAATGAACTCCACCCGTGCAGCAAAGGCCTCTTGCAAGCGCATTGCAAAGACATTGTGGTTCAGGGTAAAGCGCCAAGTAGCGAGTTGCTGATCACTGCTGCGCAAAGACAGTGTGCCTACGCCAGCGTAATCAAAATGGTCCATGACCCAACCAGACTGTAGCGTCCAACTCTGCCATACAAGCCCAGCAGCGGCAGGATTTGCCGAAAGAATGCGTTGGTCTGTCACAATTAGCAGTCCTTTGGCGAACTGCAATTGCGCGTCTAAGTCAACTTCCAACCAAGCTAAGACGTTCTCTTGGGGTGAGAGTTGCGCCGACGCTGAAGCCTTCCACTCAGAAGGCAACATAAAGTTGGCATAAGCCGAAAGAGATGCATTCATTCTTATAAATTTTCCGGCCTAAATCGTTTGATACCAAACTAAGGTCGGTGAACAAGAAGCAGGAGCCTGAACTTGTTGCACGCAACATCGTATTTTTTTAATTGTATCGCCCGCTATTGTGCGGCTATACCCCGTTTGCAACGCATTTGCTGAAGCATTCAGCATCCCTAACCCCTTATCTATGGCCTTTCAAGACATTCAGATCCTGCGCGTCAATTATTTGCGCGGCCCCAATATTTGGACTTATCGCCCCATCATCGAGGCCTTGATTGATTTAGGTGAGATGGAAGATCACCCATCCAATTCAATTGAAGGCTTTAACGATCGCGTCAATGCTTGGTTGCCTGGCTTGGTCGAACACCACTGCGGTGTGGGTCATCGTGGCGGGTTTCTGACCCGCTTGGTGGGTGGCACTTGGATGGGACACATCATTGAACATGTCTCTATTGAGTTGCAATTACTTGCAGGCGCGCGCGCCGAGTTTGGCAAAGCCCGCGAGATCAGCAAGCGCGGTGTCTACAAAGTGGTATTTCGTACCGAACACGAAACCCTAGGACGCGCTAGTTTCAAAGCAGCCCACCGTTTGGTGATGTCGGCTGCAAATAATCTGTCTTTTGATATTGCAACCACAGTCGAGGAACTCAAAGCCATCGTCGATGTTTTGTGCTTAGGCCCGAGTACTGCGTGTATTGTTGACGCTGCGATGGAGCGCAAAACACCTTTTATTCGTTTGACAGAGGGTAATTTGGTGCAACTTGGCTATGGTTCACGCCAACGCCGTATTTGGACAGCGGAAACCGATCGCACCAGTGCGATTGCTGAGAGCATTTCTAGCGACAAAGACCTCACCAAACGCTTGCTCACCCAATGCGGCATTCCAGTGCCAGAGGGGCAGATTGTGACGAGCGCTGACCAAGCTTGGGAAGCATCTCAAGATATTGGTTTGCCAGTGGCGATCAAACCTGCAGACGGTAACCGTGGCCGCGGCGTATCTTTAAATGTCGAAACTGAATCGGCCGTGCGTGCTGCTTGGTTAGCCGCCAACACTGTAGGCGCTGGCTGGTCTGGATCTGACGAGAACGTACCTGTGTTGATCGAGCGTTATGTCAAGGGAGAAGAGCACCGCGTATTGGTGGTCGGAGACCGGGTTGTCGCTGCCACCCAAGGTGAGACCGCTTTTGTAGTTGGCGACGGTGTGTCAACAGTAGAGCAATTGATTGAATCTCAAATCAACACTGACCCTCGTCGCGGCGAATCTGAAACCTTTCCATTGGACGTCATTAAATTCTCCAACTCATCACGTGGGGAGATGACTCTTTTAGAAATTCAACGCCAAGGACTGGAACCCCATAGCGTTGTAGATAAAGACCGCTCAGTGATCGTGCAACGCAATGGCAACCTCAATGTCGATGTGACCGACAAAGTTCATCCTGAAGTAGCGGCAGCAGCCACCCTAGCAGCTCGCGTGATTGGTTTAGACATCGCAGGCATTGACATCGTGACAGAAGATATCAGCCGTCCATTGGATGAAACACGTGGTGCTGTGATCGAAGTCAATGCCGGTCCTGGTCTGCTCATGCATGTCAAACCTGCAGTGGGTCAACCGCGTCCTGTTGGTAAAGCGATCGTCGACCATTTGTTTGGATCGAATGATTCGGGCCGTATCCCTGTTGTTGGTATTGTGGGCACTGAACAAACCACCGAGCTCGCACAACTCGTTGCGTGGTTGCTGCATCTCTCAGGACACCGTACAGGTCTAGCCTGCAAAGATGGTTTGTATATGAACCAACACCATTTGGGGAAAAACGATGCACGGGGTTTTGAAGATGGTGAACGACTGTTGATCAACCGCGCACTTGACGCCGCCGTGTTTGAAACTACGCCGCTGCACATCTTGAATGAAGGCTTGGCCTATGACAGATGCCAAGTGGGAGTGGTGACCAATATGCCTGAGACCACTCAAATATTGATAGATGACCACGATATCCAAACGCCTGACCAAATGCGCACTGTGATTCGTACCCAAATTGATTTGGTATTGCCTGAAGGTGCTGCAGTATTGAACGCGCAAGATGACGCAGTCGTGGGGTTAGCAGAACTCAGTGATGGCGAAGTATTGTTTTATGCACAAGATGCAAGCAATGCCCACCTGACTGTGCACCGGCAACAAGGCGGCCGTGCGGTGTTTTGCCAAGAAGGTTTTGTGACCTTAGCGCGCGGCGATCAAGAAACCCCTCTATTCCATCTAGATATGGATCTCATTGCGCGACTGCTTAAACAAGGCTTGCACATCAATACTTTATTAGCGGCAGTCGCAACTGGCTGGTCTCTTGGTATCACCCCCTTGCTGATTCGCGCTGGATTAAAGAATTTTGGACAAAAAAACGAACAAGTCAGTAAAGACTTGGCAAGGATGAATGGGTAATGGAAGTCTCACGTATTCGCGCATTGCGCGGCCCTAATCTCTGGACACGCCACACTGCCATAGAGGCATTGGTGCGTTGCGACGGCGATGAACTAGATCTTAGTACCCATGCTGATTTTGAAACATACTTGCGTCACTTGTTCCCCGGCTTAGGACAACTTAGTCCAACCGACCGCAAAGCACCCTTGAGCATGGCACATGCGATTGAAGCTACTACCTTGCATTTGCAAATTCAAGCAGGATGTCCCGTAACGTTCAGTCGCACCACCGCCACCGATGAAAAGGGTTTGTACCAAGTCGCTGTGGAATACACCGAGGAAGAAGTCGGCTGCCTCGCTATCAAGCTAGCCAGAGACTTGTGCTCTGCCGCAGCCCAACATAGCGAATTTGATGTCGAATCTGCTATCGATCAACTGCGTGGCTTAGACGAAGACTTACGCCTTGGTCCATCCACTGGGTCCATCGTCAACGCTGCCATTGCCCGTGGCATTCCCTTCCGCCGATTGACGGAGGGCTCATTGGTGCAATTGGGTTGGGGTAGCAAACAACGCCGCATCCAAGCTGCTGAAATTGATGCCACCAGCGCCATCGCTGAATCGATCGCCCAAGACAAAGAACTCACCAAAAAACTCTTGCATGCAGCTGGCGTTCCCGTACCACTAGGCCGCCCTGTCACTAGCGCAGAAGATGCATGGGCGGCGGCGCAGGAAATAGGCTTACCTGTCGTGATCAAACCACGTGATGGCAATCAAGGAAAAGGCATTAGCGTCAACATCGCGACCAAAGAAGGCGTGATGGGTGCTTACAACACTGCCATCTCATTTAGAGACGACGTATTGGTTGAGCGCTATCTACCTGGCAGCGATTTCCGCTTGTTAGTAGTAGGTAATAAATTGGTAGCCGCAGCAAGACGTGATCCTCCGTTGGTCATTGGTAACGGAAAAAATACCGTGCGTGAATTGGTGGAACAAGTCAACGCAGACCCACGCCGTGGCGAAGGACATGCCACATCACTCACCAAAATTCAATTGGATGACATCGCTAAAAACCGACTCAAAGAACAAGGTTTAGATGAAAACTCAGTTCCCGTCAAAGGCACGCGTGTCATTTTGCGCAATAACGCTAACCTGTCCACAGGCGGTACCGCGACCGATGTGACTGACGATGTGCATCTAGAAGTCGCTGCGCGCGCCATTGCCGCAGCCCAAATGGTGGGACTTGATATTTGTGGCGTCGACGTAGTTTGCGAATCGGTATTGCATCCCCTTGAAGAACAAAGCGGTGGCGTGGTGGAAGTCAACGCTGCCCCAGGCTTGCGTATGCATCTGAGCCCCTCATTTGGAAAAGGTCGTGATGTTGGCGAAGCCGTTATTGCCACGATGTTCCCCAACGGCGAAGATGGTCGCGTGCCAGTCATTGCGGTAACTGGCACCAATGGAAAGACAACCACCGTTCGTCTCACCTCCCACTTATTACGCACACATGGGCTGCGCGTAGGCATGACCAACACAGATGGTGTGTACGTGAACGGTCGACAAACTGACAGCGGCGACTGCAGTGGCCCCCGAAGCGCGCGTAACGTATTGATGCACCCAGACGTCGACGCAGCAGTGCTAGAGACCGCACGTGGCGGAATGTTACGAGAAGGCTTGGCATTTGACCGTTGCCATGTTGCAGTGGTTACCAATATCGGCATGGGTGACCACCTAGGTTTGAACTACATATCGACCGTAGAGGATTTAGCAGTCCTCAAACGCGTCATCGTACAAAATGTTGCTACTTCCGGAACTGCAGTTCTCAATGCCACCGACCCCTTAGTTGCGCGCATGGCGGTCAATTGCCCAGGCGAAGTCATTTTCTTTGGTCTAGATACCCACCATCCCATCATCGCAACACATCGCGCACAAGGTAAACGCGTGCTGTTTGTCGAAGACGACCATATTGTTGCCATGCAAGGGCAACACTCGGTTCGTATTCCTCTGACTGAGGTTCCAGTCACACGGAGCGGTGCCATTGCCTTTCAAATAGAGAACGCGATGGCTTCTATCGGTGCCGCTTGGGCTATCAATATCCCATGGGAAACCATCTGCAAAGGACTCGCAACATTTGTCAGTGACATCCAAGGTGTTCCGGGTCGTTTCAATGTGTTTGACTACAAAGGCGCCACAGTCATTGCCGACTACGGGCACAACCCTGATGCCATCAAAGCATTGGTGCAAGCTGTCACCAATCTTCCTGCACAACGACGTAGCGTGGTGATCAGCGGTGCTGGCGATAGACGCGATGACGATATTCGTGAGCAAACCCGCATCATTGGTGACGCATTCGACGAAGTTGTGCTCTACCAAGATGCCTGCCAACGGGGGCGAGTGGATGGCGAAGTGCTCAAACTTCTGCGTCAAGGTTTAGAGGGTGCCAAGCGTACGCGTCAAGTGGATGAGATTTATGGCGAGTTTTTGGCGATTGACAAGGCTATGGAGCGCCTGAATCAAGGGGATCTTTGCTTGATTTTGATTGACCAGGTGGAAGAGGCTTTGGCGCATATTACGCAGCGGGTTGAGGCGGCTAGTTAGTTTTTTTTGCTCCCTCTGTGTTGCTTTCTCGTTGCGCTTGAGTTGTTCTTTTCTCGTTGCGCGAGAGCGAGCTAAGGGGGACTAATGCGGCTCCGAGCTTCGCTCTTTATGTCCCCGCATTAGTCCCCCTTAGCTCGCTCTCTTTTTGAGTTTGAAAAGCTTGTTTTTTCTAAGACCACCTGCATTCACAAGGCATCCGAATTCACTGTAGCCTAAAAAATTACTCGTAGCCAAGACGAGTAGTCAGTGCTTGATGTGGCTCCATAAAGAGCGAAGCTCGGAGCCACAGCAAGTACTGGCTGATCGGCTTGGCGGAGCGAGAGAAAATTCTGCGAACCCGAGTAATCAGAAAAGCAACTTATATTGATCACGCAATAAGTTCTTCTGAACCTTGCCCATAGTGTTCCGAGGTAAAGCGTCCACAACAAAACACTTCTTAGGAATCTTAAAGTTAGCCAACTGCGACTTCAAAGCAGCAATAACAGCGTCTCCAGAAACCGCGGCCCCAGGCTTAGTAATTACCACTGCCACACCCACTTCCCCAAAATCCGGATGCGGAACACCCACCAACGCGCTTTCTGCAACGCCAGGAATGTCATTTATATAGCCCTCAATTTCAGCTGGATACACGTTGTACCCACCGCTGATGATCAAGTCTTTGCTACGACCAACAATCACAACATAACCGCGCTCATCGATCTTGCCGACATCACCGGTTTTGAAGAAACCATCTGCCGTGAATTCTTCTTTTGTTTTCTCAGGCATACGCCAGTAACCGGAAAAAACATTCGGGCCTTTAACTTGGATGCCCCCAATTTCACCAAGGGGTAATTCCACTCCGTCATCGCTGTGCACGCGCAACTGCACGCTAGGCAAAGGAAATCCAACAGTTCCGCCTCGTCTTTCGCTTTGACCTGAGTAACGCGCATCTGCCGCATACGGGTTGGATGTGAGCATGACGGTTTCGCTCATGCCGTAGCGCTCCAAGATGGTGTGGCCTGTTCGGTCTTGCCATTCTTTGAATGTTTCTATGAGCAATGGTGCAGAGCCCGCAACAAACAAACGCATGTGCGAAGCTTGTTGTTTTGTTAGCGTTGTTTCAGCCAACATGCGCACATACAAAGTGGGTACGCCCATAAACACCGTGGCTTCTGGCATTTTTTGGATAACGAACTTGGGGTCAAACTTTGTCATCCAAATCATCTTGCTGCCGTTGAGTAAAGCACCGTGTATAGCCACGAATAATCCATGCACATGGAAGATTGGCAAAGCGTGGATCAACACATCGCCAACGCGCCAGCCCCAGTAGGTTTTTAGGGTTTGGGCGTTGCTAAGCAAATTGCCATGTGACAACATAGCGCCTTTGCTGCGTCCGGTTGTACCGCTGGTGTACAAAATGGCGGCCATGTCGTCTGCAGCGTTTTCAATTACTGAGTGTTTGTCTGAACAATGCACAGCACGGTCTAACAAGCTACCGGTTCTGTTGTCGTTCAAGGTGAAAACGTATTGCGTCCCTGCCTTAAAGGCGATTTTGCTGACCCAGCCAAAGTTGGGGCCGCTACACACCACGACTGCAGGCTCCGCGTTTTCTATAAAGTATTGAATTTCTGCACTTTGATAGGCTGTATTGAGTGGCAAGAAAACATAACCTGCCCGCAATGTGGCGAGGTAAAGCATCATGGCTTCGACCGACTTCTCCACCTGAACTGCAACGCGTGCACCCTGAGGAATATTCAATCCTTCCAGCAAATTAGCCAACATCGCACTGGCGCGCTCTAAGTCGCGCCAGCTGTAATGCAAGCCATCATCGGTTTCAACGGCGGTGGTGTCTAAATTGCTGGGGAATTGGGCGCGTAGCGCTGCATACAGGTTGTGGTTCATCGTCTCACGCTAAAAATCTAACTTTTAATCTAACTTGGCACCTGAGGCTTTGACAACACCTGCCCATTTTTTGATTTCACTATTTACAAAAGAACCAAACTGCGGGCCGGTTAAGTTGGGAAACTCAGCGCCACTATTAGACCAACTGGTTTTTATGTCATCGGTGGCAGCGGCTTTACGCACTTCTTCAATAACGCGGGCTTGTACATCTGCGGGGGTTCCTTTAGGAGCCCATAGGCCATACCAAGTTGTAACGTTGTAATCAGGCAAACCAAATTCTGCAGCGCAAGGAATATCTGGAAAAGCTGGATTTCGCTTATTACCAGACACCATCAATGCTTTGATGCGTCCGCCTTTGATATGTTGGGCAGATGAACCGAGTCCATCGAACATCATGTCTACATTTCCAGCAATCAAGTCTTGCAATGCCGGACCAGCTCCACGATAGGGAATATGGGTAATAAATGTTTTGGTTTGCATTTTGAAAAGCTCACCCGCTAAATGGTGCGATGTGCCGCCGCCTGCAGATCCGTAGTTAAAACGACCAGGCTTGGATTTCACTTCCTCCAGAAATGCCTTGAAGTCAGCAACAGGCATATTTTTAGGGTTGACGACTAAAACGTGCGGCACGCTGGCAACGATCGCTAAAGGTATGAAGTCACGCTCTAAGTCGTAGTCAAGTTTGGGGTACATGGACGGCGCAATGGAGTGGTGCACCGCGCCCATAAACAAGGTATAACCGTCGGGCGCGGCTTTAGCAGCAACGCCAGCGCCTAAGTTGCCTCCAGCGCCGCCACGGTTATCGATCACCAGTGATTTACCAGTAAGTTTTGAAAACTGCGCGGAGAAGGGTCTGCCAAAGGTATCCGTGCCTCCACCGGCTGGAAAAGGCACGATCAAGTTGACGGGTTTGTTGGGCCAGCCTGGTTCTGCATAAACTTCCAGCGCAAAAGTGGCAAGCGCTGCAGCGGAAAGCCCAAGCCATTGGCGGCGGGTATTTGTAAAAGTCTTATTCATAGTTGTGTCTCCTTTTTTGAATTTATGGTCATGTAAATCAGTTACTGAAATACAAATCTTCCACTTGGCTAGAAGCAGGCGCCTCGCCTGACTCTAACTGCTTTCGATGTTTATCAATGCGCTTAAGGTCATACAAATAATTGACCATCAAGCCGTGTGATTGTCTGATACCTTTGGGTGATGGGTCTGCGAAGAAATTAATACGCTCAATCCGCGCGCCGTTGCCTAAATGGAAACGGGCTACGGGGTCTAAGACCATATCGCCCTCTTTGGCACGCCCCAAATATTCGGCTGCGCACCGGGTTAAAAATTCACGCAGTGGCGATTTGACAGAAAGACCCGCCAAGGTCTCAGGTTGCTCCAAGGCTGCAAGTACATGAATGGACGACGGTGGCTCAAAACTCAAGGCGCGTCCTAATTGAGAGAGCTCCTTATCTGATAGCTTCTCGAGCATTAGCTCTAAGTTTTTAGCCAACCAGGTTCTAAATCCAGGAATAGGCGAGAGAGTAGCGAAAGTTTTGAGCTTAGGGAATTCAGAGCGTAGCGTTTCAACCACCCGCTTAATCAGTGAGTCACCAAAGCTGACGCCCCGCAAGCCAGTTTGTGTCGTGCTGATGGAATAAAAAATAGCAACCGAGGCTTTGTGCAAATCCGAATTGGCAGCGGTCTCGTCTAACAAGGGCATGATGTTGTCGGCCATTTCGTCGAGCAACGCAACTTCCACAAATATCAATGGCTCATTGGGTAAATTGGGGTGGAAAAACCCGTAGCAGCGGCGGTCGCTGTCAAGTCGGTTCTTGAGATCTGCCCAACTGCGAATATCGTGCACAGCTTCATATTTGATGAGCTTTTCGATCAAGGAAGCGGGAGAGTCCCAACTGATAGTGCGTAACTCCAAAAAGGCCACGTCAAACCAAGTGGAGAACAAGTTCTCTAACTCAGCATCTAGCGCCAGCAAACGCTTATTGCCCTTGATTTGCTGCAGCATCTCGGCGCGCAAGTCCACCAAAAACCGCATGCCGCCAGGATAGGCGGCAAAACGTTGCAGCAAACGGGTGCGGGGAGAGACCAATGCACGCCTTAAGCGAATTTCTGCAGCGCCCTCGTCTACGCTACCTAAGGAGGCGTCATATTCGACCCTGGCCGCACGCACTTTCAGGGGGTCGGGACCAAATTGTTCGCTGATCAACAACCACAAATCTTGCCGTTCACTGGTCTCAGCCTTGGCGTACCAATCAGCCAAGGCTTTGGCACGGCGCCCGCCTTCGACTTCGCTGACTTTGGGATCAACCACAGACTGCAACAGCAAAAGCGTACGGCGCAATGAACGGGGGGACAGAGCCTCTTTATGAACTCGCAGTGTTGCGCCCAAACGTTCACGCGTAGAGCGGGTTACTTCTTCTGGAGGAACGCTTGCCGGCGCAGAGTTACGCAACAAATTTAATTTACTACTTAGCCAATTGGTTGCGTTCATTCGTGTGTACTGGGTGTTTCACCATTTTGTAACACAAACTTTAACCACATCCAAGCACCTAACGCCACCATGGGAACGCACAACCACTGCCCCATGCTCAAGCCCAAAGCCAAAAAACCCAAATGTGCATCAGGCTCACGAAAGTATTCAGCTACAAAACGCATCGTGCCATAGCCCATCAAAAACACCCCTGAAACGGCTCCCACTGGCCTTTGCTTTCTGGCATACAACCACATCACGAAAAACAACAACAAGCCTTCGCCCAAAAATTGGTAGACCTGAGAAGGATGTCGCGCCAAGAGTGAACCACTTTGTGGAAACACCATCGCCCAAGGTAAATCAGGGTCTGCCGCCCTGCCCCATAACTCGCCATTAATGAAATTTCCAACCCGACCAGCAGCCAACCCGGTAGGTACACAGGGCGCAATGAAATCGGTTACCGCCAACCAAGCGCGTTTGCGCTGCCAAGCAAACAAGGCCATCGCCGCAATCACTCCCAGCATGCCACCATGAAAGCTCATTCCGCCTTGCCAGACATAAAACACTTCGAGCGGATGTTCGGCGTAGTAACCCAGTTTGTAGAACAGGCAATAACCAACGCGCCCACCCAGCACCACACCCATTACGCCATAAGTCAGCAAGTCGTCAACATCTTGAACGGCCCACTTCCCTTGAGCCACCCAGTCAGCGTAAGGCGCATCTTGCAACCTTCGCTTAGCCAGTAACAGAAACAGGCCAAAAGCTACTAAATAAGTGATGCCATACCAATGGATAGAAACAGGCCCTAGTTGGAGGGCGACAGGGTCAAATTGAGGGTGCATCAGCATGCCCGCCATTGTGCGCGAGGTTTGCCTAGGTGACTCAGCGCATCTCAGGCTGTGCTCAGGGGGATAAACTAAGCGTTTTTGTTCGACTGAGCACACCACCATGGCCACTTCTCCTCTCAAAATCAACCGTCGTTCCGCCAACATTACTGAGGGCAAATCTCGGGCGCCCAACCGTTCGATGTATTACGCCATGGGCTATCAAGAGGGCGATTTCGTCAAACCTATGGTGGGCGTGGCCAACGGGCACAGCACCATCACCCCATGTAACAGTGGCTTACAAAAACTAGCCGATGCTGCGGTGGAGGGAATTGAGGAGGCTGGTGGAAATGCCCAAATTTTCGGCACTCCCACTATTTCTGATGGCATGGCCATGGGCACCGAGGGCATGAAGTACTCCTTGATCAGCCGTGAAGTGATTTCTGACTGTATCGAGACCTGCGTGCAAGGCCAATGGATGGACGGTGTGTTGGTCGTCGGAGGATGTGACAAAAACATGCCAGGCGGCATGATGGGCATCTTGCGCGCGAATGTTCCCGCGATTTATGTCTACGGCGGCACCATTCTTCCGGGCTCCTACAAAGGCAAAGACCTCAACATCGTCAGCGTGTTTGAGGCAGTGGGTGAAAACTCAGCTGGCAAATTGAGCGACGCAGATTTACGCGAGATTGAAATGCGCGCGATACCAGGCACGGGTTCTTGCGGCGGCATGTACACCGCAAATACCATGTCCTCCTCGTTTGAGGCTTTGGGTATGTCCTTGCCCTACTCGTCCACCATGGCCAATCCTCACGACGAGACTCAAAACTCGGCCAAGGCATCGGCCAAGGTATTGATCGAGGCCATCAAGAAAGACATCAAGCCACGCGACATCGTCACCAAAAAATCTTTGGAAAACGCAGTGGCCGTGATCATGGCTACCGGCGGTTCGACCAACGCCGTGCTTCACTTCTTGGCAATTTCACATGCCGCCCAAGTCGATTGGACGATTGACGACTTTGAGCGTATGCGCAAAAAAGTGCCGGTCATTTGCGACCTCAAACCTAGCGGTAAATATTTGGCGGTCGACTTACATCGCGCCGGTGGCATTCCACAAGTCATGAAAATTTTGCTCAAAGCCGGCTTGTTGCATGGCGACTGCATGACCATCACCGGTAAAACCGTGGCCGAGAACTTGGCCGATATTCCAGACACCCCGCGCGCTGACCAAGACGTCATCCGCCCCATCGACAAGCCTATGTACGCACAAGGGCATTTGGCGATTCTCAAAGGCAACCTTTCACCCGAAGGCTCGGTCGCCAAAATCACCGGTTTGAAAAACCCCGTCATCACCGGCCCAGCCCGCGTGTTTGACGACGAACAATCCGCACTCAAAGCTATTCTGGACGGCAAAATCAAAGCAGGCGATGTCATGGTCTTGCGTTACCTCGGCCCCAAAGGCGGCCCCGGTATGCCTGAAATGCTGGCCCCTACTGGCGCCTTGATCGGAGCTGGCTTGGGCGAAAGCGTGGGCTTGATCACCGACGGACGTTTCTCGGGTGGCACTTGGGGCATGGTAGTGGGCCACGTTGCTCCTGAAGCGGCAGCTGGTGGCAATATCGCCTTTATCCATGAGGGTGACTCCATCACCATTGACGCACGCGAGTTGCTGTTGCAACTCAATGTGACGGATGCTGAATTGGCCAAGCGCAAAGTGGGCTGGAAGGCGCCTGCTCCCCGCTACAACCGTGGTGTGCAAGCCAAATTTGCCTTCAACGCTTCTAGCGCCAGCAAAGGCGCTGTTTTAGACGACTATTGATTGGATAGCTATGCATTTGCGCGTGCGAAAAATTGCATTTTTGTTCTTGCTAGCCAGCGCCTTCCTTGCTTCTTCAAGCTGGGCCGATATGGCATTGGCCACCTCCAAGAACTGCATGTCTTGCCACCACTCCGATAGAAAAGTGGTTGGCCCCGCTTTGAAAGAGATAGCCAAGCGCTACGCCAATGAGCCGCTTGCCATGGCAACCCTCACCACCAAAATTCAAAAAGGCGGCGCTGGTGTTTGGGGCGTTGTTCCTATGCCTGCCAACCCCCAAGTCAGCGAAGCCGAAGCCCAAAAGTTAGCGGCCTGGGTGTTGAGCTTGCGTTGAACGTATTGATTTAGGTTTTTATAAAGCCAAGCCATCAAGACTCCCCCACCACTTTTCCCTCACTTTCTTCCCGCCCACTTTCAACACCATGACCACTATCCGCCAAAACGATCTGATTGAATCCGTCGCCGCTGCCTTGCAGTACATCAGCTATTACCACCCAGCCGACTACATCTCGCATTTAGCCAGCGCTTATGCCCGCGAGCAAAGCCCTGCGGCGAAGGATGCGATTGCGCAAATCTTGACCAACAGCAAGATGAGCGCGACAGGGCATCGCCCCATGTGCCAAGACACCGGAATCGTCAATGTGTTTTTAAAAGTAGGCATGGACGTGCGCTTCGAGGGTTTTTCTGCAGGCTTAGAAGACGCCATCAACGAAGGTGTGCGCCGTGGTTACAACCATCCTGATAACACCTTGCGCGCGTCGGTGGTAGACGACCCCCAGTTCGCCCGCAAAAACACCAAAGACAACACACCCGCCGTGATCATCACGCAGATCGTGCCTGGCAATACCTTGGACATCATCGTCGCTGCCAAAGGTGGCGGTAGTGAAAACAAATCCAAGTTGATCATGTTGAACCCCAGCGACAGCGTGGTCGATTGGGTTCTCAAAACCGTCCCCACCATGGGCGCCGGCTGGTGCCCTCCAGGTATGTTGGGCATTGGCATTGGCGGCACCGCAGAAAAAGCGGTCTTGCTTGCCAAAGAAAGTTTGATGGACGATCTCGATATGTACCAATTGCTCGAGAAATCCAGCAAAGGTGGTGCGATCACACAGGTCGAAGACTTGCGCTTGGAGCTCTATCACAAGGTCAACGCTTTGGGCATTGGCGCGCAAGGCTTGGGCGGTTTAACCACCGTGCTCGATGTCAAGATCAAGATGTACCCCACACACGCCGCCAGCAAGCCCGTCGCGATGATTCCCAATTGCGCCGCTACTCGCCACGCCCACTTTGTGATGGATGGCTCTGGCCCTGTTTATTTAGATCCGCCTTCGCTAGACATCTGGCCCAACGTCAATTGGACGGCAGACACACAAAAGAGCAAACGGGTGGATCTCAACACTTTGACCAAAGCAGAAGTAGCGAGCTGGAAGCCCGGCCAAACGCTTTTGCTCAACGGCAAAATGCTCACAGGCCGTGACGCTGCACACAAGCGCATTCAAGACATGTTGGCCAAAGGCGAGAAGTTGCCCGTCGACTTCACCAACCGCGTGATTTACTACGTGGGCCCCGTCGACCCTGTCGGCAACGAAGCCGTCGGCCCAGCTGGCCCCACAACTTCCACGCGCATGGACAAGTTCACCGAAATGATGCTGGCGCAAACTGGCTTGATTTCGATGGTTGGTAAAGCAGAGCGCGGGCCAACCGCGATTGAAGCCATCAAGAAGCACCAATCGGCCTATTTAATGGCGGTTGGCGGCGCCGCCTATTTGGTGTCCAAGGCGATTAAACACGCCAAGGTGGTTGGCTTTGCTGATCTCGGCATGGAAGCCATTTACGAGTTCGACGTGGTCGATATGCCAGTGACGGTTGCTGTGGATTCAGGCGGCACTAGTGCGCATATCACAGGGCCCGCTGAATGGCAAAAGCGAATAGCTACTGGTGAGTTCAAAGGGATTGGTGTCACTGCTGGCTAGTGCAAATGACGCGGTTTACGTCCGCCGTGACCGCCATGACCGCCATTGCCATTACCACCTGAGCCACGCGGGGGGCGACCCAGATCTAACGATTTCACCAAATCGTCAAATCGCTCGGCAAACAGCTTGTCGATCTCGTTGACAACACCACCGAGTTCGGCCCCATCAAAATGGCGCTCCATCAGGTGAATCACATCGTTGATTAGTAGATCACGTTGGGCTTGCATGATGTCGGCGGGCGTAGGACCTACAAACAACATGACGAAATCATCGCGTGACTCGTCTGCACTGGCTTCGTCTTCGTCGTCAAAGTCGTTGTCATAAAAAGTGACTTCAATAGCAGCACCCGCAGCGGTGAGTTCGTTGAGGTTCATACACATTTCGTCCAAGCTTTGGCGAAAGTCATCGTCGCCGGGAACCGTCCAACACATTTGTAGTGCGTGTTCTTGTGCGTCGAAACGTATGCCGGGTTCTTCAGGGTAGGAGCTGACAGCGCCGTCCTCTAGTGAGAGGGCTCCAGCGTATTTCCATAGGGGGCGCAAAGCGTCTTGTAGTTGTTCAAGTCCCACGTCGTCTCGGAGGGGGACATCTCCGTGAACGTGAATTTCATACGCGGCGTTGTAACGTGCCATGACGAAACTCCTTCTAAATTGGTGCCCGGGACCGGAATCGAACCGGTACGCCCCTTGCGGAAAGCGAGAGATTTTAAGTCTCTTGTGTCTACCTATTTCACCACCCGGGCGGTGTCTTTGCGTTCAAGGATTTTACGCCACCCTTTTGTCTCACTTTATTTAGATAAATATTAGTGCGCTACTAATAAAAAGCCGACAAGTTAAAAAGCTGACAAGTTGCAAATAGTGCTTAAACATTCAGCGCTTTTTGTATGAAGTGTTTTGCAACACGCGTTTTGGGGCACTTTCCATTGGGCAACTCAAACCAACTGCGTGCATCTTCTTCCAAACCTACTCCGTGCATGTAGTTGTAGAGCGCCTTCTTAAGGCCCAATCCAAGACTGTCGTGGTCGGTTCCAGTGGGATCGATAAAAGCCACATCATTTTTGGCAAAACTTACCTCCGGCAATGGCACCAATTGCACGCCATAGGCTGCTGGGTTCTTTCCTACTGGCGAATGCACCGTGCAAGTAAATCGATGGAAAAATCCACTTTGAATACAGCCGTTCTCAAATAACTGCCGCACATACTCCAAAGCATCCACCGTGTCTTGCACGGTTTGGGTGGGAAAGCCATACATCAAATAGGCATGCACCAAGATGCCAGCGTCTGCAAAACCTTTGGTCACCCGCGCAACTTGCTCAACTGTCACGCCCTTTTGCATCAGTTCTAACAAACGGTCAGAGGCCACCTCTAGGCCACCGGACATAGCGATGCAACCGCTGTCAGCCAAGAGCTCAGCCAACTCTGGCGTGAAGGTTTTCTCAAAACGAATATTTCCCCACCACGTCACTTGCAATTTGCGGCGAATGATTTCTTGCGCCAGGGCTTTTAATGCTTTAGGTGGCGCTGCTTCATCAACAAAATGAAATCCAGTTTGGCCTGTCTCCGCCACGATGCGCTCCATGCGATCGACCAGCGTGGATGCTGAAGCAGTCTCATACCGCGAGATGTAGTCAAGACTTACATCACAAAAACTACATTTCTTCCAGTAACACCCATGCGCCACAGTGAGTTTGTTCCAGCGACCATCACTCCACAAACGGTGCATGGGATTGAGCATATCTAACAGCGATAGATAACTTTGAAGTGGCAAGCCGTCCCATGTAGGTGTGCCTACATCTTCAAATGCAATATCTGGTTCTGCCCAATTGATAAATTGCACCTTGTTCTCTGCATTGCGCAAAAAGGTACGTACCAAACGTTGCGCACTTCTTTTGCCTTGTAGATGTTCAAACAATGCCAATAAAGGCCGCTCGCCAGCATCAAGGGTGATGTAGTCGACAAAATCAAAAATGCGAGGATCTGTCAGTTCACGAAGTTCAGTATTGACAAAGCCTCCTCCCATACCAATACGAATATGTGGCGCATGGCTTTTTATTGTTTGCGCGATACGCAAGGCGCCATACATGGCACCTGGAAAAGGCACAGAAAGCAAAACTACCGTCGGCTGATGCTTATCAATCACGGACATCGTCAACGCATGCAGGGTTTTGTCCACCAAGGTAAGCGGTGCAGCTAGTGCCTGTGCAAGAAGATCAAAAGTAGCCTGGCTTCCAGCCAAAGACTCGGCGTAGCGCACAAATTCAAATCGGCTATCGACACCATCGCGCACCACATCTGCCAAATCATTCAAATACAAAGTCGCCAGATGCCGAGCGCGGTCTTGCTGTCCGAGTGCGCCAAAGGCCCATGCCAGTGGATCGCCACCACCTTCATCGTCAAATGCATCCAAAGAAGCAAACCGTGGTCCCTCAGGCAAAAAACCTCGGCCTGCAATGCGGTGGCTCAAGGTGGGATCTTTACCTTGCAGGAAAGCAATCGTCGGGGCGATGGTGCTTTGGTAGGCGTCGAAATGGTCCAAAAACTGATTCACACTGGCACTGCGATCTTCTTCAGCCAAGCTAAGTGCATGAACCTGGACGTCGGACAAACCCTTGGAAGAAAAAAGCGTCAATACCAACTCAAGGGCTAAATCATGCTGAACGGCATCAATCCCCTGCTCGCGCAAAAAACCCGTCAAATAGGCTGTTGAGGGGTACGGCGTGTTGAGTTGCGTCATCGGCGGGATGAGGCCGAGGACACGCAGGGGTGTTTGAGCGGACAAAGTGTGCGTTGGCATCAAAATAAGAGCGATAAACAGTCTTTTTAGTATTTATAATTTTTTTAATAAGCATACGTTCGAAATCTGGAAACAAATCCAAATTTGTAAACGTATCTTTCTAATCAGAATTCTTTAACGCCTTCAATCAAAAGGAAATTGTTATGCCAGAAAAAACTTTAGCCATGCAAAATGTATCCCATCCCTTAACAAGTTGTGCATGCTGCAGCCCTTTACGCTTAGCAGGTGCGTCCACACGTCGTGGCTTTTTAGGTGCTGGAGCGGCAACCGTTGCTGCTGGATTAGTTGGATTTTCCGGTTCCAGCATTGCAGCCAGTGGAAATTACGAATCCATGTTGGTCAACTGTATCGACCCCCGATTTACCACCTTGAGTTATCAATACATGGGTATGTTGCAAGGTGTGACCCGCGAAAAATTAACAGACAACTACAGCCAATTCGTCATGGCGGGCGGTCCTATCGGGGCAGTCCATCCTAATTTCACTGCATGGCACAAAACCTATTGGGACAATTTAGATATCACTGTGTCTTTGCACAAAATCAAGCGTGTAGTGGGCATCACCCACCGCGACTGTGGTGCAGCAAAACTAGCTTTTGGCGAAGCCAAAGTAGCAACGCGCGAAGCAGAATCAGATGCACATGCAGAGGCATTGGCTGAATTCCGAAAGCAAGTCAACAAACGTCACCCCAAACTTAGCGTTATTACTGGCGTCATGGGATTAGACGGCCGCGTTGACTTGATCGGGTAAGCGGGTCACTCGCTGTATTCCTTGCGCACATAAAACTAAAGAGTCGAGACTACAAACCGAATATAAGGGTACAAGGTTGTAGGGTTTCGACCGCTCTCGACACCAGCCCGCATATTTTGGGCGCGCATGGACTCCATCTATCGCCGAGAGCGGTCATCTTTTTAAGGCGTCTTACACGATCGCTTCTACGCCCAAACTGCAACCCAAATGTCGCCACTCTCCTGGGTAGAGACTTAATTCACGATCTTTTTGCGCTTTGGTGTAATGCTTTAAAGCACCTGGTAGAGAACCCACGGGCTCTACGCAAATAAAGGGCAATTCTTTTGGTCGATGCACCAATAAGTGAGGCGCATGCTGACTCATTAACTTTAGGCGAAGATTTTTTTCTAAAAATATTTCAACATTCCCACTAAAGTTTTCAAATGCCGTCGTACTTGCTGCTTTTACATCCATAGTGAATACACGTTGAGTAAGGGTAGTTTCTGATAAGTGTGCAATCCCTAATCCATCTAAGCCAATATCGTGCATTCGGGACGCAGAAAAGCTCAACATACTATTTCCAGGAGCATCTGAAGTTTGTAATGGAACAAAAGGATGCCATCCCAAACTAACCGGCATAGAAGAAATATCTGTGTTGCGAACAGACAGTGCAACGGATAAGCCAAGTGCACTAACGCTGTAAACCAGTTTTGCCTGAAAAGTCCATGGCCATTCAGGACTGCTAATGGGATGGTTCCACGCCAACACGACATTGTCTTCGGACTTAGCAACCACCGTCCAATCACTTCTATGGCCAAACCCATGCAAACCTTGTCGACTGTTTGATCCATTATGTAGAGCGATCTGCCGCCCTTGCCATTCAAACTCAGCTGGATCTAAACGGTTAGTAAAAGGTAGCATCACAAAAGCCCCAGCCTTGGGCCATTGGTGCGCGTCTATGGATGCAATTAGGTTAAAAGGAACTACACAGTCAATCTGTCGGTTGTTATGGTTGTAAGTCAGTTGGAATAGGCGAGCCCCTGCACTAGGAGAAATAATTGCCTCGTACCCCCCTGCTTGAATGCTGACTGTAGGCTCGACTTGCAGCCAAGGCATCACCGCGACGCCTTAATCAGCCTTGGCCCCAGACAGTTCCACCGCTTCTTTCCACTTGGCATACTGGCTATCCATAAACGCACGGAACTCAGCAACGGAAGTCGGGCGTGGCTCCACATCCATTGCAGCCATTCCTTGGCGAATCGCTGGATCGGCTAAAGCAGCCACCACGTCTTGGTTAATTTTGTTGATGATGTCGGCAGGCGTTCCAGCTGGCGCATGCAATCCACACCAGCCTGATGCGTCAAAATCCAAAATGCCAAGTTCTTGAAAGGTGGGAATATTCGGGAGCAAAGGTGAGCGGGCTTTGCCTGTAGTTGCTAGAGGAAAAACACGCCCAGTATTGAAATGCGGACTTGCATCTCCCATACCCGCAAGCATGACTTTGACGTGCCCTGCCAATAAATCGTTCATAGCAGGCGCACCCCCTTTGTAGGGGATGTGGTTCAAATTGAGTTTGAGTTTGCTTCTTAACAACTCCATCCCTAAGTGTTGCGCAGTACCACTGCCCGGTGAGGCATAGGCAAGTGGTTCTTTGGGATTCTTTGCTATTGCCACAAAATCATTCAAAGTTTTTGCTGGGAAAGATTCATGCACTAGCAATACGCTAGCAAAACTAGATATTTGGCTGATGGGTACAAAGTCTTTTTTTGTATCAAACGGTAAAGTTTTAAAAAGGCTAGGGTTGATAGAAAACGGACCAGCAGACACTAGCAATGTGTAGCCATCTGGATTGGCTTTAGCCACATACGATGACGCGATATTGCCAGACGCACCAATACGATTTTCAACGATTACCCCATTTTTCCATTTGGTTTGCAATTGCTTGACCAGCAACCTAACCGTTTTATCCGTTGCACCTCCGGCTGGAGTGGCCACCACGATGGTGATAGGTTTATTGGGGAAGTCTGATTGCGCCCAAATCAAACTAGATTGAAAGAAAATAACAAGTAAAAGAAAAAAGTTTTTCATGATTGTTCCAATAAAAATAGATGTATTTAGTTAGATAAATCTAGCCGCTTGAAGTACTCAAGAGGTGCGTGCTGGATTTTCATTTGCTCAATGGCCATACGGTGCATCCGCTGCTGCACGGACGCATCATGCAATGGATGGTTTTGCAGAGGATCTGCATGTAAATTAAATAATGCAGAATCTGTATCCTTTAATGTGCCAGGTCCTTGATGGCTATAAAAAGGCGATTTTGGTGTTGCGGGAATTTGAAGGACCGGGGCGCTCCTAGAAAACGGCATAGATGCAATCAACTTAGCCTCTTGCAACTCTTCAATGCTGAAAAATTCTTTCATATGCAGGGGCATCAGGGTGTATTGGTTGAGGTCTCCCCCATGAACATCGGGAGGATAAATAAAACAGGTGTATTGCCCATCGGTCACATTGACTGCACTGCCAAAGACTCCGTAGATACATGCATCACGATTTTTAAGCGTTTTATCTCCTAAGGCAGGAAGAAGGGAACTAGCAGTCACCTCAGCAGGTGGCGTTGCACCAAATATATCCATCAAAGTCGGCATGATGTCCATGGTTTGCGTCAATAGTTCACGTCGGGTTCCAGCTTGGCTTGCGAAATCTGGATGGTGAATAAACAAAGGAATATGCGCAACTTCGTTGTAGCAAGGCATGATATTTTTGGCCCACCAATCATGCTCACCTAACAAAAATCCATGGTCAGTAGTCACCACCAAAGCCGTATCTTTCCATAGATCATGCGTATCAAAGTGGTCTAGCAATCTGCCTAATTCATGGTCACACAAAGCAATGATGGCGGCATAGTTTGCTCGTAACTCTTCGCATTCATCAAAGGTTTCCGTCACTCTGGCATAAGGCGGCCAATCTAATGTCGGGCCTTTGTAGTTTGTGGTGAATTTTTTACGAAATTCCTCTGGTGCGTGAAAAGGCTCATGCGGATCAAAAGTCTCTAAATGCAACAACCAGTTGTCTGCCTTTTGGTTGGTATTCAAAAATTCCAATCCAGCATCAAAGCACCGTACCGATGGAAAGTCTTCATACTGCTTGATATGCTCACGGTTGATGATGTTGCGCGACAGCTTGTTGCGTCGTTGTTCAGAATATTGCACCGAGTGATACATCTCTTTGAATCGTTTCCATGGAGGCTCTACCATCGCCTTCCAAGGATCTCCTTCTTGTCCTCGAATGAAATCGTAAGTGTCATAACGGTTGTGATACGTAGCGCCACCATCCCCCCAATAATGGAAATGGTCAGAAATCAAGTGGCTATAGACTTTTTTATCCTTGTGCAGTAAGGCCGCAAATGAATGGTCAAAGGGTTCTAACGGCCCCCACCCTCGGTGTAAAAAATTAAGGCGCCCCGTGTGCAAATCTCGTCTTGCTGGCATGCAAGGCAGGCTACCAACGTAATGGTTATCAAATACCACCGAACGATTAGCCAAGCGTTGGAAGTTGGGTGTATCGATATCTTTACCGCCATAGCAACTCAAAGATTTTCGATTGAGCGAATCAAATAATACGAAGACTGTTTTCATACAAGATTGCCATATTTGCCAGATTGAACTTGCATACTAGGTGGATTTGATATATGCTTCAAATCAATTTAAGCAATCTGATTAATTGGTAAAAGTGAATTACTTTAATCCTAGGCATCTGGACGCCTTTATATCGGCTATCGATAACGGATCTATGGCCAAAGCGGCCATTCAACTGCATATGGGGCAGCCGGCACTGAGCCAAGCCATTGCTAATCTCGAAGGTATTGCCGGCGTCAAACTCATCACCAGAACCACCCGCTCACTCAAACTAACGCCTGCAGGGGAAGTCTTTTACAAAGACGCACAGCGTGTTTTAGACACCAACAAAAGGTTGATGAAGAATATTGCGCTGTGGTCGAACTCCGCGCAAGGCAGGATTTCTATCTTGGCCATTCCCTCTATTGCGCATTTCCAATTGCCTGAAATCGTCAAGAAATACCGAGCCATTTATCCTGATGTCGCGATTGAAGTTCATGACAACACGGATCTTCAGTTACGTCATATGCTCGATGCAGGCGAAGGTGACTTTGCATTCATTTCAAAAACCAGCAAAGACACTGATCTGAAATATCTGCCTATTTTGAAAGATCCGCTGCGCTGGATTGGACTCAAGTCAGATCCACTGGCAACGAAGAAAGAAATTGAGTTGAAGGATCTGCAAGACCGGCAATTGATCGTGTTGCGACAAGGAGCCATTCGTGAAATGGTAGATCCCTTGTTGCTAAAAATAAAAAGTCCTCTGCCTATGATTGAAGTGGACCAGCAATCCACTCTCATTGGAATGGTGGCCGCAGGACTCGGCATTTCTTTCTTGCCAAGTCTTAGTTGCCAATCATGGGCCAATTCTGAAACGACGCACAGATCACTTGGCTTTGGTGACTTTCACCGCATCATCCAAATGACCCGCTATGTTGAGCAAGATTTGATGCCCTGCGTGACTGAATTTATTCAACTTTATTTGCGAAATATCCAAGACAGTAAATACAACGCCAAAGACGGCGTGGAATTGATCCCTGTCACAGAAACAGCGATGTCCAAATTTCTACATTGATCTTTTGTAAATAGGCTTAAAACTTCACCAAGCCCGCTGCTCGGGCAAGCAGCCACTGTCCTTTTGTCGTAGCCTCTTCACCCACGTGCACAACTGCAATACCTTGATGTTGAAATGCCCGCGCATACCGCTCGCACAAACTGCCCTCGCCTATAAGATGCACCTGTGTAACAGCATGAAGGCTAGCACTCCCGATCTCTGCACCGATCAAAATGCCAGATAAAAAGTCTGGTAATTCGGTCGCATTCAAATGCCCCATCAAACCCGTTGTACGCGCAGCAAATAAAGTGTGCAAGACCTCTGCATGTCCGCTAACACCCAGTGAAACGCCGCGAAGAAATACATCTTGCTTTAATGGCGCACCAGTTTCTGGGACATCCATCAACCTACCCAATATGCTGTATTGGGTGAGTAAGGAATACATCTCACCCGTCATAAAGGTTTTGAAGTTTTGAAAATCTCCTGAGGCATCTAACCAAATCCATTTGCTGTGTGTTCCTGGCAGTACACAAATACTCAAGGGCGGTAACTGCGCACCCCAAATTTGGGTCTCCTCGCCGCGCATGACGTCGGTTTGCGCGTGTTCATCGATGCACTTCAGGCCTGGGGCGATATAGACGCAGTGCTTACCAGCCACTGGGTCATCGAATTGAACCTCTGTTAATTGGAGCGCGGCTTGCTTTAAGGTAGCAGGGCAACTCAAATACGGCGCCTCTTTCCAACCTTGACGGCTTCCCACCATGCCACTGGCAATCAAGGGGATTCGATGCGCTTGCATCCAGTCGCCACACAATTCCACAAGAGCAGAGCCAAATCCACCATCGGGCACTTTCATCACACCCATGGCAGATTGCCGTTGCTCTAGGGAATGCCCAGATGGGTCTAAAAGGCTTGCCCTCAAATTAGAGGTTCCCCAATCGAGGGCGATGAGTTGAGGCGCCATCTCTACAGCGCTTTTATTGCGCTTGAAATCCACTGTTCTTGACAATTTTTTCCCATGTCTGCGTGTACGAACGAACATGGTTGGCAAATTGTCTTGGCGGCATGTGCACTACGTTGATACCCATGGAAGTCAAGCGATCTTTGACCTCTGGTTGCGCGATGATTTTTGCCAATGCGTCAGAGTAGCGGTCAATCACTGCTTGCGGGGTTCCCGCAGGCGCAAACAATCCGTAGTAAGCCAACTCTTCAAAACCCGATAGGCCAAGTTCTGCAAAGGTGGGAACCTCTGGCATAGCAGCTTGACGCTTGTCACCAATCACCGCAACCATGCGGAATTTGCCAGCTTTATGGTTTTCTAAAAAATCATTGACGCCCGCCAAACCTGCTGGGACTTGGTTGCCCAACATATCGGCCATCAAGGGCGCCCCACCGCGATAGGGCACGGATTGCAAGTCAAGTTTGTATTTATCACCTATTACTTTGACTAAAAACTCAGGGATAGATGCAGGCGCAGGAACACCAACAGTTCCTTTTCCATTGCCTTGGGTGCGTACCCATTGGATGTATTCATTGAATGATTTAGCAGGTGTACCACTAGACAACGCCAAACCATTGGCAAATGTTGCAATACCAACTACCGGAACAAAATCAGTGGCAGGCGCGAAACCAGGGTTTTTAACCACCAAAGGCAGAATAGAAATAGTGTGATCGTGTGAGAAGAACAACACACTGCCGTCTGCAGGCGCAGCTTTAAGAGCTTGCGCAGCAATTTGACCGCCCGCCCCTGCTCTGTTTTCCACCACCACGTTTGTGCCTAATGCGTCTTTCATTTTTTCGGCCAAGACACGGGCGATGGCGTCTGTTCCTCCGCCAGGCGGGAAACCCACCAAAAGTTTAGTGGTTGACGGGTCAGCCAAAGTCACTTGACACCAAAGACCTGAGACAACCAAAACTAGAACAGCCACTGACTTATCTAATAAACGCTTCAAATGCATAACCGCTCCCTAAATAAAACGCCATTTTGAATCAAAATGTAGATCGCTCCTTTTTCAAAGCCATTCATGTCAACTCCCGAGATAAGCTCCCAACAGATCAATGCCAAAGATTTATTCATGGTGTTGATCGTGACGGTTTCATGGGGGCTGAACTATCCCGTGATGAAATTTGTGGTCAATAGCTACCCTCCCTCGGCATTTCGAACGTTTACTTTTTTAATTGGATGCATGGCCTTGGGAGCCTATGTTCGCTTCAAAGGTATTTCTATTGCTGTTCCCAAACACGAGATAAGGCCGCTTTTCAAGCTGAGTCTCTTTAATATGGTGGGCTGGCACTTGCCCATGATCTATGGGGTCAGCATGCTCAACTCAGGACGCGCCGCCATCATTGGCTACACCATGCCAGTGTGGGCTCTCCTCGCAAGCGCGCTTTTGTACCGCGAAAAAATAACAATGACAGCATTGATAGGAATTGCCTTAGCCATGAGCGCCGCCCTCTTGTTGGCGTGGGGCAGTGCGAGTCAGTGGGGAAACCATCCTCTAGGTATTGCGGTTATGTTGGTGGCAGCCATCACTTGGGGCACTGGAAACGCGATGATGAAAAACTCCAAGTTAAGTGTCAGCGGCATCACCCTCACATTTTGGGCGCTCTTCATAGCCTTCTTTTTCTTTTTGGCAATTACCATTATTTTTGAAAGAGACCTTTGGGAGTGGCCTACCCTGATGCAATGGTTGGCCATTTTGTACGGGGGAGTGATTACCTTTGCAGTGAGTTACGTGGCTTGGTTTCATGTGGCGCGCAAGCTCTCTGCAGTTTCTAGCGGCCTCTCTATCACGCTCGTGCCTGTATTTGGCGTGACAGGTGGCGCTTTGATTTTGGGCGAAGCTGTGACCTTGCCAGATATCATCGCCTTGGTTTTAATTTTGTTGTCAATGTTGGTTGTTTTATTTCCAGACTCCAAGTTGAAAGATCTCATTTCGCGCAAGTCACTTAAATCTTAGTTAGTTACAAAGGATGTCACGATGATTCAAACACGGCCTATCTTTCAAATCACACTTACCGTTCCATCTATCACTGATCTTGGGCAAACGCCTATGGGTGGTCGCAAGATTGCGCAGGTCAGTGCTGGTGAATTCTCGGGAGATCGTTTACGCGGCAAAGTAACGTCTGCACCTGGAGGCGACTGGCTACTAATGCGTCCTGATGGTGTGTTGATGTTGGACGTGCGCTTGACGTTAGAAACCGATGATGGTCATCATATTTATATGTCTTACAGGGGCCTGCGCCATGGTCCCAAAGATGTGATTGACAAATTGAACAAAGGTGAGAAAGTAGACCCCTCTTTGTATTACTTCCGAATGACGCCTATTTTTGAAACATCCAGTGAAAAATATGCGTGGCTCAATCGCATCATTGCGGTCGCAACCGGCCGTCGCGATAGCACGGGTCCCACATACGATGTTTACGAAGTTTTATAAATCTTAAGGATTTCAACCATGCCTATTCACTCGCTCAACCATTTTTTCATTCGAGCCCATGACCTCGAATTAACCAAAACCTTCTTCCAAGAAATGCTAGGTTTTGAAGTGATGCCTCGGCCTGATTTCCCCTTTCCAGGCTATTGGATGGGCATCAACGGCTCCATCCAAGTGCATATGGGGCCGTCCAACATTCCAAATAGAGAAAAGTATTACATCGGCACACCGGAAGATGCGGTAAACGGCCAAACAGGGGTGATTGACCATGTGGCTTTCCTAGCGGAAGAACCCACAGGCTTTATTGAAAAATTTGTTAAAAACAAAATTAAATTCAGACCCCGTTACTTTCCAGAGTCCAATCTTTACCAATTGTTTATCACTGATCCCAATGGGGTCATGATTGAACTTAATTTTTTCAATATTACTGCTGAAAATGCCCCAAAGTGGGAAGGTGAAGACTATTCCAAGATGGAACGCGTGAGTGTCATCTCAAGTTAACACCCTATCGCTTAGTCGACAACACTAGGGTAATAGCTGATAGCCGAGTTCAATCTTGCTCTTAGGATTCCTCCTGTAGTTAATTATTGATATAGGAGACTTTCATGGACAAGATGCGTCGTAAGGTTATCGGTGCGGGTGGTGCTGGTTTATTGGCTTCAAGCTTGCCTTCCGGTATGGCTTTTGCGCAAGGTGCTCCCGTCAAAATCGGAATGAGCATGCCACAAACAGGCGGCTTGGGTGCTGGCGGACAAGCCGCACTCATCGGATTGCGCTTATGGATAGAAGACATCAACGCTAAAGGCGGATTATTGGGCCGAAAAGTTGAACTTATCGTCTATGACGACCAAAGCAATGGCGCTAACACTCCTGGAATCTATACAAAACTAATTGATGTAGACAAAGTTGATTTATTGATAGCCCCGTATGCCACTAACGTTACGGCGCCCATCATGCCTATGGTTAAAGAACGTGGTCTTTTGCTGATGGGAAATTTCTCATTCCAAGTCAATGCAAAAGTTCAACACGATATGTGGTTTAACAATGCACCATGGGGCGATGCAAAGAGCTGGTCTACTGGATTCCTAGAAGCTGGCAAAAACGCTGGTGCAAAAACCATAGCCATTTTTGCCGCCGAAGGTGAGTTTCAACAAAACCTTGCTAACGGTGCCCGTGATTTAATCAAAACCACTGGTTGGAATGTTGTCTATGACCAAAACTATCCAGGCAATAACACTGACTTCTCTTCTATTATTCGGTCTGTAAGAGCCTCCAAAGCAGAAGCAGTTTTTGTCGCTTGCTACCCCAATGAATCTGTAGCTATCATGCGCTCAGTCAATGAAATTGGTCTTGGCCCACAAGTCCAAATATTTGGTGGCGGCATGGTCGGATTGCAATTCGGGCCTGTTATGCAAGGTCTTGGAAGCCTTCTGAATGGGGTGGTGAACTACAACTCTTACGTACCGGGTATGAAATACGCCGGAATTGAAGATTTTCTCAAACGTTACACAGAGCGCGCGCTTGTTGCCAAAGTTGATCAGTTAGGCTACTACTTGGCCCCTTATAACTACGCGACTGGGCAAATGATCGAGCAAGCGGTAAATGCAACCAAATCTCTTGATCACAAGAAGTTAGCTGACTATCTGCGCAAAAACGAAATGAAAACCATTGTGGGGCCCATTAGTTTTGATAAAAACGGAGAACGTGCCAAACCTGCTTTAGTGCAAGCCCAATTTAGAAATATTAAAGATAACGACTGGGATCAATTTAGATCACCTGGCAAGCAAGTAGTCATATGGCCAGCAGCCGAAAAACAAGGCGACATAATTACACCTTTTGATAAAGCCAGAAAAGCCACTTAATCTACTTTTTCAGAACTCTTCCCTTTGATGGGGCTCTTTTTCAGAGCCCCATCTTTTATCAAAATAATTTCCAATGTTTTCTGTTGATTTAATTTTTGAAGCTACGCTTTTCGGGATATTACTTGGCTGCTTTTATGCTGCGGTAAGTCTCGGACTATCCGTGGCATTTGGGTTGCTGGATGTTCCCTATGTTGCGCATCCTGCACTATTAATATTAGGTTCTTATTTCACTTTTTTGCTTTGCAAAACAGGTATGGACCCAATTATGTGTGGTGTGCTTTTGATGCCAGTCTTCTATCTCATCGGCATTGGTTTTTACCGTTTCTACTATGAAACATTTGAAAAAAGAAGCACTGATACTGGCGTGCGTGGCCTAGCCTTCTTCTTTGGAATGGCCTTCATCATTGAAGTCTGTTTGATTTTGGTTTTCGGTGTTGATCAACGTACAGTTGCAGCTAGCTATATAGGAAGTAGCTTAGAAATCGGTGATTATCGTTTCCCGTATCGCATGCTAGTAGCCTTTGGTATCGCGCTTACTTTGACCTTTGTGTTGACAATCTATTTCTCCAAAACATTCACCGGACGTGCAATCAAAGCTGTTGGGCAAGATGAGGGCGCTTTGCGATTAATGGGTGCCAATCCAGTCAAAATTAAACAAATAGCTTTTGGTATAGCCACATCAGTCAATGCAATTGCGGGAGCAATGCTGATCATTGTTGGTCCTGTTGAGCCTGCCATGGACCGTATTTATATCGGCCGAACCTTTTGCGTTGTTGTTTTAGCAGGATTAGGTAGCATGAGCGGCACATTGGTAGCAGGTCTCGTGCTTGGAATCACTGAATCTATTGTGATGATGACCTTTGGCGCTTCTTGGGCTCCTGCGGTTTCATTTGGGTTACTACTTTTGATGCTGGGTATTCGGCCCCAGGGTCTTTTTGGAAGATAACCAAAATGAAATTTGCTGTTTATAGCTCTTTATTACTTTTGGGTTTATTGGGTTTGTCCGTTATGGGTGGAGTCAATGAATACGTTTTCTTTGCTGGTTTTGTGGTTCTACAATTTGTAGTCCTTGCGACTGCATGGAACATTTTGGGTGGATACGCTGGCTATGTGAACTTTGGCGTGCCAGCTTTTATTGCAGTTGGTGCTTACACAGCCGTTGTTTTGTTTAAATCAATTTCTGCCCCTTTACTAGTTCAAATCCTTGGCGGAGGAATATTGGCGGGTGCGCTCGGGTTGGGCGTTGGTCTACTGACACTTAAATTGCGCGGTATATTTTTCTCCATTGCCACTGTCGCGGTTGTATTTATTTTAGAAACAGTTGTAAATAATTGGCGTTATGTAGGTGGGGCAACTGGCTTGCAACTTACGCGCCCGCCAGACCTGTGGTTTTTTGATAGCTACGTGCGTATGTTGTTTTTTGTTATGGCAGTCTTAGCTGTTATTTCAGTAGCTATTGCCCGCTATGTACAAGACTCTTTTTTAGGACGCGGATTGCGTGCAGTTCGTGACTCAGAGGAGGCCGCAGAGTGTTCAGGCGTTCCTACCTTAAAGATTAAATTAATTGCTTGCACTATTTCTGGCGCGCTAATGGGTATTGCAGGTGCGCCGATGCCCATGTACTTGAGCTATATCGAGCCTTCATCAACTTTTAACCTGAGTTATTCCATTTACGCCTTAGGTATGCCTATCATTGGTGGCACTTCTCACTGGATTGGTCCTGTCATAGGCGCATTACTTTTAGCAACGCTTCAGCAAATCGTAACTGTTACAGTTTCTAATGAATTAAATGTTTTGATTGTTGGTGTTTTGCTGGTTTTATTTGTAGTCATTGCCCCAGAAGGCATATTAGGATTGATTAAAAGATGGAAACAATCCTCGAAGTAAACAACGTCATCAAGCAATTTGGAGGGTTTACTGCTCTCTCAGATGTGAATTTGCGGGTCCTTAAAGGCGAACGATTAGGCTTGATTGGCCCTAATGGCTCTGGAAAAACTACATTAATCAATTGCATATCAGGCGCCTTCACCGATTACCAAGGATCAATTCGTTTTGATGGAGGGGACATCACAACGCTTAAGGCACACGAGAGAACAAAGCGCGGAATTGCGCGTAGCTTCCAAATTCCACGTCCCTTCAGCAGTATGACTGTGATGGAGAACTTGCTAGTTCCTTTTGCATTTGTAGGTGGCAAGGATGGGCCCGTGCAACAAAAAGAAGCCATGGATATTTTGCAAGGTATGGGCTTAGCAGATAAAGCTTTTGTTCAGTCCAACCAGCTTTCTCAAGTCGAATTACGGAAAATGGAATTGGCTCGTGCCATGGCTGCGAAACCAAAATTACTAATTTCTGACGAGGCAATGGCTGGTTTAGCTGGCACCGAGGTAGACGAAGTTCTAGAAATCTTGTTCGACTTAAATAAACTTGGTATCACCATCATCATGATCGAGCACATCATGCAAGCCGTCATGAAGTTTTCACAACGCGTCGTGTGTTTGGATGCTGGCAAGATTATTTGCGAAGGCACTCCAGAAACCATTGTTAAAAATCCAGAAGTACAGAGGGCCTACCTTGGCGATTAAGCTCATCATTGAAGATATCGATGCTGGCTATGGCGCTGTGCGCGCTTTGCATGGCGTATCACTCAGCATAGACAACGGACAAACAGTCGCCCTTCTGGGAACCAACGGAAATGGCAAAAGCACATTGATGAAATGCGTGATGGGCATGGTCAAGCCTGACAAAGGTTCCATCCGCTTGGAAATTGACGGTGACACACACGACTTAACCCAACTGTCTACTGAAGAAATCGTCAATCTTGGTGTCGCTTTGATTCCCGAGGGACGCAGGTTGTTTCCTAAGTTAACGGTAGAAGAAAACTTATTGCTAGGTGCATTCAGAGAATCTTCTAGACCCAAAATTCCTGAAAATTTGGCTTTCTGCTTTGAGGCTTTCCCTTTGCTTAAAGAACGACGTAGCCAATTGGCTGGATCGATGTCAGGTGGACAACAACAAATGTTGGCAATTGCCCGCGCTTTGATGTCATCCCCGCGTTTGCTTTTAGTTGATGAGCCCTCTGTAGGTCTTTCACCCTTATTGGTATCGCAAACCATTACCAAGTTAAAAGAACTCAAAGACCGCTACAACCTCACTGTTTTGATGGCGGAGCAAAACTTTAAACAAGCCATGCGTATTGCTGACTTTGGTCACATCATCGTCCATGGCGAAATTGTTTTCAAAGGCGATGTAGATACGCTGATGAACAATGATCTGGTGAAGAGCTACTACCTAGGCATCTGAGCCCAGCTATTGAGCCTTTTAGCTTCGCTAACGTTTTTGTATAGAGGAGTTTGAGATGAAGTCCCCTGACTTTGATTACGTAAAGGCTAAAAATATAGAGGACGTTTTTGCGTCCTTACATACTTACAAAGACTCCGCGCAGATTTTGGCTGGTGGCCAAAGTTTGCTGGCCATGTTGAATCTGCGTATGGCTAACCCACAGATATTGATCGATATCAGTGGCATCGACTCTATGAAAGGGATCGAAAAATTAAGCAGTGCTCTGCGTATTGGTGCATTGACTACGCACAACGAGATTCTCAATTCAGATCTGGTGAAACTGCATGTGCCACTTCTGGCACAAGCTGTCCCTTATGTTGCGCATTTGGCGATACGCAATAAAGGCACTATCGGTGGCAGCCTTGCCTTGGGCGATCCAGCTGCCGAATACCCTGCTGTTGCCTTGGCATTGAATGCCACCTTGATTATTCAAAGTTCTAAAGGCGAAAGGCGCGTCAAGGCGCATGACTTTTTTCTCAGTCTGTACCGAACTGCCGTTCAATCTGAAGAGGTTCTCGTAGCAGTCGAATTTCCTCTAGCCACAAGCAACCATAGATTTGTATTTCTAGAGTTAGCCAGACGGAAAGGTGATTACGCCATGGTGGGGCTTGCAGTTGCTCTCACGATGGATGGCAAAACCATCCGTGAATGTGCTTTGTCTTTCATGGCGATGGACGACAAACCTGTCCTGGCGCCCAATGCGATGAAAGCGTTAACGGGTCAACACATCCATCCTGAAAGTATTTTGTTAGCTCAAAATGCCTTAGACACAGACCTAGATCCGCCAGGCGATTTGCAAGCCAACGCATCGACCAAAAAACATCTAGCGCGGGTCCTTTTATCCAGGGCCTTGACACAAGCAGGAGAGTCCCATGTCTGATCGTTGTATGCATGCCCAATTTACTGTGAATGGCGAATCGGTCGATGCACAGGTGCCTGTGCGAATGCATCTGGTCGATTATTTGCGCGAAGAAATGGGCCTCACTGGATCACATCTGGGGTGCGAACATGGGGTTTGTGGTGCTTGCCAAGTCATGGTCGATGGCCAAGTCGTTCGCGGTTGCTTGACCTTGGCAGTTCAAGTGGACGGAAAAAATGTCCAAACAATTGAAGGACTGTCAGAGAGTCGCGAACTACAACAATTGCAAGCGGCATTTTTGAAGCACAACGCCTTCCAATGCGGCTTTTGCTCTGCGGGAATGCTTTTGACGGCTCTAGACATCACCAAGCATCACAAAAATGCATCACGCGATGAGATCAAGGAATTAATTTCGGGTAACTATTGCAGATGCACTGGCTACCAGGCCATTGTCGATGCGATCGAAACAGTCTTGCATGCCAATAAATCGTCCTCTTCTACTCAGTCAGGAGTAAAAGCATGAATGCGCGTAATGAACTTCCTATTCAGCCTGAAACGGTCACCGTTCAGAACAACTATGTCGGGCAAAGTGTTCCACGCTCGGGCGCAAAAAAACTGCTTGAAGGCCGTGGTACGTATTTAGACGACATACGCTTACCGCGATTGGTGCATGTGGTGTACTTTAGAAGTCCCCACGCCCACGCCCGCATCAAACATTTAGATTTGTCTCAGGCGCGCAAACAACCCGGCGTAGTCGCGGTCTTTGATGGCCATGATGTAGCCCAGTTTTGTACGCCATGGGTCGGCGTTTTAGGACACCTCAAGGGCATCCGTTCTGCCCCGCAATACGCCATAGCGCCTGAGAGAGCGTGTTGGCAAGGCGAAGCCGTTGCGGCCATCGTTGCACAAACCCGCAGGCAGGCGGAAGACGCTTTAGACCACGTGGTGGCGGATTGGGATGTGTTGCCTGCCGTGACAGATATGCAAGCTTCATTAGACGGCAAAGTCGTCATCCACCCCGATTTGGGTGACAACAAGTGCTTTAACCGTGAATTGGTGACCGATGGATTTGAAGATGCCTTTTCAAAAGCCGACGTCGTCGTGGAAAAAGTGTATGAGTTCAGTCGACACACTGGCGTAACCAACGAGCCGCGTGGCGTTTTGGCGGACTACAACCCCGCCGACAACATGCTGACTGTGTATCAGGGCACGCAAGCGCCCAATATGATGCAAGATATCTTTTCACGCCACTTGAATATCCCTGAATCGAATGTGCGCGTCATCTGTAAAGATGTTGGTGGATCATTTGGCATCAAAGTTCACGTATATGCGGATGAAATGGCGACCGTGGCTATCGCAGTCATGCTCAAACGCCCTGTGAAATTTGCAGCGGATCGCATCGAGTCGTTTTTGACCGATATCCATGCACGTGAACATAAAGTCAAAATCAAACTGGCTTGCACCCAACAAGGCGACATCATTGCCTTTGATATGGTGGACTTAACAGGTATTGGCCCTTATTCGGTCTATCCGCGCACAAGTGGCATTGAGGGCAATCAAGTCGTTAATTTGACCGGTGGGCCTTATAAGCACAAGCATTACAAAGCCAAGTTAGATGTTGTCTTCACCAATAAAAATGTGACTTGCCAATACCGCGCAGTGGGACACCCGATTGCCATGGCAGTGACCGAAGGCATAGTGGATGAAGCTGCTAGAAAAATTGGCATGGATCCAGCCGATTTCAGACGCAGAAATTTAATCTCTGACGATGCCTATCCCTACACATTCCCCTCTGGCGTGAAGTTTGAAAAACTTTCGCACCACCAGTGCCTAGATAAATTACTGGCCTTGATGGATTACCCAGAATTGCGCAAAGAGCAGCAAGCGCTGCGCGCCAAAGGCATTTACCGCGGCATTGGACTTGCCGCCATGATTGAAGTGACCAACCCCTCCCCTGCTTTTTATGGCGTAGGCGGTGCACGTATATCTGCACAAGATGGCGCAACGATTCGACTAGATCCTGCGGGAATGGTCAATGTATTGGTCAGCGTCACAGAGCAAGGCCAAGGCACTGAAGCCATCTTCACGCAAATCGCAGCAACTGCTGTTGGCGTGAAGGTTGAAAATGTCCGTGTGATCACTGGAGACACAGCTGTCACGCCTTATGGTGGTGGCACGTGGGCATCGCGCGGTGCAGGCATTGGAGGAGAAGCTGTCTTACAAGCGGGAAAGGTGTTGCGCTCGCACATCTTGGATGTTGCCGCTGCCATTTTGAAAATTGACGTAGCGACTCTCGACTTAGTCAATGGCATAGTGATCGATAAGCTCACTGGCACAGAACATATGCCCATTAGTGAAGTCGGACGCGTGGCGTACTTTAGACCCGACACCTTGCCCATGGATTTCCAATCTGAGCTCACGGTGACTCGTCACTACACACCCCGCGAATACGGCTTTACATTCACCAACGGCATTCAAGCGTCGTATGTAGAAGTAGATACCGAGACGGGTTTTGTCAAACTTCTTAAGCATTGGTGCGTAGAAGACTGCGGCACAGTGATCAACCCCATGTTGGTCGATGAGCAAATTCGCGGTGGCATTGTCCAAGGTATTGGTGGCGCCATGTTTGAAGAATGTCTCTACAGCGAGGAAGGACAGCTGTTGAACGGTTCAATGGCAGATTATCTGGTTCCGATGGCGGGCGAGATGCCCGACATGATCATTGCCCACGTGCAAACGCCCACTAAAACGTCAGAGCTAGGTGCTAAGGGTGCTGGAGAAGCTGGCACAGCTGGAGCCCCTGGCGCAGTGATGAATGCCATCAACGATGCACTAGCTCCGCTCAATGCCAATGTGAGTGTGCAACCCTTCACACCGCAGCGCGTGTTGTCAGCCTTGGGGAAAATTTAAGCTGGTTCAGCTCTCGCCTGCCATTTGCTCGAGCACTGCATACACAGCTGCTGTGTCATGCAAAGCATGTCCTTGTGACATGGCCGCCTTGTAGATAGGTATGCAAGCCGTGAACAACGGTGCTGGCACATCAAGGTCGTCTAAGGCTTGGTAAATGATGGACATGTCTTTTTGCCAGACTTCGTTTTTCATGGTGGCTTGGTTCCATGTTTTAGCAACCATCATCGGACCACGTACTTGGAACATGCGCGAGCTACCTGCACCGTCTCCAATCAGGCTTACTAAGCTCTTGGTGTTGAGTCCTAACTTTTTGCCAAACAAAATGGCCTCGGCAGTCGATACGTTATGAATAGCGACTAGAAGGTTTGCGACTAGTTTCATTTTCATTCCATTGCCGAACTCACCCACAAAATAATGTGTGCGTGCAAACCCCTCGAATATGGCACTGAAAGCACGCACATCTTTCGCATCCCCGCTGGCATAAATGCTGAGGTCTTTTGTTTTGGCTTGTGCACCGGTTCCCGAAAGCGGCGCATCAATCATATGGATACCGCCTGCTAACAAAATGTCTCGCGCTGCCAGTTTGTCTTTCAATGGCAAGGTGCTGGTCTCGACCAAGATAGGCGTGCCCTTTATTTTGTGCGTCGACTTAGATTCGCACAAAGCATGGCAGGTTTGCATCAAGGCTTTAGTAGACGGCAATGAAGAAATGATTTTCTGAGAATGTGTCAAAATGCCAGCCGTGTCTGCATGCACCTGCGACAAGAGGGGCTTCATTTTTTTACGGGTGGCGGCATTGAGATCTACTCCGTAGACATCAAAACCAGATTTTTGTAGATTTGATGAGATAGACGAGCCCATGATGCCAAGACCAATCACACCGACCTTGGTATGTTTTTTATCAGTTGCCATAGTTAACCCCAATTGTGAAAAATGAAATATTCGAAGAGACTTCTGCTGATTCATCTTAATAGATAAGTACCGTCTCAGTTGTCAACTTTTGTCACCTAAACATCTCCAAAACCAAAGAGAAAAAAATGAGTACTTCACAATCCATCCAACGTCCTGACGGATCCGTCATTTCATTTTCCGTTCACGGTGACGCCAAGAACCCCGCCCTAGTCTTATCTAACTCCTTAGCCACTGACCGCGATATGTGGCAGCTGGTTTTGCCGCAACTAACAAAAGAGTATTTGGTTGTCACCTATGACACACGCGGGCATGGATTGAGCAAATGCGCACCCAACAACATACAGTTGAGTGACTTGGCCGATGATGTGGTCGCTGTTTTGGATGCGGCAAAGATTCAAAAAGCATTCTTCGCAGGTATTTCATTAGGCGGTATGACTGGGCTCACCATGGCCCTTCATCACCCAGACCGCTTGCTAGGTTTGATGGCATGCAATTGCCGCGGACGAATTGACGCAGCAGGTATAGAGGGTTGGAACCAGCGCATAGAAGTAGCTCGCACGGGTGGCGGAATGCAGGCTTTAGCAGAGTCTTCCATTGCTCGCTGGTTTGCCCAAGATTACATCGCTGCCAACCCAGACCAAATGAAAACCATGGCGGCGATTGTTTCTAAAAACTCAGTTGACGGCTTTGAGACATGTATTCGCGCCATTCAAAACGTCCGCATGATGGACGATTTGCATAAGATACAAATCCCAGTCATGTTCGTGGCAGG
Organism: uncultured Burkholderiales bacterium; assembly: GCA_903880855.1. Lineage (GTDB taxonomy): Bacteria > Pseudomonadota > Gammaproteobacteria > Burkholderiales > Burkholderiaceae_C > Limnohabitans. The sequence continues at coordinate 79,407 of CAIRQX010000103.1, read as the reverse complement.
CGCCCAAGATATGGGCGCACCTCCCGCTGAGTTGCAATTGATGGCCAACAAAATCAAGGGAAGCCAAGTTGCTGTGCTCGACCCTTGTGGGCATATATCTGCTATGCAACGCCCAGATGAATTTGTGAAATTAGTTCAAGGCTTTGCACGCATGCATTGACTGAAGTCTTATTTAAATGCAGTGCTGGCTGGGACTTGCGCCGTGTACCAGTCGGCGATTTTTTCACCCGTCATCACTTTGACTTCTGGTTTTGCCAAAACGGCATCTAAAAGTTTTTCGAATGCATCAATGCGATGTGGCACGCCTGTGATGTAGGGATGAACACTAATGGCCATGACACGCGGGATTTTGGCGGCATCGCGCCACAAACGGTCTAACTGCAAAACGCCACGGTGGTACATCTCATCACTGCGGTGGTATTGCACTGCCATCATCGGAATGTCATTGAGTTCCAAGGTGTAAGGCACAGCCAAAACAGGTTTTGGCTTGGCATGTAACCAGTCTGGCAAATCATCCATCACCCAATTGGCCACATAGGTAATACCTGCTGCAGACAAGTAATCTAGGGTGTCGTCTGTTTCTGAAAGGCCGGGGCTCTCCCAACCGACAGGTGCTTTTCCAGTGAGTTTTTTGATCGACTGAATAGTTTGGTCAATTGCTTGCACTTGGTCATCTACTTTGTGCATCGGACCTTGTATATACCCATGCCCCATGAACTCCCAATCGGCTTTGTGCGCAGCTTGGGCAATGGAAGGATAAGACTCGCACACAATGCCGTTGATGGCCAAGGTGGGAGTTATTCCGCGTTGCTGTAATGCATCAAAAATTCGCCAAAATCCAGACCGCATTCCGTACTCATGCCAAGACCAGTTTGGTAGATCGGGCATCAGAGGTTGCCCCATAGGCGGCGGCAATACCGTTCGAGGCATGGTTCTCTCAATCGTCCAGTGCTCGACGTTCACAATGATCCACACCAGCATCCTGCTGTCATCTGGCATTTGTAAACGGGGTCTATCGACAATGGCCCGAAATGGTGCTCTGTCACTAAGCAATGATTTTTTTGTTTCCATAATTGTTTCCCTAAGATTGGAGAGAGGTGATTGGATTTTGCACGCAAGTCAAGCAAATTCTGTTAAATTTTTGTACACATTACATATTTAGGAACAAGCCATGTTTTATGGAGAAATTGAAGGCAGCGGATTCGAAGTCATCGAACCTGAATTTGCAAACTGTTTTGTCGGTCACGCGCGGGTTGAGCGCTTATGGACAGGCGGCAGATGGTCTGAAGGTCCTGCATGGTTTGGCGGTGGCAGATACCTGTTGTGGTCCGATATTCCCAACAACAAAATCATGCGTTATGACGATACAGATGGCTCTGTCTCAGTTTTTAGATCTCCTTCTGGCTTTGCCAATGGCAACACCACAGACAGACAAGGCCGTTTAATTACTTGTGAACACTACAACCGCCGACTCACCAGAACTGAGCATGACGGATCCATCACAGTGCTGGCGGATAAGTACAAGGGTAAACGCTTGAATTCTCCGAATGACGCGGTTGTGAAGTCGGATTACTCCATTTGGTTTACAGACCCCGATTACGGAATCATTGCCGACTATGAAGGCAAAGTCGACACCATGGAACAGGACGGCTGCCACGTTTACCGAATCGATCCCCAAACCTTAGAAGTCAAGCGTGTTGCTGATGATTTCGATCACCCCAATGGCTTGGCTTTCTCAACAGATGAAAAATACTTATTCATTGCAGATAGTGGTGGCACCGAGGGCCCTACCCGACCCAAACACATTCGTCGATTAGATGTCGATGCATCCGGAAAAACCCTAGGTCACTCGACCGTTTTTGCTGAATGTCCCGCTGGATTCTTCGATGGTTTTCGAATTGACAACGAAGATAGGTTGTGGACTAGCTGTGCCGAAGGTGTCATCTGTTACAGACAAGATGGGCAACTCATCGGTAGAATAAAAATTCCTGAGATGGTGGCGAATTTGACGTTTGGTGGCGTGCAACGTAACCGACTTTTTATTTGCGGAACAACATCTCTTTATGCGGTCTACCTTAAGGTCAATGGATAGGGACACACCATGAATTTACGCGTTATTTCTACTCCAGCCAAATCAGTTCTCTCTTCACCCGTGTTGACAGCAGAAGAGGCCGTCGCAGTTGCAAGAAGTCTTGCGCCGAAGTTTGCTGAACGTGCAGCCCATGCTGAAAAAATTCGTCGTGTTCCTGAAGAATCTATTGAAGAACTCAACGCCAGTGGGTTGTTGCGTTTGATGCAGCCTAAGCGCTTTGGTGGTTCCGAGTTAGGTCTTGGCGTGTTGATGGATGCCGTTCTCGAGATTTGTAAAGGATGCTCCTCTACCGCGTGGGCTTACTCTAATTTAGCCTCTCACGCCTGGAATATCGGACAGTTCGAGTTGCAAGCGCAAGAAGATGTATGGGGTGATGATCCGTTCGCCCTTGCAGCCACTGGTTTTGCATTTCCTTGCGGCAAAGCCATCCCTGTAGAAGGCGGGTACAAGGTCAGCGGAAAGTATCCCTTTGCTAGCGGTGTAGATGCCTCAACTTGGATGTTGGTAGGTGCCATGACAGAACAAACTGGAGGCGCCCCACAACGTCGCCTCTTTTTAATTCCACAAGCTGACTTTAAGAGCCAAGACAACTGGCAAGCGTATGGCTTAGGTGGTACGGGTAGCCATGATGTCCATATGACGGATGCCTTTGTGCCTGAACACCGCAGTGTCTCAGCCGAAATTTTCGCTGCTGGTCAAAACTTGCCAGGCGCGAAGTTGTATAGCAACAAGCTATTCCAAATGCCAACATTTGCAGCTTTTGCTTATGTGCTTGCTGTCGTTCCATTGGGTACAGCAAAGGCGGCAGTTGAACAGTTCACCACCAGTATGCGTAACCGCGCTGGTACTTATACCGGCTCACGCATTGCTGAACTCGGCCCCGTACAAGCGCGTATCGCAGAAGCCGCTGCCTGTGTCGAGTTTGCAGAGACAGTGATTCGACGCGACTGGACTGATTTAGAAGAATCTGTAGAACGTAATGAGTTTCCAACTATGGAGACCAAGCTGCGCTGGAAACGCAATGCTGCGTTTGCAACTAGTTTGGCTGTTCGCAGTATTGACACGCTGATGCCAGCGGCTGGTGCTGCAGGTCTTTCTTTGCAGCTACCGCTTCAAAGGCAATTCAGAGATATCCATGCCGCTTCATCTCACATCGGCCTCACTTGGGATGTCCATGGTGCGGCCTACGGACAAAGTGCCTTGGGCTTACAGCCACAAGGTGGCTTGTTGCTTTAATCAGGCCTCTAGTCTTGCGAATGTATTAACTGCAAAAGGCGGTCTGGCGTCAAAGGCAAATGACGCGGCCGAACACCTAAGGCGTGGTGGGCAGCATTTGCAATCGCTGCAGCAAGAGGCCCTGCTGCCACTTCACCTGCACCAATACTGGGCTGGTCCATAGCATCCACCAAATCAATATGGAGTTGCGGAATTTCGTCAAACCCTAATATCGAATAGGTGTCCCAGCAATTGCTTGTGATGCCTGCAGGCCCCCATGTCACGGATTCTTTCAATGTCCAACTGATGGCTTGCAACAAACCACCTTCAATTTGGTTGAGCAATCCATCGCGATGCACGATGCGACCGGCGTCTACCGTGCACCATACCTGTTGCACACGGATGCTCTCACCCACCTCTATTTGCACTACCACCGCGCAATACCCTGCATGGTTTTTGTAACGGCCGAAGGCTATTCCGTATCCGTGGCCGTTTAGACCCTCACCACGTGAATCCCAGTTCGCTGCATCAGCTGTGGCTTGTAAAACATGCTTGGCCCTTGTATCGGTTAGATGGCGAAGCCTAAACTCAAGAGGGTCTACTGTTGCGGTTTCGGCCAGTTCATCCATGAAAGATTCAATAGCAAACGTATTGGCAAACCCTCCTAAGGATCGCAGGGCTGACACACGCAAAGGTCCCTCAGGAACAAAGTGGTGCATGACGTCGAGTGCCGGCAAATCGTAATAAGGAATGATGTTGCGCAATCCACCGCCCGTTGGTAGCACTTGGTCTTTCTGAACAGGTCTTGGAGCTTTGGGGTCTAAGGCCCATGCACCGAGTAGATTGCTACCAGGTAACCAACCAGGCCGATTTAAATGGCTATGGCTCCAAACCTGCGCTTGCCAATCTGCGATGCGCCCTTGGTCGTTTACTCCTGCGCTCAACTCTATCAAACTAGCAGAACCTAACGGAGACACACTCATTTCATCTTGACGTGTCCATTGCACACGCACTGGCACTTGCAAGTGGTGGGCTAGAAACGCAGCGTCTAACGCCACATCGTCTGCTCCGTTGTGTCCATAGCAACCCGCACCTGGGCTATGCACAACATCCAACATATCTACAGATATGCCAAGGGCAGCGGCAATCTCCTGCCTAAGCTTGAAAACGCCTTGCGAATGGGTGTACACCGTCAGTCCTGCTTTGTTAGCAGAGTGACGCATTGGTTCCGCTAAGGCACATGCCAAACCTATCGATGCATGTGCAATATAAGGTTTGGAATACCGTCGCGTGAGACGCTGTGAAGAAGGTAATGCCTTCCCTTGGGCGACTACCTTTTCATCTACAGAAGGCAAACTGGTGAGTAGGGTTTCAATCTCTTGGAATGCAGGTAAGTTTGGTAATTGCCATTCAATCGTTGCATAGGCTTTTTCATATGCGCGCAAAAGCATTCCTTCATCTGGCCCCAACAGCGCAATGAAATCACCTTGAATGACTAATTTGGTAACTCCCTCAAATGATCGTAAGTGCGCAGCATCGACAAGACGTGCTCGGGCTTCAGCATGGGGGCCTCGCAAAATGCGGGCGTGCAACATATTGCTGCGAACCATGTCGTGTACAAAGCCTGCTCCAGTGAATTTACCTTTGAGATCAAAACGTATGAATTCCTCATCCGGAAGTTGCACTAGATTTTTGACATCACGGCTTTGGTCTAATGGTGTGTCAACGCGAATAAGCGCGTAATTGGTGTCTTTAGCTAGCGCATGAAACCCAATTTTTTCTTTTGACTGCAACGCACCAAACATACCTTGGTCGAGCGTTAAGTCTTCCAAGTTAACAGCAAGGTGCTCTGCTGCTTGTATGGCAAACAACAGACGCATATAGATACAGGCGTGCCTGAGTGCAGTCGCACCTGCTTCAATAGAAAGACTACCAGCGGTGTAGCCTTCATCTGGGCTCAATGCGGTATGCCCTGCTACTAAATCAACCTGCCCAGGATGAATGCAGAGCTCTTCACAAGCCACTTTGACCAAGGCCGCTGAAATACCCTGTCCAAGTTCAACTTTACCGCTATAAATTTGAAAGCGGCCATCCGCTAATAATTGAACCCATTGTTTCAACAAAGGTGCTGTCTGTATGCTGGTTGGTATACCTGTTGCCATATTCAACCTTTGGCTTGCAGGCGATGCATCGCAAGTTCTGTGGCTCGCAAAATACGGGCATGTGCACCACAGCGACATAGATGGCGATTCAAGGTCTCTATGATTTTTTCTTTGGAAGGATTTAGCTCGCGTTTTAACAATGCAGTCAAAGACATCAAGATGCCATTGATGCAGTAACCGCATTGCGCAGCTTGCTCATCTAAAAAAGCTTGCAAAACAACTGATCCAACGGGATCACTTTGCAAGGCGGCAGGTGTGAACACGTCACACCCCTCTATCGACTCGGTAGATAAGCCGCAAGACTGCTGTGCAACGCCGTCGACTATGACGGTGCATGCGCCACAGTTACCTGCACCACAACCAAAGCGCACATCTTTGGCATCGCATGGGTTTCGCAAGACATGGACCAAGGGCAACTTACCATCGACCGCAGTCGAGGTTGTTGCACCGTTCAATTGAAATACTGTCACTTCTTTCCCGAATTAGCGATCCACCATGCGGCGAGCTGCGTTCCGTCACCATCACCAAGGCCTGCGGCGGCAGCTTGGTCAAATACCCGCATGGTGGCACTTGCCGTAGGCAACTCGTAGCCCATGGCCTTAGCCTCGGCCATCATGGCGCGAAGGTCTTTGCGTATGGAGTCAATATTGAAATGCGCAGGCCCTTGGTCAATGCCATTTAAAGACGCAACCACAGCGGAACCGCGAAACTTGATAACGCCAGGTGCACCAGGCGTGTCAGCCAAAATATCCATCAATCTCTCAGCTGAAAGTCCTGCCGGTTTGGCCATCAAAATGGCTTCGCCCAATGCCTGCCAGTAGACCAATAACGGGAGATTCACGGCTAACTTCATGCTGGCCCCTGCACCAATGGCACCCACATGCTCCACGCGGCGACAGAGTTGTTCCAACAAAGGCTTGGCACGAAGAAAATCAGTAGCCTCCCCTCCCACAAAACCAAATAACTGACCTTGCTTGGCAGGACCGACCGTACCGCCTACTGGGCACTCTAAAAGTGCAGCTCCAACAGCCGCCACTTTGGAATTGAGATGGATAGATGTTTCTGGACGAACAGTGCTCATGTCCACAAACAACTTACCCTTCACATCCCCAGTCAGCGCGCCGTTCACTCCAGAATAGGTATTTTCAATAGCAGCCGCGTCTGTCAACATAGACAAAGTTAAATCAACTTTAGAAACTGCCTCTTGCGGAGTTGCAGCCCAAACGGCGCCACGATCAAGTAGCGATTTGGCTTTACCAGCAGATCGGTTCCAAACCACGAGCGAATGGCCCGTGTCTAACAACCGCTCGGCTATCGCACTGCCCATTCGGCCTAGGCCCAGTATGGCGACTTTCATATGTAGCTTTTACTTTTTAAGATTTGATCTTGAACAGTTTTTTAGCGTTTCCACCAGTGATCAAGTCTCTGTCGTCTTTGTTCAAACGCTTGACAGCAGATACAAGACCTAATGGATCCACCTCTGCCATATCGTAGGGATAGTCAGTTCCCAACATCACATGGCCAGCACCAAAACGCTCAATCATGTTGCGAAGCATGCCTGGGTCGAATGTGATGGTGTCGAAATAAAAGCGCTCAAGGTAGGTAGAAGGCTTACGCTTGATGACGGAACGACCATCAGGACGCGCGCCATACACATGGTCCATACGCGCCCAATAATGTGCCAGATAGCCACCAGCATGTGCCAACAACACTTTCAGTTTAGGGTTGCGCTCCATGACACCATCAAAAATCAAATGGCTCACAGCGATGGTGGTGTCCAAGGGATTACCAATCACGTTATTGAAATAATGGTTTTCGAGACGACTGGCTTCGGTGAATCCATTGGGATGAATGAACAAAGGAACGCCCAACTCACTCACGGCAGCAAAGAATTTTTCTAATTTGAGCGATGGATCGGTCAGGTTTTTGCCGTTGACGTGTGTATTGATCTCAATACCTTTCAAACCTAAATTCTTGACTGCGTGCTTGAGTTCTTTGACGGCTAAACCAGCGTCCTGCAAAGGCACAGTGCCTAAGCCAATCAAACGGTCAGGATGTTGGGCCACCAGTTTGGCCATGCCCTCATTCACATCACGCGCTAACTCGGCGCCAAAAGCAGGCTCAGCGAAGTAGTAATACTGGAATGGCGCGGGTGAGACAGCTTGAATATCCACGCCCATACGGTCCATATCTTTCAGGCGAACAGCAACGTCTGACAACATGGGCGCTCTGTCACGCATTTGTTTGGCATTGGTATCGCGCGTTAACTGGTTGGCAAAAATATGGCCAACCTCTTGCTCAATAGGTTTGAGAACTGATGCTTTTTGCCCAACAGCCGGATTGAAGTAATGGCAATGGACGTCGATATTCAAATGGCCGTCTTTACGCTTGGCTAATTTTTTAGTGGCTAGCGACGTGAACATACCAGCGGCACCTTTGGTCGTTTTTCCGTGTTGGTGGTATGGGTGTTTGCAGGTAGGGGCACAAGTAAAAATCATTGAAATATCTCCTAAGGTTTGTTGAAAATAAAGATTAATTCTGTGTTTTGGTTAAGTACGCAAACTAGTTGAACTAATTTTGCTGTGGCGCATCGGACTGTCGCTTCGGCATAGAAGCAGAGAAGGCAGGCAAAGTCATGAGTTCTTTGAAAATATCCATTACGCGTGGGATACGGACTAATTCGCATCCAAATAATTCTGCTCCAACAACTTGGGAAGCAAGACATAAATCAGCAACTGACACTTGATCCCCATGACTGAATCTTCCGCCACGCGGGTCTTGAGTCAAAACACGTTCATAGGCATTCAATGCTTCGAATGTCCAATGCTGTAGCCATTGGTTTCGAGCCGTTTCTTCTAATTTCAAAGTATTTTGTAGATAGTTTCTAACACGAGGAACCACTAGGGGATGTCCATCACTTGCACAAAGGTGCGCAAGCGCAAGCACCCTTGCTCTATCCGCCGGCAGGGAAGGCATTAGTGACGGGATTGGGTGGGCATATTCCAAATAATCCAAAATTGCAAGGGATTGAAATAAGGGTTTTGAAAGCCCCTCAATAACGAGTGCTGGCACTGCGCCTTGAGGGTTAATTGCCAAGTAGGCGGAATCGTGCTGCTCACCTGCTAATAAATTAACTGGAATTTCTTCATAGGCTAACCCTTTGAGCTTGAGCGAAACTCGAACGCGGTATGCGGCCAGCGAACGCCAGAATCCGTAAAACTTGATAGACATGATTGATCTTTATATTTTTAATTGATCGACAAAATATTTTGTCAAAAAACTCCCAGATGCCGGGTTGCCAGATCAGGATTGGCTTGAACAGCTTCATGCGTTCCACTGAAAGCCACTTGCCCCGTGTTGAGCACCACCACATCGTCTGCAAGACGCATCGCCAAATCAAAATTTTGTTCAACCAAAATAATCGACAGTCCTTCGGACTTGAGTTTGGCAATTCCACGTGAGACTTCAGCGACGATCAAAGGCGCTAATCCTTCAGAGGGCTCATCGAGTAGCAGCACATCTGGATTTCCCATCAGTGCACGCCCAATGACGAGCATCTGCTGCTCGCCACCAGACAAGGTGCCAGCACGTTGCTTGTGACGGGGTTCCAGTTGGGGGAACAGGTCATACACGCGTTCAATATTCCAAGGGTGAGAAGTTTCACGTTTTTGCTGCGCAACGATGAGGTTTTCTTCCACGCTCAAACTCGCAAAAACACGCCGCCCTTGCGGCACCAATCGAATGCCGCGCTTAGCGATGGCCTCAGGCACCATGCTTCCAATGGCTTGTCCGTCCAGATAAATTTGTCCGCCAGTGCATGCAAGCAAGCCAGACAGCGTTAGCAAGGTCGTCGTTTTTCCCGCTCCGTTGCGTCCCAGCAAGGCAAGCACATGGCCTTTTTGGAGCCCAAATGAAATTCCGTGCAGCACATGGCTTTCGCCATAGTGTGCGTGTATGGCATCGAGGTGTAATAGATCAGTGGCCAAGATAGACCTCCCGAGTACGGGGGTGATTGACAACTGTTTCGCGGTCCCCTTCAACAATCAAACTGCCATAGTGAAGCACAGCAATTTGTTCAGCAAATGCTAAGGCGACGTCCATGTCGTGTTCAATCATGACAATCGTGGTTGTTTTAGGTAAGGCCGCTACCAAATCACGCACGATGATGCGCTCATCTTGCGACAAACCCGCCAAGGGCTCATCCAATAAGAGCAGTCGAGGCGATTGGGCCATAGCAACTGCAATCTCTACCCGACGCTGCTCTCCATACGATATTTCTCCAGCGGCCAAATGGCCGGAACCCGTCAATCCCACAGAATCCAATATTGATTCGGCCTTTTCGAACAACTCGTCATTCACAGTCAACGGACTGAAAGCTTGAAAACGACGATTGCTAACGCCCAACAAAGACAACACAACGTTGTGTAACAACGTGTCTTTGGGAAACAACGTGATGATTTGATAGGTACGACTTACACCAGCATGGGCACGTCTGTGAACAGGCTGGAAAGTTAAATCTTCACCAAATACTTTGATGCTGCCTGAGTCAGGTTTTAGCTCACCAGAGATTTGGTTAAAAAGGGTTGTTTTACCAGCGCCATTGGGTCCGATGATCAAACGTCGCTCGCCAGGCTTGACTGAAAAAGAAACGTCTTGCGTGACCTTGATGCCACCAAAACTTTTACACAGGTTTTTTATTTCAAGCGCGAAGGTCATGTCTTACTTCCGCTTTTGAAACGATCTTTCCATACGGCAACAGCAGACACCAATCCTGCAGGCATGAAGATCACAATAAATAAAAATACCAATCCGAGCAACATGTTCCAGCGCTCAACATACGCGGACGCATAGTTCTTAAGCACCACTACAACAAACGCTCCAAGCAGTGGTCCTACCAAAGTGCCTGAGCCCCCAGCAATCACGCATAACAAGGCCTCTGCAGAAACAGTAATCGCCATCACGCTAGGGTGAATGTATTTATGGAAGTACACGTACATCAGCCCTGCAACAGCACCTATGAAACTCGCGATGACAAACGTAGTCCAGCGAATCGCCCAGACGTTGAAGCCAAGTGCACTCATACGCCGAGCTTGGTCTCGCGTTCCACGAATCGAGGCACCAAAAGGCGAACGAATCATCACATGAATCATATAAATGCATGCGCAGGTAATGATCAAGACAAACCAATAAAAATTATTGCTGATGTCTAAATCAATACCAAATGGGTGAGGACGCGTAAGACCTGACAAACCGTTGTCACCATTCGTCACAGATACCCAGCGATAACCCAAGCCCCACACGATTTGCGACAAGGCTAAGGTCAGCATCAAAAAACCCAAGCCTGTTGCGCGTAAGGCGATCCAGCCAAACACCATTCCAATCAATGTTGTCAGCAGCAAGGCAGCAGGTGCTGTGACCGAGTGGTCCAATCCCATCTTGATAGATAACCATGCTGAAATGTAAGCAGATAAACCTAGGTAGGAGGCATGACCCAAAGATGTCAACCCAGCGTATCCCACCAACAGATTCAAGCTAGACGCAAAAATCACAGCAATCAAAATTTGACTGCCCAAGTTGACAAAGTATTCACCAGAGACCAATGGCAGGAGCGCCAAAAACACCAAACCCAGCAATATACCGATTCGGTTCATGTTGTGACTCTTCCAAATAAACCTTGTGGCTTAAAGGCGATCACCAAAACCATCGGTAAAAACAAAATCACATAGGCCAAATCTGGCACAAGTGCAATGCCAAAGGTATAAATAAATCCAACAATAAAGCTAGCGACAAAAGTACCAACCAAGCTACCTACCCCACCCAATATCACCACAATGAGTGCGAGCGGCAACATATCAGCATCTAGCCCCGGATAGGCATTGAAGATAGGGCCACCTAAAGCGCCACCCAATCCAGCCAATGCAGCACCCAAACAAAATACGGTCGTGAATAAAAGAGATGCTGGAATACCGACCGCGCGCGCCATCGGCATGTCGTCCACACCCGCGCGAATCATGGCGCCTAATCGGGTTCTCTCCATCAACAAGTACAGCAATATGCCCACCACAATGGAAAAACCTAAAACAACCAAACGGTAAGTGGGAAAACGCAATCCGTAAAATTCCATCGGCGCAATAAACATGGCGGGCGTTTGAATGGGTAGTGGATCACCGCCCCAGATCATCAAACACAAATCAGCCACCACAAAGGATAGTCCCAAAGTAGCCAAAACTTGACCTTGGGCATTGTTGGTTAAGCGACGCAAAATAAATCGCTCAATCAAACCACCCACTACAGCCATGGTGATCATGGAGGCACAAGCTGCCAAAATTAATCCATGGCCACCTCGAATCATCGAAGCAGCCACGTAAGCGCCCAGCATAAACAAGGACCCATGCGTCAAATTGGCAATGCGCATCAATCCAAAGATGAGCGCAAAACCGGAGGACAGCATAAATAGCAGTCCTCCAAAAGCCAAACTGTTGAGAGTTTGGATCACCCAGATTTGCATAAGCGGCTTAAGACTCTATGTTCTTGGCTGGCGGCCAATCACGCGAATACACAGGGTTTGCTAAGAATTGCTTAGGGTCATAAGTCCAATACTGGCTAATGTTGGAATAAGTCTTGATCACGGAATTGACCAGGCGACCTTCTTTACGGGCGACTTGTCGGATGTAGACATCGCCGACCACATTGCCGAGGTCATCGAATTTCACATAACCGCGTGCGGTAGGCACACTGGTTTTCTTGAGGGCTGCCATGAACGCATCTTTATTGTTCACTTTGCCGCCAACAGCACTGACTGCAGCTTCCAACACAGCACCGCTCACATAAGTGGCAGCTGCATAAAAGCCTGGGTCATAGTTGTATAACTTGCGGAAAGCAGGTGCAAACTTGGCATTGATAGGGTTACTCAATTCAGGCGAATACCAGCAAACAGTTTGAATACCCAAGGCTTCATCGCCCATGTTACGAAGCACAGATTCATCCAGTGCAGTCATACCGCCAACCACGGTCATCTTGCTACTCAGGCCGTATTCATTAAATTGACGCAAAAATCTAAAGCCGTTGGAGCCAGCGAATCCTAAAAAGATACCGTCCACATTGGTTTTTAGCTGGGCCAGAAAACTACCGTAATCGGGTGCAGTCAACGGCGGGAACATTTTTTGAACGATCTTGCCGCCGTTTTCTTCGAACACGCGTTGAAAGCCAGCATTCATTTCGTGTCCATATGCGATGTCATCAGCAATCAAGACCATACGTTTGAACTTCAAAGTTTTTGCGCAATGGTCTGCCATGACGTGTGCGCACTGCGCCGATGTTGAGGTAGCTCGCACAAACCAAGGATTAGGTTTACGTTGGGTCATATCCTCGGCTGCTGCAACTGACAAGGTGGGAATTTTTTGCGCCTTGATGTAGTCGTCAATCGCGAGGGCCTCGAATGCGGCCAAGGGGCCCATCAAGACGTGTACTTTATTGAGCTCCACCAACTCTTGCACTTTGGACTTGGCATTCGCAGGAACACCGCCAGTATCCGCAACGATGAGTTGCACTTTTTGCCCAGCAATCATATTGTTGCGCTCGTTCAAATACATGAGCAAGGCGCGCTCCATGTCAATGCCGCCAGATGCCAATGGACCTGTTTTAACCGTCAATAGTCCAATACGAATAGCGTCGCCCGATTGCGCATGCAATGCTGTGGGCAAAACCATGGTCATACCAGTGGCTGCAGTGGTTTGTAGAAAGTCGCGTCTTGTTGTCATGGTGTCTCCTAAATAGTTGCTCGGTTGAAATTCAAACTTGCTGTCATACCTCCTTCTGTGGGAGGTTATTGTTGACTCCCTCGCGGGATAACGGGCAGCAGCAAGAAAGGCTGCGCGTCAGAATCGAAATGTAAGGTGGTTTCGCCATTAAAAATAGCCCTAGGACGGTCACGTGGGTCATTGTGCAGAAACGGTCCGCATCCCAGTAGTTCATTCTTGAAGTTAGACAGTTTCAACCCCGTCTTCTCAGCATAGGTGTAATCCCGACCACGCACTGACAGCGCGAGCCGATGCCCCGCTGGAATAACGATGGAGGTAGGCCACAGTTCCACGTCTAATTCAACCGGCTTACCAGGAACTAAGGGCTGTGGATCCGTATGGGTGTGGTACGGACGATAGGGCTTGGTCAGTTGGGTGTCGAGCGCTCTGTGTGAGGCACGCAACCACCCTTGCGCCACTGGCGTATGGGGATCAATTGCACCAGCGAATGTAACTTCACGCATATCTGGCGTCAAAACACGCAAGACTAAAAACAAGTCTGCATCTGCGGTGGATGAGGAAATTTTTAACTTCGCAGCAACTGGCCCAGTCAACTCCATCTCTTGCGACATAGGAGCAGATACGAAAGTTAGTCCATCACCGATGGCTTGAAAACTCAAAGATCCAGTGTCGCCTGAGGGGTGTGATGACAAGGCTTGGTCTTTTGCACCCAAAAACATCTTGGTCCACTGCGTTTGCGGCAAGGGCCAATTGCTCTCGGTGCGCTCCTCAAAGTGCTTGACGTGGCGCACTTGTAAACGTACAGGTGGTTCTTTATCCCAGCCGTTGTCTTCACCTTTTAGAAAATGCGCAAAAAATCTCTTTTGAATTTGAACGCCGTAATCTGTGTAGAAGTGAGTCCAATGCTCGAGTCCGTGCATCTCAAGCCATTTTTGTTTGGAGGCAGCACGCATGAAGCTTTCAGAGTTGCCACGTAAGTGCAAACCTTGACCACCCCAGTTGCCTGCCGATAAAAATGGCACAGTGATCTTGTCCCATTGGGCAGATCGTTCTTGGTGGTAGGCGTCATCAGTTGGATGCGCAAGAATGTCTTGGCCAAATTGGCAGCGGTTCGCGGCCAACTCTTGGTCAGACAAGGTGACATCGCCACACACTAAAGCGCCAGTTGCCTTACTTTTAGGCCCACGCTCTCCCAGTCCGTATTGCACCGTTTTCACTTGCATGTCGTACCAGTTATCCCAAAAGGTCGACACAATTCCACCATGGTGGGTCATATCGCGGTACCAATCTGCGGCACCTTCCCAAATACACATAGCAGCCAAATACTTGGGGTTACGGCTAGCAACTTGCCATTGGTTGATACCGAAGTAAGACACCCCGGAGAGTCCGACCTTACCGCACGACCATGCTTGTTCACCTGCCCATTCAATGCAGTTCACAAAGTCTTGGGTTTCACGCGGCGAGAAGTGGTCTACATACCCAGGCGAGCGACCACATCCACGCGAATCTACGCGTACACAAACATATCCATCCGGCACCCATTTTTCTGGATCTACAACTTCCCAGTTTTGAAATAAATTGCTAGAGCCATAAGGCACATCAGGATGTTCGCTCACCATTTTTTGCCATGCACTGGGATACCCCTCTTGGAAGGACAAGCCCTTTGCATAAGGTCCATAGCTCAACAAGACGGGATAACGCCCGCTTGCAATTGGGCGAAACACATCTGCACGCAACGTTAAGCCGTCTTCCATCAGGATGGGCACATCCCAATCGATGGTCATGCCTGCGCGGGTTTCAGTAAAAGCTGAGCCTTGGTCTTGTTTCACTGATATCTCCTGATTTAGGCCCGGTTACTTTTTAATGGCCTATGGCTGCATTGACGCGGGGCATCACTTCTGTTGCAAATAGCTCCATGGAACGTTTAGCAAGCTTGGGGTCCATCCAATCATGGCCAGCATACAAAAGATTACCAAAGTCGCCAACATATTCTCGGAAAGCAAGGATTTGATCTACCACTGAATTCACCGTGCCGGCGAATACCAATTTGTTGGCTACATATTCAGGTGTGACCAATGCATCATCCATGTTCGGATCTGTTTTGAACAAATTACTGCGCCCCCCGTTGACCAACTTACGAACCAATTGCTTGAAATAGAAGTGGTGCGGTCCGCCCTCCTCTAGGCCATAGCGCTTGGCAGTCGCTTCATCGTCCGCCACAAAAATACTTTTTGCAATTCGCCACTCGTTCGGATGTGCCACAGCACCTACCTCTTCGCGACCTTCTACATACTTAGGCCAGTGAGACTTGACCCACTCTGGCATCAAGAAATTGGCGGAAATAGGTTGCCAGCCACGCTTGGCCATTTCTGTCACGCCTTTAGAGAAAGGCGCTACAGCAGTACCGACAATTAACGGATGCGGGCGTTGGTAAGGCTTCATGATGAAGCCTTGCCCAATCTCTGGGATCATGGTTTTACCCACAGTGACATTAAAGAACTCGCCCTCTAAGTTGTAAGGTGGGTCAGACTCCCAAATCTTCAGCACCATGTTGATGCCTTCTACAAACATCGCATTGCGGTCTTTGCCAAAGTTACCAAAGACTTCTGCGTCCGACATCAAACCTCCGGGGCTAATGCCCATGATGAATCGGCCTTTGAGCATATGGTCCATCATCGCAGCTTGGGCAGCGATAGCGGCTGGGTGTGAATTGGGAACATTGATCGTGCCCGTTCCCAGCATGATGTTTTTGGTATCACTAATCAAGCTAGCTAAGAAAATCATCGAAGACGTTACGGTTTCCGCTGCATCGGTGACGTGCTCGCCGACATAGGCCTCACTAAAACCAAGTTGATCTGCCAAGATCACAGCTTCACGGTCTTCTTGTAGGGTTTGCGTAATGTTGCGACCTGGCGGATGCAAGGGCATCATGAACGTGCTGTACTTCAAATCGTTCTCCTCAATATTTAAAAGAATATGCGTTAAGACGTTTCATACTCGACGCCTTGCAGGTAATTTCCTTGACAAAACAGCAATGTAGGTTTGCGCTCGTACAAATATTTTTCAACCTGTCCTAAGAAAAGCACATGATCGCCAACCACCGTACGTTGTATCGTTTTGCATTCGATCGTAGCAACACAATCGTTTAAGACAGGCAATCCGCCCAATCCTTCACTGAAGTCAACGCCTTCAAACTTATCTGACAGATTGCTAGAGAACCGCTTAGACAAATCCACTTGATGTAGAGCCAAAATATTGATCACAAAACGGCCTGATGCATCAAAGATGTCCAAGCTAGGTGACGTACTGCCCAAGCTCCATAAAACAATGGGCGGGTCTAGCGAAACAGAACTAAACGAGTTGGCCGTTACGCCAACGAGCCGTGTTTGCTTGGTTCCGGAAGTGACCACCGTCACACCGGTTCCAAAGCTGCCCAAAGCGTTGCGTAAATCGCGTTTATCGAAAGAAGGGGATGACTTGGTGTTCATGTGATCACTATAAGGTGATCAAGTGATCATTAGGACTGGGGTTTCCCCTAAAGTTGCGCCCTAATTCGACTTTTTTGTTATTGCGTTTTGAGGATTTTTGGCAACAAGACTCTTGCACCCGCCATAAAGTGCGCAATTGTCAATCGGATCATCTCGTCGACATCGTCTTCGATGGGTACATCGAAGATCCAACGTCGTTGTCCGAAGTAAAAAATACGTGCATTGATACTCCAGACCAACTCAATTTCTGACGTCTTCAATGGCATAGATTTGATATCTGGCAATCCCATCTCTTGACGCAACTCAATCGCTACGGGCTCAAGAATACGGCTGCGGAGCATTTCCAAATATTTCTTGTTGATGCTTTCTCCACGCAACCCTGAGAACATAAAAATACGCACCCAGTCGCGCGTCAATGCGGCTTTTGAATACTCGATGTAGAGACTCACTAATCGCTCTTCGAGAGGAATCGAGCGGTCTTGGATAACCGCTTCCCAAAATGGATTCCAACGTCCTACATAGACTTCCTCGTAAACCTTATCGATGAGCGCATCTTTGGTGGGAAAGTACTTGTAGATCAAAGACTGCGTAACCCCCAAACGCCGCGCCAATTGCCGCGTGTCTCCGCTAAAGCCCACCTCAGCGAAGAATTCAACCGCCGCCAAGACGATTTGCTTTTCCCGTTCTTGGCTAGTGAGTCGTTTTTTTTCTAGGGGCGGTTTTCTCAAAATCATGGTGTATTGAGAAAAACTCAAACGGGAACAGCAATAGGCTCTATTTGTTTGGAGACCACAGATTTCATGATGGCCTCAAGTGCTGCGACATTGGCCAGCATTTCTTTGTGGGTAACTGGGTAGGCCTTCTCGCCTCGAATAGCCATTGCAAAAGCTTCGAGATTAGCCAATACAGTAGGAGACTGGTCTGCGAAACTTGCCACAGGCTCTTGACCTTGCATGACACGCTTGATGTCCCATCCAGCAGGATTTTCAGGGTGCTTGCGGTCGCGAATTTCAAACCAACCCTTAGACCCATAAACCGCAAAACGGCCTTCAAAAGGTGTCGCCAAGATAGCGGTGATAAGCGCATTGGCACCGTCAGGGAAAGCCAACATGATGCCAAGCGTGTCCCCGTTTTCAAAATAAGAACCACGTGTGGCCAAGCGCGCCCAAACTGACTCTGCAGGCCCCAACACAGCAATCGCCAAATCGACCAAATGGATACCGGTTGCCGTTAATGGACCGACAGGCGCATGTTTGTTTGAAAGGCGCCAATTGTCTTTGGGCAGAGCAAAGAACTTGTCTTGGCTGAAGTTAGCCTCAATTTGCAAAATAGTGCCAAAGACTCCTGCTTCGATCTCTTTGCGCAAAGCAATGACCGAAGGCTCAAATCTGCGCTCATGGCCAATCCCTAAAACGCGCTTGTGTTGCACACAACTTTGGATGGCACGCTGGGCATCGCTAAAGGTTAAACACAGTGGTTTTTCGCAGAAAACATGCTTGCCCGCTTGCGCTGCATTGACAATTTGATCTGCATGTTGCAAGTGCGGCGTGCAAAGAATGACGGCCTCAAGTTCAGTGATTTTTAGAAACGCGTCAAAACTGGATAAAACCTGAACACCCTTTAGAAAAGGATCAGATGCCATTTGCTGGCGAAGACTCTCGTCAACCTCTACTATTGCCAACAGTTTTAAACGCGTTGAGGTGGCAATTTGCTTAGCAATAATCTTGCCCCACCAGCCATAACCAACCAATCCAATTTGTACAGGGGAAATACTATTTGAAGTGTTGTTTGTAGAACTCACTGATGGCCTGCCTTGCTATTGTTGTGACATATTGTCGTAAATTAAACCAGAAAGAAATAGGCAACTTCTTCATTAGCATTGGCTCTGAATGCCCCTGATGCTGATGAAAACCCCATTGCTTTATGAAAAATTTTGAACGATCCTACACCCAATTAATTTAATTTCTGACCAACTAGCATACGTAACTTTAGGAGAAAAAATGGGCCTGCGCTTTCTTGAACACCTACTCATACTGACCGACGATCCGGAAGGAACAAGGGATTGGTTTTGTACCAATTTAGGCTTTCGCAACGGTTACCACCCCGAATTTGGATTTCCCGTTTATTGGCTCTATATTGGTGAACAGGATGTCATCCACATCGGAAAAGCGCGCCATTCTGAGCACCAAGATACTTATTTAAAAACACCTTCTGACAAAGCTGGGATGGACTACTCGGCGGCTGGTGCCCCTGGCTCTGGACGCATCGACCATCTATGTCTCAATTGCGATGGAATGGAAGAGTTCGTGGACCGACTTACAAAAAACGGCGTTGAATTTAGTGAGAGAAAAGCCCACAACTCGAACCTCTACCAACTTTTTATGCGCGAACCCATTAATGGCATCAAAGTTGAACTCAATTTTGCTTGGGAAGAAGCCGCTCGCATGGGGCGGGTACCCGCTTGGACGGATAGTGGTGCCAATGAAAAAGCTACCGCTGACGTCATGGTTTCCAAATAAGCTCACTTCACCGCATCAACATTTAACTAAAGAGAAATATGAAAGCTGTTCGCATCCATTCCACTGGAGGGCCTGAGGTCCTCAAAATCGAAAATCTAGAATTGCCAGAGCCTGCGGCCGGTGAAGTTCGCATCCGACACACTGCCATAGGATTCAACTTTCAAGACATCTACACCCGCTCAGGCCAATATGCCGCGCCACTTCCTACTGGGTTGGGAACAGAAGCAGTGGGTATTGTTGAAAGTGTTGGGTCGGAAGTCAAAGACTTCAAAGTTGGAGATCGCGTTTGCTACGCCAGTGGTCCTGTCCTGGGTGCATGCGCTACACATCGCAACTACCCCGCAGCTCGCTTACTGCATGCTCCCACCCATATGCAGGATGAACAAATTGCTGCGGCCCTCCTCAAAGGCATGACGGTTGAATATTTGATGCACCGTTGCTATCCCGTCCAAAAAGGGCAATATGTGCTGATGCATGCGGCAGCAGGAGGCGTTGGCTTATTGGCCGGCCAATGGGGTAAGCACCTTGGTGCACACATGATTGGTGTTGCAGCAGGTCCGGAAAAAGTCAAACTGGCCCTAGCCAACGGTTATGAATATTGTTTTGATCGATTGAAAGATGACGTACCAGCCCGTGTTAAAGAAATTACGAATGGCGTTGGCGTTCCAGTTGTCTACGACTCGGTGGGAAAAAATTCATTTGAGCAATCACTCAACAGTTTGGCGCCAAGAGGTTATTTCGTCTCATTTGGTACGACTACAGGAGCCCCACCTCCAATACCTGCCAGCACCTTGCAAAAAATGGGGTCTCTGTATTTCACACGTCCCACATTGGTAACTTACACAACCTCTACCGAAGAACTAAGACATTCTGCCCAATCAGTTTTTGATTTATTTGCGAAAGGTGTTTTAAAAATAAATATCAATCAACGCTATGCATTGCAAGATATCGCTAAAGCCCACACCGCACTCGAATCTGGCCAAACAAGCGGGTCAAGCGTCATCATCCCTTAATTCCAAATTACTTTAGGAGACAAATTCATGAACTCAGACAAACAAAACATTAGAAGATCCATCGTTTTCGGCTTGGGCTTATCCGGAATGCTCGGGGCAACAAATTCTTTTGCACAAGATGCATTCCCAAATAAAACAATTCGTGTTGTTGTTCCATTTCCTGCAGGCGCCAATGTGGACGTTGTTGCAAGAATTTTTACTGATAAATTGTCCAAAGAAATAAATCAAGCTGTCGTGGTTGAAAACAAACCAGGCGCCGGTGGCGCACTCGGCTGGGACACAGTGATGCAACGTCCTACGGATGGCTACAGCCTTTTTTATGCGGTGCGCTCCATCATGTCCATCACACCGCATGTGTATCCCAAAAACAATCTAGACCCCGTCAAAGACTTTACGGCCATCAGCCAAGTATGCACACTACCGCACGTTCTTATTGCCACTCCAAATGCACCCTTCAATAACTTTAAAGAGCTTGTTGAATATGCAAGAAAGAACCCAGGTAAATTGGACTACGCATCCTTGGGCGTTGGCTCGCACCCCCACCTTGCAGTGGAATATTGGGCAAGACAGTTAGACCTCAAAATCAATCACATTCCCTATACAGGTAATCCCGCGATTGACGTCATGTCAGGCACTGTGCCGCTCTTCCTTGAAGGTTCTGGAACGGCAGTTCCACGCGTACTTTCAGGTGGTGTAAAAGCAATAGCGGTTACAGGTGGCAGATCCATTCCAGCGCTACCCAACGTAGGCACCATCAATAGTTTCCAACCTGGTTTAGACGAAGACGGAATTATTGGCAGCACTTGGCATGGATTCTTTGCTCGCCGTGGGACTCCTGAACCTATTGTTGCGATGCTAAATAAGCACTTGGTGAAGGTCTCACAAGACGCGGATACCCAAAAGCGTCTTACTGAATTCGCTTCAGTTGGTACGGGTACATCGTCCCAATCGCTCAATACAGTGATTGCCAAAGACTACGAGTTTTTTGGCAATATCGTCCGAAATTTAAAAATTTCAACTTAAGCGATTAACTAAGAAACTAATATAAATAAGGGGAAAAATTCAAAATGAAACGTCGTAAATTTCTTCCCCTCGTTGCTTTACCGTTAGTAAGCGTTTCGACTTGGGCGCAAAAATATCCAAGTAGCGCATCCACCATCATCATGCCTTTGCAAGCAGGTAGCGCATCCGACGTCGCTATTCGGCACATGGCCGAACGATTGACCCAAAAACTTGGTCAAGGTTTTGCTGTCGAAAACGTTGCTGCCGCGGCTGGTCTTGTTGGCTTAGACCGCTTAAGTAAAGCCAGAACCGATGGACTGGTTGTGGCAGCGCTGAACAACAGCATCATGACGATATTGCCCCACTTACAAGCCAAAAACATGAAAGTGGATACGCGCAAAGATTTTGTACCAGTCGTCGGCGTAGCCAACATTCCAACTTTTTTTGCTGTTCCTGGCAATTCGAAAATTAAAAACGTCAAAGACCTTATCCAGCAAGCAAAGAATACCGCCACCCCTGTTACCTATTCATCTGGCGGCGTAGGAAGCCCACAGCATTTGGCGACAGAGATGTTCAAGGCTTTCACCAATACCCAGCTGACACATATACCCTATCGGGGCGCTAGCCAAGCTGCATTAGCCGCGGCCTCGGGTGAAGTTCAAGTGATGTCGATGGCACTTTCATTGGCGCAACCGTTTTTATCAGATGGCAAAGTTCGGTTAATCGGCTACTGTGGAACTGAGAGACACGCGCAATTTAGAGACATACCTACTTTGCAAGAGCAAGGTGTAGCCAATTATGACTACTCTTCTTGGATCGCTTTGTTCTTTCACAAAGATGTTCCATCCGATGTGGTCGAAATACTGAGGCGTGAGGCCCAATCCATCAGTGAAGATCGCGACTTTCAAGTACAACTGATCCGCTCAGGCCTTGAGCCTTGGCCCAAAACTGCCAAGCAGTTAGAGCGTATCGTTGAGTCTGATTTCCAACGGTGGAAAAAGATTATTCAAGACGCCAATATCCAAGGTTAAAGCCATTTCATGCTGCGTGTCGCTGGGTACCAAGGTCCCTCTTCTATTCTGACTCAGGGCTTAGCGTGTCTCGTTGAAACACTCAAGAGTAACGGGTGGAAATCAGATATCGACTGGATTCCCAACGTCACCGACCATCAGGAAAAAGCAGCAAATTTATTCGCATCCATTGAAAATGGTTCGCGCCATATCGGATACATGGCTTCAGGCTACTTATCAGCAAAAGTTCCTGAACTGGAAGTGCTTGAGTTGCCGTTCACCGTAGATAACCGAGAGACAGCTCTCGCGGCGTTAGACCATTCTGCTGGCGAAATACTTGGCCAAGCGGTTCATCAGAAAACAGAATTCCACATATTAGGTTTTTGGGATAACGGTTTCAGACATTTATCTAATGCAGCACGTCCTATCCAACATCCAAACGATGCTGTTGGCTTAAAAATTCGCACGCTCGACAGCGCGCTCTACAGAGCCACCCTCGATGCTATTGGTTTTAAAGCATTGACTAGTGATGTCAAGGATTTGGTGTCTTGGATAGCAGAAGATATTGTCCAAGCCCAAGAAAATCCCTTAACCAACTACATGGGGTTTGAGCTTTGGAAGCACCACCCTTATGTCAGTTTGACACACCATTTCTTCGGTGTTCTTTTGCTGGTGTGTCCGCTGGCTTGGTATGACATGCTGAATCAAGAAGAGCGCGAACTGCTTGCGCATGCCGTTACAACATCTACAGCGCTTCAACGTCAATTGGCGGCTAAACAAGATGCCATTACGCTTGCGCGTATGCAAGAAATGGGCGTCAAAGTTTTAAGTAAAGATGCACTTGATTTGAAGGCTTTTTATAAGTGTGTTGAACTGGTTAGCTTGAATGCGCGCGCCCAAATTCCCAAGGATTTACTAGCAGCCTATTTGGGTAGTTAAATCAAAAAGCGCACGTTTAGTTTTTGAAAAAATTAGTCCTGCTTCAGCCCGCCACTATGCGTGACTGCACCAAGGCGTGCAGGAGATACCAAGCGCGCATATTTTTCTAATATGCCGTTGAGATGCTCTTTGACAGGCGCTTGATAGTTCTTTACACGCGCGTCCCAAGTGGCACTATCGACCAACACATCCAAGGTGGCAGTGTGTGCATCAATGTGCACCATATCTCCGTTTTGAAGATACGCAATAGGCCCCAGTTCTGCAGCTTCTGGCCCGATGTAGCCGACCATCATTCCACGCGTCGCACCAGAGAATCTTCCGTCCGTTAACAGCGCAACTTTTTCCCCCATGCCTTGTCCATACACCAACGCTGTAACCCCCAACATCTCGCGCATGCCAGGCCCACCTTTGGGGCCTTCGTTACGAATCACCAATACATCACCCGCTTGGTAGTCTCGTGCAGTGACTGCTGCGAATGCATCTTCTTCAGATTCAAAAACGCGCGCAGGACCTTTGAATACCAATTGCTTGAGTCCAGCCACTTTGATCAATGCACCTTCTGGTGCCAAGTTACCTTTCAGAACCACCACCCCACCGGTTGCCATCAAAGCTTTGTCCGTTGGATACACCACTTGTCCGTCCGGCAAAGACACATCGGACAACTCATCTGCCAGAGTTTTGCCAGACAGCGTCAAAGCATCTCCATGTAAATAGCCACCTTCCAGTAGCGCCTTCAGTACAACACGGGTACCGCCTACACGATGCAAATCGAGCGCTAAATATTTACCGCCAGGTTGTAGGTCTGCAATCAACGGTGTGCGCGCAAATACTTTTGCGACATCCTCTAATGTGAACGAAATACCCACTTCATGTGCAATGGCCGGTAGATGCAAACCAGCATTCGTAGAGCCACCTGTTGCAGCTACGGCTGCACCAGCATTTTCTAGAGATTTACGGGTGATCAAGTCTCTAGGTAGTGGGCCACCCTCTCGAATAATTTGCGTGACCCGGCGTCCTGCCTCACGCGCTAAGGCCAAACGCTCGCTGTAAACCGCGGGCATCATCGCTGAACCTGGAATGGCAAGACCCAATGTTTCCGCCACCATGGCCATGGTGTTAGCCGTAAATTGACCAGGACATGAACCGACTGTGGGTGCGCAACTACGTTCTAAATCTTTCAGGTCTGCTTGCGTCATTTGCCCAGCCAAGACTGTGCCCACGCCTTCATAGGCCGTCAAGATAGTGACGTCCTTACCTTTGTAGCTGCCAGGCAGCATCGCGCCTCCATACACAAAAACACTGGGGCAATTCAACCGTGCCATGGCCATCATCACGCCAGGCAAAGTTTTGTCACATCCTGCAAAACCCACAAAACCGTCGTATGCATGGGCCACCATGACCGCTTCAATAGAGTCCGCTACCAACTCACGAGAAACCAAACTCATGCGCATGCCTTTGTGGTTCATAGACAAACCATCAGACACAGAAACCGTTGTAAAAGACACGGGGATACCCTGCTCGCTTGCCACGCCTAATCGTGCGGCATCTGCCTGTGGTCCTAGCGATAAAGAGCATGGAGTAGTTTCGCCGTGCTGACTCACGATGCCCACAAAGGGCTTGCCAAAATCAGATTCAGCCACGCCCATAGCGCGTAAAAAAGCGCGATGTGGAGTGCGGTCCATCCCCTCCGTAATCCGAGCAGATTTAAGTGACTGGAGAGGTTTAAAAGGTTTTGATTCAGTAGGCATTTTTAAGCTTGCATGTGTGCGGAGATTGCTCTGGGTTGGCGAAACCAAATCAAAGATAAAAGCATCGATAAAACAATAAGGACTACAGAGCCGAGCACAAACAAAGCGGTGATTTCCGTTTCTCGTTTTTCCATTGAAAAACGTGAAGACAGTTTTTGATAAATCATTTTCAAGTCATCTGCGTTGCTGGCTTTAAAAAACTCGCCACCAGTCACTTTTGCAATCGCTTGCAAAGTTTCTTCGTCGACTTTGGTATAGAAGGTGTAGCCCTCCATACCTGGAATGAATCCATCAGGCGTACCAAACGCTACGGTATAGACGCGAACACCTCTATTGGCCGCATACTGCGCCGCTTCCATGGGGTCTGGCCCAGTGGTACGTCTTCCATCCGACAACAACACAATCGCTCCCGCCGTGTAAGAACCAACCGGCATTGGCTTGAGTTCTTTCTTTTCTGTTTTTGATTTGCTATCCAGTGGTCTAGCCCCTCCCCCACCGTTTGAAAGCACAAACTCTTGCCCGTAGACCACAGACTCCAGCGCAATACCAGCCTCAGGTAATAAAGTTGCGAGTGACAACCACAAACCACTTCCCGTTGCTGTGCCACGCTGCAATTGAAATCGGTCAATCGCAGCTATTAAATCGTCTTTTTGGTCAGTCACATCTTGGACCAATTGAGCCGACCCCGCGAAAGACACAATACCGACACGCACATTACTAGGTAGGTCTTTCAAAAAAGCTTTGGCGGCTGTTTGCGCAGCCTCAATACGGCTAGGAGGAACGTCTTGTGCAAGCATGCTGCGCGATACATCCATAGCCATGACCAACGTTAAAAAGTCTGCAGGCAAAGTTACTTGAGCTTTGGGTCTTGCTAGCCCTACCAATGCACAGCATAAGGCCAGCCAAACAAGAAAGGGGGGGACATGTCTTCTCCAAGGTTTGGATTTACCTAGAGCAGGTTTGATCAAAGACAAACTAGAGAAAGCGACTACAGATTTCACGCGTCGGCGCAATAGCCAAACGTATAACAACACCAACAAGGGAAGCCCAGTTAATGCCCATAAAAGGTCTGGCCAGACAAAGTACATAGTTCAAGGGGTTTGCTGCCGAAGTTTTCACTGTATCACCGCTCTGTGATAAGGTTTCAACCTATGCGACACGTCAAGATTTATGTAGGGATCGCCAGCCTGATTGTTGGGCTTGGGATTGCCCTTTTCTATGGTTTTTGGCCATCGGGGCCCAATAAATTGACGCAAGAAGATATCAATGCCGCTGTTTTGCATGCCCTCAATACACAAAATCTGCCCTCCCGAAGCGCCAAAGCGGCTGAACTCATCCGGCCTTCTGTTGTGCGAGTTCGTGGCTTTGGTATCAACCCTAAGAAACCCAAAGAAGGCGAAGTAGAAGCCAGTGTTGGCACCGGCGTTGTCATTAAAGACGATGGCACGATCTTGACCAATCTGCATGTAGTCAATGAAGGTTCGCGTTATGTTGTGACTTTTTATGATGGATTTGAATCTGAAGCCAAGGTCATTGGTGTGCGCCCAGAAAATGATTTGGCCATTCTCAAACCAGACAAGTTACCTGATGACTTGCAACCCGCAGTGCTGGGTTCTAGCCAAGAACTCTTGCCTGGTGACGAAGTTGTTGCTGTCGGTTTTCCTTTTGGCATGGGGCCATCTGTATCTGCTGGCGTTGTTTCAGGTTTAGGGCGTGAATTTAAGATTGATGAATTACGTTCTCTAAGAGGGCTCATACAGTTTGATGCAGCGGCCAACTCTGGCAATTCAGGCGGGCCCTTGGTCAATATGGCCGGAGAGGTAGTGGGGATCGTCACCGCTATTCTGAACCCTTCAGGCGCTAAAACATTTATTGGCATTGGATTTGCCACCACCATTGAAAGCGTGGGTACTTCCGTTGGGATCCCGCCCTTTTAATCTTTAAACATCTCTTTAAAGAAAGCTGATTGCATGCAAAACGAATCTTCACTTTGGCAACCTTCTTCCTTGCCATCCGCCCACTTAGAAACAGCCGCTCTGATGGAACGGGTCTTATACGAAGTTAAACGCGTGGTCGTTGGCCAAGATGCATTCCTAGAGCGCATTTTGGTTGCCCTTTTGGCGCAAGGCCATCTTCTGATTGAAGGGGTACCAGGGCTTGCAAAAACCTTGACCGTCAACACCTTGGCTAAAGTACTCAGCGGTCAATTCAAACGCATTCAGTTCACGCCCGATTTGTTGCCAGCAGATTTGGTTGGAAACCGCATTTACAACCAAAAAACAGGTGATTTCACAACTTTGCTTGGACCCGTATTTGCTAATTTATTGCTGGCAGACGAAATCAACCGCGCGCCAGCTAAAGTGCAAAGTGCCCTGCTCGAAGTCATGCAGGAGCGCCAAGTGACGATTGCGGGGGAGAGCCACCTAGTGCCCAAACCATTTGTGGTGATGGCGACACAAAACCCCATTGAGACAGAAGGCACCTACCCACTGCCCGAGGCTCAGGTAGATCGTTTCATGATGAAGGTGTTGGTTGGCTACCCATCCGAAGAAGAAGAATATGTGATCGTGCAGCGCGTCACTGGCCCATCGCAAGGTGTAAACGCTGTGGCTACCACTGAGCAATTGATGCACTTACAAGCGCAATGCCGCAAGGGATATGTTGACCCAGCTTTGATGCACTTTGCTGTGCGTTTGGTCTCTGCTACGCGAGAACCAGCGCGTTATGGATTACCTGATTTAGCGCGACACATCACTTTCGGGGCAAGCCCTCGCGCAACGATTGGCCTCATAGAAGGTGCACGTGCACTTGCATTGTTACGTGGACGTGCGTATGCGCTTCCACAAGATGTCATCGATCTGGTACCCGATGTTTTGCGTCATCGCCTTGTTTTATCGTTTGAAGCTATGTCCGAGGGGTTGACACCTGATCAAGTGATTCAACAGATATTGCAAGCTGTCCCAGCCCCCGACAAACCCTTGGAAACCCATGTTCAAATTTCTGCGTCGTCGTAAATCTTCGGCTGACGCAGAACCATCTTCTTCAGGTTCAGCCAAACCAACCGCCATTGCGCTTGAGCAGTTGCTGACGCAACTGTCTTGGCGCGTCATCAGGCGGCTTGATGGGCAACTGCAAGGTGACTACCGCACCCTTTTTCGCGGCTCTGGTGTTGAATTAGCCGACTTGCGTGAATACCAACCGCATGACGATGTCAGACATATCGACTGGAACGTCACAGCCCGCATGCAGACCCCTTATGTCCGTCAACACCAAGAAGACCGTGAGATGACAGCGTGCTTCGTGCTTGATTTGTCTGGCTCTGTGGGTTTTGGCTCCCAATCTGTATCTAAGCGGTCCATGGCTGTAGCGTGTGTGGCTGTTTTAGCAAGGATATTGACCCGGCGCGGTAACCCTGTGGGTGCCATGTTGTTTTCAGGAAGTAGACAAAAAGCTGAACACATACTGCCCGCTCGCACAGGTAAAACCCATGTATTGCAATTGATGCAAGTAATACATCAATGCGAAACACCCGGCCTGTCGCAAATGACCGACTTGCGCCATATGCTGTTGCAAGCACAAGCCTATTGCAAAAAACGATCTACCATTTTTGTAGTGTCAGACTTCATATCGGATTCAGGGTGGGAAAAAGCCCTTGGATCGTTGGCGCATCGCCATGAAGTGATAGCGATTCGCTTGCTAGATCCATGGGAAGTCCAATTGCCTGCTCTCGGGCTTTTTACGGTGCAAGACGCGGAAACTGGCGAGCAAATCTTGATGGATGCCAACCATAAAGGGCTTCGCGAGCGCTACGCGCAACTTGCGCAAGAGCGTGAACAAGCCCTACAAAAAATATTTGAGAAAACGCATATTGATTGCCTCACCTTACAAACCAATGCAGATTTAGGGCAGGCTTTGCTCGAATTTATGTTGAAGCGTAAAAAGCGTTTGCATTCTGGTATTGCACACCGCAAAGCAGCATAAACCGAGCACCACAATGCCATCTCTCCATTCCGTTTCGATGATGTGGCCATTTATGCTGTGGGGTTTAGCACTTGTTCCTATCGTGGTGGGCAGTTACATAGCATTACGCGGCCGCAACCATTGGCCTGCTTTTCTTATGCTGCTGGGACTCATCGTGTTATTGCTGGCTATGACGCGTCCTCGCGCCATATTGCTATTGCCCTCACGCTTAGAAACCGTCATGCTGGCCATTGATAGCTCGGGGAGCATGCGCGCCAATGATGTGCAGCCAAGTCGTATTGAGTTGGCTCAGGCAGCAGCAAAAGCCATCGTCCAAGAACAACCTGCATTTGTGAAGTTAGGGGTGGTGAGCGTCGCTGGCACAGCAGCCTTGGTTCAAGCGCCCACCGACAAACGCGAAGACCTTAAACGCGCCATAGATAACCTACCGCTTCAACGCGGTTCTGCCCTTGGCTCTGGCATCGTCATTGCGTTAGCCAGCATGCTGCCTAATGCTGGCCTCGATATCGATAAGTTAATCAACCCTGAAGAAGCTGCTCGTGCTGCGAGTAACTCTAACAACGCAAAAGCTAATCCAGCTGGCACGCCCAAAGTCAAACTTGAACCTGCTAGCAATACATCTGCTGTCATTGTTTTGATGTCTGATGGTCAAAGCAATATGGGGCCAGACACGATACAAATGGCGCGGGTTGCGGCAGATTTAGGGGTAAGGATATTCACGATTGGATTTGGTACACCAGAAGGCACAGTGCTTCATGCACATGGTGTGTCGGTTCGTGTCAAGCTCGACGAAGCGCCATTGAAGCGTATTGCAGAGATCACGCATGGAGAATATTTCAGGGCGGCCTCGCCCACAGAGATTCAAAAAATTTACCAGTCGTTAGGAATGCGCATCGTGATGCAAAAACACCAACTGGCAGAAGTCACTGCTATTTTGCTGACTCTCGGAATGGGCTTGGTGCTTGTTGCTGCAGCATGGTCAATTGGGCGAACAGGACGAGTACTTTAACAACACATTTGTTTAGATATCGACAGTCTTACTAACGTGGTGACGACCGACAAAGTGCCAGTGCCCGAGAAAACAACTCGCTACATAAAAGGCCAGACCCCACAAAATAGTGAGCAACATAGGGCTCATCCAATTACCGTTAAACGCGTCAAACATGCAGGCTTTGATACCCATGATGACCCAAGTCATAGGAAGAAACGGACTAATTTGGGCATACAAACTTCCACTCAACTCAACAGGCATGACCCCTCCTGAGGCAGATACTTGAAAAGCCAGCAAAAGCATTGCCAATATTTTCCCCACATCGCCCAATGTCTTGATCAGGAAAAAAACAATGCCTAAAAAAGTAAAAGAGGCGACCACCAACATACAAGCCAGTAAAAAAGGATGGCTGATTGTGATCCCCATCACAAACCAGACAACCAACAAAATCAATAAAGCTTGAGCCATAGCAACCCCCGCAGGGATAGTCGCTTTACCAAAACACTGCGCCCACACCGAAAAGTTTTTGGCGTAATCAGGTAGTTCTCGCAAACGAATCAAAAATACCGCAATTCCTGCACCAAGCCAAAGCGCAATAGAAATGATATTGGGCGCAAAACCACTTCCATAGTTTTCAACAGGCGCCACGACCTCTACTTTCGGTGTCACAGAATGCGCCAACCCTTCCGCGCTTCCCTCAATGGATGACGAATTGCTGGGGAGTTCGTTGGCGATTAAGTCAATCCCGCTGTATAAATAGTTAGCGCCTTCTTTGACGCGTTGCAGACCCACATGTAATTGTCCAGTGGTTTTACCAAGCTCAGCCGAACCGCTGCGCAATTGCTCCAATTGCGCCTCCTCAGGTAATTTACCTGTCATCGATTTAAGGTTTGTACGCAAGTCGCGTACACCAAACGCAAGGGTGCGAACCTTGTTACTCAATGTTGCAGCACCTTGGCTTAATTTTTCTTGGCCTTGCTGCACCTGAGAAATTCCATCATCCAACTGACCAACGCTCACAACAAACCGGTCTAATCCGTCAGAGACAGCAGACGGCACAAATACACTGTTTGCAGAATCAGTTTTAAAAGAAGATGCGCTTTTGACAATGCGCTGGCTACCGTGACGCACATCTTGAATCCCTTTTTCTAGCTCCACATGGCCTGCAGCCAAGGCATCTGCGCCGATACGAAGGCCGCGGACATCTTCTACCGGGGGCAAACCAGCCTCGATTGCGCGCACTCCGTTACCTAGTTGGCTAGTTCCATCGGTTAGCTTGAGAACACCATCTTGCAGTTGAAGCGCTCCCTTTTGCACCTTGGCGCCCCCAGCTTCTGCAATCGCACTACCACTGGCCAATTCTTTAGCGCCTGCACGCAATTGGTCAAACGCTTCTCTTAACCGCTCGACATTTTGTTGCGATCCTGCGCTAGAAGAAATTACCAAGGCCCATCTTTGTTCATTGAGTGTTCTATTGACTTCTTCTCCTAGTTCTTTTGCGAACTGGGTTGCCAAAATAGAACTCTCGTAGTTGTTTCCAGCTGATGTGTAGACAACCAGCTTTCCAATGCCAGACTCCAATCCTGGAACTGCATTGGCACTGAAGTCGTTAGGAATAATGACAGCAAATGCCAAATCTCCTTTTTTGACTAAGCTTTTTGCTTTTTCTTCACTAGCAATATCAACGTAGCCAAAAGCGTGCTGAGATTTAAGTTGATCTACGAGATTCACGCCAATATTGAATGCACTGTCTCTGTAATTAACCCCTTGGTCTAAATTAACAAGTCCTACAGGAAGCGCTACAGATTGTGAACCTGGGTCCCAAATGCTAGAGAGATAGATCAACGCATAAAAGGAAGGAATACAAGCTACTATCAATGCAGCAAGTCGCATTTTGCTAAAGCGCTTGAAAGCACGTAGTTCAAATAAAATGATGAGCCTTGATTGGCGTAACCAAGGCAATAGTGGATTGCTTTTCAATTTTGTCCTGCGAGTGTTGCCAATTTTATACTTATTGAAAGAATAAATGATTAAATCTTTATTTGTACTTATTTTTGCGTTGAGTACAGCTTTGCAAACATCAGCGCAAACTTGGCCTACACGCCCGATCAAACTGGTGGTTCCGTTTCCTCCTGGCGGTCTGATCGACAACATGGCCAGACTTGTCAGCAACAAATTATCACAAGAACTAGGTCAACCCGTTGTTATAGAAAATAAACCAGGTGCTGGCGGCAATATCGGAGCCTCTGATGTTGCCAAGGCAGTGCCTGATGGATACACCTTGCTAATGGCTTCGCCACCGCTGACCATCAGCCCTGCTCTTTACTCCAAACTACCTTACAAACCTGAAAGCATCTCGCCCATAGGCTTATTGGGACGGGTTCCTAATGTGTTGGTTGTATCACTCGATTCTGGAATTCAAACCCTTGCTGACCTAACTGCAAAAGCCAAAAGTCAACCAGGCTATCTGAACTATGCATCTAACGGCCAAGGCACCTCATTGCATTTGAGTGCAGAACTCTACAAAAGTACTGCAAACATTTTTATTACGCACATACCTTATCGCGGAGCTGCAGCTGGTCTCACCGGAGTCATTGCAGGCGAAGTCAATTTAATGTTTGACAACCTACCCTCTGCGCTAGGTCTCATTCAAAGTGGCAAACTGCGAGCGCTTGCAGTGACCACGCAACAACGTAGCAATGCATTACCCCAAGTGCCCACTATGGAAGAGGCTGGACTCAAAGGGTATCAAGTCAGCGCTTGGTTTGGCCTAGCTGCGCCAACAGGTCTGCCTGCGAATGTGCAAGCGCGATTAGAACAAGCCCTACAAAATGTGGCGCAACAAGCGGATACCAAAGCCAGCATGGTCAAAGTGGGTGCCGAACCCACTTGGCTCAACGCACAGGCGATGACGCAATTTATGCAGGCTGATTACGCACAATGGAAAAAAGTTGCGCAGTACGCCAAGATCACACTGGATTAATTGTTTTTTATAAAACTGAAAGCCAGCCGCCATCCACATAGATGATTTGGCCATTTACGTAGTTTGAAGCTTCCGATGCCAAATAAATTGCGGTCCCAACTAACTCCTCAGGCTTGCCCCAACGCTGCGCAGGATTACTACTTTTTACCCAAGCATCGAACTGCGCGTTCTCCATCAAAGGCTTATTCATATCCGTCATGATGTAACCAGGTCCGATGGAGTTGGCTTGGATATTGAATTGCGCCCATTCAGCAGCCATCGCGCGTGACAGCATTTTGATTCCACCTTTTGCGACGGTGTAAGGCGCAATCGTGGGTCGCGCTGCCTGACTCGTGAGCGAACCGATATTGATAATCTTGCCACCCTTGCCTCTCGCGATCATGCGTTTAGCAGCCTCGCGGCCGACGATGAATGCAGCGGTGATATTGGTGTCCATCACGCGATGCCAGTCTTTGAGCGACAACTCCACCATGGGTTGGCGGTGTTGAATACCCGCGTTGTTGATCAAAATATCGATCGCCATACCCGCCTTGTCGAATCCATCAAATGCGCTGAGCACATCGTCCTCTTGCGCCACATCAAACGCAGCGCCGCTAACTTGCAGGCCCTTGGCTTTGAGTTGCTCAACCACCGCATCGACCGAATCACGTTGGCGACTATTGATGATCACATGCGCCCCAGCAGTGGCTAGCCCCTCTGCCATAGCCAACCCAATTCCGCGCGCAGATCCAGTGATAAGTGCTGTCTTACCAGCGAGTGTAAAAAGTGACATAGATGGATGAAACCTTCTTAAGGTAATAGGAATAGCCTGATATCCTACGGCAGCGTTTAAAACAAGTAGACGGAGAAGGCATTATGAATAAAGACATGGCAGAAACACTGATACACACAGATGCAGGCACCCGCATGGGAAATTTGATGCGCCGCTACTGGGTGCCGGCATTGATGTCAAACGAAATTACCCAACCAGATGGCCCACAAGTCAAAGTACAATTATTGGGTGAAAAGCTTTTGGCTTTTCGTAACACTGACGGCAAAGCTTGTTTGATAAGTGAGTTTTGTTCGCATCGCGGTGTGTCTTTGTTTTTTGGTCGCAATGAAGAAAATGGTATTCGTTGTGCCTATCACGGACTTAAGTTCAATGGTGACGGCAAATGCGTGGAAGTTCCCTCCGCACCTAAAGCCTGCGAGCATATGCATATCAAAGGCTACCCCTGCGTAGAACGTGGCGGTATCGTCTGGGCGTTCATGGGGCCTGCAGATAAAAAGCCGGAGCCGCCTGAATTGGAATGGTGCAACTTACCCGAGAGCCATGTGTTCGTCTCTAAACGCATCCAATATTCCAACTACCTGCAAGCGATGGAAGGCGGTATTGATACCAGTCACGTGTCTTATGTGCATCGCTACGAAGTCGATAACGACCCCATGCATAAAGGTGTCAAGGGCTTGGACTACATCAAGGCCGATGGCAATGTAGTGTTTGAGATTGAGAAAAATAATTTTGGCTTGACTTTATTTGGCCGGCGCAATGGCGAACCAGACTCTTATTACTGGCGCATCACCCAATGGTTGTTCCCTTGGTTCACGCTGATTCCACCATTTGGCCATCACGCATTGGGTGGACATATTTGGGTACCGATT
This sequence comes from uncultured Burkholderiales bacterium, assembly GCA_903880855.1. GTDB lineage: Bacteria > Pseudomonadota > Gammaproteobacteria > Burkholderiales > Burkholderiaceae_C > Limnohabitans. The sequence goes on along the minus strand of CAIRQX010000103.1, from coordinate 44,863 downwards.
GATGACCACAGCTGCTGGGCGTGGAGCATGAACTGGCAACCCAATCAGCCACTGTCGAATGAAGAGCGTGAAGCGATGGAAGCCGGTCTTGGTATCCATGTTGAATATGAAGCACCCGGTAGCTTTGTTCCGAAGTCCAATTACAAGAACGATTACTTGATGGACCGCCAAGCGCAAAAAGAAAAGCGCGCTTATAGCGGCGTATTTGGTTTTTCAGCCCAAGACTATTCTTTGCAAGAAAGCATGGGCTCCATCCAAAACCATGCTGAGGAGAAATTACTTCCCACAGACAAAGCCATTGTGATGGCGCGACGCATGTTGCACGAAGCAGCCGTTGGATTAGAAAAAGGTACGGAGCCTCCTGCACTGGACGCCAAAGACCAGCGCGTGCGCGCTGCCGGCGTTCTTTTGAAGCGCGACATAGACCCAGTGTCATGGGCACGGGACAACTTATCGGATGGATTAGACCAACCACTTTTCTCTATTTAACCTGCAGCTATTTTTTAGGACATGTTTGTGAATCAATTAATCCGTTGGAAATTCGCGCTTGTCGCACTCATTTTTGGTGGCGTCAACTTCTCCGCGTATGCACAAGAGTGGTCACCCAGCAAATCCGTCAAAATCATTGTTCCTATCGTTGGTAGCACCAACGATGTACTTGCGCGCATCGTGGCACCCAAGCTTTCCGAAGCAATTGGCCAACCAGTTGTCGTAGAAAACAAACCCGGTGCGGGTGGAAACATTGGGGCAGATTTTGTTGCCAAATCGCCTCCTGATGGGCATACCCTTTTGATTGGCTACAACGGTCCCTTGGCTATCAACGTGAGCCTTTTCGACAAAATGCCTTACGACCCTGTGAAAGATTTAGCACCTATCACACTGGCGGTTACAACCCCGCAGTACTTGGTGGTAAATCCTGCTCTACCCATCAAGAGCGTGCCTGAGTTTGTGGCGTATGCCAAAAATAATGCTCACAAAATGTCCTATGCCTCTATTGCAGTTGGTAGTGCATCGCACCTCACGATGGAAATGCTCAAAGTGGCTGCAAGCATTGATTTGACACATATCCCCTACCGAGGCGCTGGCCCTGCTGTCACAGACTTGATCGCTGGCAATGTGGATGCAGCTTTTTTAGTACCTGGCAACGTCCAACAATTTTTAAAAGAAGGCCGTCTTCGCTTGATTGCTACATCGGGTCAAAAAAGATTCGCAAGCACACCAACCATCCCCACATTGATTGAGTCTGGCTACCCAGATTTTTTAGCAACCTCTTGGATCGGTTTTCTCACAACCGCAGGCACACCCAAACCCATCATTGACCGTTACAACAAAGAGCTTGTAAAGATATTGCGCTCCCCTGAGGTTAAAGAGAAATTGGAATCTATGGAGTTCGAAATCATTGCTGGCACGCCTGAGCAGTTCCGCAATTGGATTGTTTCTGAGATTCCACGTTGGGGCAAAGTGATCAAACTCACTGGCGCTAAAGCAGATTAAGCCTTTATGCGACTTCTCGACAAAACCGCCATCATCACGGGTGCAGGTGCAGGTATCGGTGCTGCTACAGCACTTTTGTTTTGTCGTGAAGGTGCATCGGTAACCTTGGTAGATGCCGACCTTGCTGCTTTGGACCGTACGCTCGAAGCCATCAAACTAGCCCTCCCGCACGCTCGTCTACTTGTACACACCGCAGATGTATCGCATGAAGCCCAAGCATTGGCTGCCATTGAAAAAACACTGCAGGCTTGGGGCAAGCTAGACATATTGGTCAACAACGCATCGATGCGCAATTACTCGGCTCTTGCTAACGCTACAACTGCCGAATGGCAGGCCATAGTGGGCGTGAACCTGATTGGTTGCGCCAATTACGCCAAAGCTGCTTTGCCGGCATTGCGATCGAGCGGAAAAGGCAGCATTGTGAATGTTGCGTCTTGCTATGCCGTCACTGGACGCAAAGGCATGGGCCTTTACGACGCTACCAAGGCTGCGCAATTGGCGATGACGCGTACCTTAGCCTTTGAAGAAGCCTCGCATGGTGTGCGTGTGAATGCTGTGTGCCCAGGTTCTACCTTGACAGACTTTCATATCAACAAAGCCACTGCTGCTGGTAAAGATATTGAAAAACTCAAAACGGAAAGACAAACTACGTCTCTCTTAGGTCGTTGGGCCTCACCTGAAGAAATTGCAGCCCCTATTCTTTGGCTCGCATCAGATGAAGCGTCCTTCATCACAGGAACATCCCTCATGGTCGATGGTGGTTTGTCCATCATGTGATTTAGGCCACCAGCGGCAGCGACGCCCAATCGGTGGTGTAGTTCGGTGACTTTCTTTCTTGTCGCATCTGCCATTGGCTAAAAGCACCTTGGGTGGAGATCTTCACAAAGCCGCGCCCAAAACGTTTGTTCAAAGCATCCACTGCGGTCATAAGATTTGCTGGAGGCGCTTGGCGCGGTTCTAGCCAATCACTTTGCAGATGTGTGATGGGTGCGATTTCACTCAACATAATGCCTGCTTTCTTATACGCATAGTCTGGCTTGAACATCCGCCCCACCAAATAGTCAGCCCATCGGTTCACAACCAAGCTGTCGTTCGTAGGTTGCGGTAGCGGCACTGACAAAGAAGGCATGTATTGCGCTTGGTCAAGGCGAAACCGATTGGTTTGTAAAAACACTTGAATCACCGATGTATGCGACTCTTGCGCTCTGAGCTTGGCACAAGCATTGGCAACAAATGTGCTCATCGCGTCTTTCAATACGTCGACGTCGTACACGGCTTGTCCAAAGGAACGACTCGCAATGATTTGCTTTTTAGCAGGCGTCACGTCTTCTAGATCGATGCATGCAATGCCTTGCAATTCACGTTGTGTCTTTTCCATCACTACGCCAAAGGCGGCGCGCAATGTGGGCAAATGCGCCACGCGTAAATCTTGTACCGTGTGAATGCCATGCTCGGCTAAGCGCACAGTGAGTTTGCGTCCTACACCCCACACCTCGTCTACCGCAATGCGGTTGAGCAAACTGTCTTGTTGGGTAGACGTGAGATCGTTGTAATTGAAAACACCTTTGGAGCGCGGGTGCTTCTTGGCAATATGGTTCGCCAATTTGGCCAAGGTTTTGGTCGGCCCAATGCCTACGCAAACAGGAATACCGGTCCATGCGATGACACGCTCACGCATTTGGTAACTCGTCTCTTTCAGGTGTGGCGTGCCCGTGAGATCGACAAAGCACTCATCGATGGAATAGACCTCATGCCTTGGCGAGTAGTCACTCAAAATCGCCATCACCCTGTTCGACATATCGGCATAGAGCGCATAGTTCGAACTCAGCGCCAAGATGCCATGTTCCTCCGCTAACGCTTTGCATTCAAACCATGGTTGCCCCATCTTGATGCCGAGCGTTTTCGATTCGTTCGAACGCGAAACAACGCATCCATCGTTGTTCGACAACACCACGACAGGCACGTCTTTCAAGTCTGGACGAAAAACCCTTTCGCAGCTGACGTAAAAGTTATTGCAGTCGACCAATGCCAATTGCTGAATCTGCACAGACATACGGCTAACACAGCTTGTGCAGATTGAAGGTGACAACACCCCAGACCACAAAGTCATCCTCTTCCTTGATGAGCCGAACAGGATAAATATTGTTCTCTGCCACCAGCTTGACCACACCACCACGCCGATACAAGCGCTTGACGGTGAATTCGTTGTTCAACAAAGCGAGCACGATGTGGTTGTGCTTGGGCGTCACGCTACGGTCTACCACCAAGGTGTCGCCCTCATAAATGCCCGCCCCGGTCATAGAGTCGCCTTTCACCCGAAAAAGATAGGTCGCGTCTTTGTTACGGATGAGTTCTTTGTTGAGATCCACCCGCTCTTGGGTGTGGTCGGCGGCCGGGGAAGGAAAACCGGCGGGGACTTTCCAAGCGCAGACGTCTAAATAAAGCGGGACAGAAAGGACTTGGCGGGGGTGGTTTAATAGATTCGATGAAATTGGCATAAATCCTATAATACTGTTTTTATATACAGTATTGCAAGATTTTTATGGCAATACGTTAAAACCATAACAAGGAGACACACATGATTGAACACCACATCGACATCCCAACCGCCGACGGCTTGATGAACAGCTTCGTGGTCTACCCCGAAGAAAACGGCCCCTTCCCCGTTATCTTGTTTTATATGGATGCCCCAGGCAAACGCGAAGAGTTGCACGATATGGCAAGGCGCTTTGCCACTGTCGGCTACTTTGTCGTGTTGCCCAATCTTTACTACCGACGCACCAGAGACTATTACCTCAAAGAACGCACGCCTGAGCAACTTGAAGAGATGTTCGCGCATATGCATTCTTTGAACGCACACACCAGCCATGCAGACACACAAGCCATGCTGTCGTATGTAGACCAAAACTCTCACGCAGACGCAACAAGAATTGGCGCTGTTGGCTACTGCATGAGCGGCCCATTCGTGATGTGGGCAGCAGCAGATTTCCCAGACCGCTTCCAAAGCATTGCGTCCATCCATGGCGCCAATATGGTCACCGACGATGCCGATTCACCGCACCGCATGCCGCCCAAAATCCGCTGCGAAAGTTATTTCGCTTGCGCTGAAATTGACAAATGGGCGCCGCCAGAAGACATCCGCCAACTCGAGCAAGCCTTGGTGGAGGCCAAGAACAAACACCGTATTGAATGGTTCCCTAAAGCCGAACACGGCTTTGTATTTCCCCAGCGTGCAGTCTATGAAAAGCACGGAGCGGAAAGGCATTGGGAGAGACTGTTTGATTTGTTCGGCAGAACTTTAAAACCTTAAAAACTGGAGCAACGCATGGCACGTAAATTTGTAGACCTCTCCATATTCTTAGAAAACGACGTCATCAGTGACCCACCCGCCTTTGCCCCCAAGATTGAATACTTCACGCATGACAATACATTTGCGCAAATAGAGCCTTTTTTTCCAGGCTTGAAAAAAGAAGACTTGCCCGATGGAGAAGGTTGGGCTGTCGAATTTGTGCATCTGTCTACCCACAACGGTACACACCTTGATGCGCCCTATCACTTTCACTCCACGATGGACAAAGCCTTGGGGCAGAAAAAGCCGGCTATTGCTATCCATGACGTCCCGCTGGAGTGGTGCTTTCAACCAGGCGTCAAATTAGATTTCCGCCATTTTGCAGACGGCTATGTCGTCACCGCAGAAGATGTCGAAGCCGAATTGGCGCGCATTCAACACAGCTTGAGTCCCTTAGAAATTGTGGTGATCAACACACGTGCTGGTTCACGGTATGGATCCAATGACTACGTGTCGAGTGGATGCGGCATGGGATACGAAGCCACCATGTATTTATTAGAACGTGGCGTGCGACTCACTGGTACCGATGCTTGGAGCTGGGATGCGCCCTTTGTACACACCGCACAGAAATACGGCGAGTCCCAAGACGCTTCGCTGATTTGGGAAGGCCACAAAGCAGGACGCGATATTGGTTACTGCCATATCGAAAAAATGCACAACCTAGAAAGCTTGCCACCCACAGGCTTTTATATCAGCTGCTTTCCTCACAAAATTCGCGGCGCATCCGCGGGGTGGACGCGAGCCGTTGCGATTTTTGATGATGCGTTGATGGCTTCGCAGTAAATTAAATTTACGAAACGCTACGCTTTTGCATTACCCAAAACGCAATCCAACCCTACCTAGAACTCCAAAGTCTGCATCTACATGATCGCCAGGGTTCAGCTCCAGTGGTGTCATGCAAGTTCCAGTGGTGACGAATTGGCCAGCGTACAAACTGATGTCTTGCGACGTGAGTTCATTGACTAACCAAGTGAGTGCAATTCGAGGATCGCCTAAAACTGCAGCACCAGTGCCTTCTCGCTTCCATGGCACACCGTTTGAAGCAGTGACTTGTGCGTGGACAGCGTGTTTGCTGAGATCTATGTCTCGCCAAGACTCTGGCGCTTGGGGGCCTAAGATAAATTGATGGGCGCAGGCATTGTCTGCCAGTAATTGCGCTTCCCCCACTGCCGTGAAAACGCTATAGCGCGAATTGGGTATCTCGAGCGAGGGATGCAAAGCGCCAACAGCATGCATCACCTCATCGAGCGAATATGCAGTTGCGCGAGCAATAAGATCCGATCGCATGACAAAAGCAATCTCTGGTTCTGCCACACGCATCCAATTGCCATGCGCGGGAACTTCATCACCATCTTGCAAAACTTGTCCAGACAAAATCCGCCCCGCCATAGGGCCGCTGACATTGATATGCGCTTGCCCCACTGCACTGGTCGCGGCGATTTTCCAACCCAATACGGTACGTGATGCCACCATGGGCAGCATCGCTTGAACAGCGTAACCTTCTTGACGATTTTGTGGTCTGTATGCTGTGGGTAATGCGTCCAACTTGGTGTTGTTCTGCCAATTCCCCCAAATCGTTCTGGCGGCTTCTTGTGACAAGTGGTTATCCATAATGGCTAGACCCTCAAAAGTAATCAGTGCGGACGTTGGTGTTTTACCGGAAATGCGTAAAAAGTATACGAGGGCAATTATGGTTTGTTATCCGTTGGTGCAAGAAATTAGAATCGTCTGCATTCCCCATCCCTAGGACTTTCTCTGAATACCCCATTCAAAAAAATCGCCGTTGTTGGCGCAGGCGCAGTTGGCAGCTTTTACGGTGCGATGCTTGGACGTGCTGGACATTCGGTCACTTTGATAGGCCGACATGCGCACATGCAAGCTATTGCCAAAAACGGACTTCAGCTCGATTTGGCAAACTCTTCTAGCATCGAAAGCATCCCACTTCAGACCAGCACAGAAGTCTCTGCAGTCAAGGACGCTGACTTGGTCTTGTTCTGTGTGAAATCAACTGACAGCGAGACCGCAGCCCAAGATATCGCATCCCACTTGTCTGCACACGCTGTCGTCATCAGTTTGCAAAATGGCGTTGAAAACTCCCTGCTGATTGCGCGCCATGTGCAAAATGCTGTGATACCCGCTGTTGTCTATGTTGCTAGCGAAATCACTGCACCAGGTTGCGTCAAGCACCACGGCAGAGGCGATTTGGTTATCGGAACCATGTCGCCTCCTAGGTTGAGCCATCCTCAGCAAACCTTGACGGACATAGCTGATATTTTTACAAGCGCCCACGTGGTTGTTCACATCTCTGACAACGTGATGGTGGAGCTGTGGTCCAAGCTGATGGTCAATTGCGCGTTCAACGCCATCTCTGGCCTGTCTCAACTGTCCTACGGCAAACTTTCTGAACGCGAATCCATCCGATCCACTCAAGCTGACGTGGTGAAAGAGGTGATTGCAGTGGCAAAAGCAGAAGGCGTCCTTATGTCTGAGCCCGAAGCGCTGCAAACTATTGCCCAAATTGCAGTTGCTATGGCGGGGCAAAAGTCATCGACGGCACAGGATATGGCGCGCCACAAAATCAGCGAAATTGACCACCTCAATGGATTCGTCGTAAGACGTGGTCACACGCATGGCATTCCCACACCCGTCAATCAAGCCCTCTATGCTTTGGTTAAATTGGTGGAAACCTCTTACACCGAAAGCGCACATTAAGTCTCGCAGGTTTAGGCGGTAATATCTCTCTCTGCTTGGTCTCTAAGGCCTCACATACACACCATATTGATAGGAAATGACATGCTCGATTTCACCGAACACAATCTGACAGATGCCGTAGTAGACAGATTTGGAGCCTGTGATAACCCGCGACTCAAGCAAATCGTGCAAGCCATCACACGCCATGCACATGCTTTTGTCAAAGAAGTGGAACTTACACAAGAAGAATGGGTAGAGGCGATTGATTTTTTAACCAAGACGGGCCACATGTGTGATGACCGCCGCCAAGAATTCATTTTGTTATCCGATGTATTTGGTGTGTCTATGTTGGTCGATGCGATCAACCACCGAATGCCTGAAGGGACAACAGAAACTACCGTCTTGGGGCCCTTTTATTTAGGCGAGCATAAATTGACGGCAAATGGCGCTACTTTGGTGCCTGAAGACGAAGGCGATCCGATTTTTATTGAAGGTTCGATCAAAGCTCCTGATGGCAGTCCGATTGTCGGCGCGATCATCGATATGTGGCATACCGATGCAGAAGGCTTATACGACGCACAAAAACCCGAACTCCATGGTGAACCCAAAATGCGCGCGCAATTTAAATCGGATGCGGATGGTCGCTTCTGGTTTAAAACGATTGTTCCTTCAAGCTACCCCATTCCCAATGATGGCCCAGTCGGAAAACTCTTAGATGCCACTAAACGCCATTACATGCGCCCTGCCCACGTGCACTTCCATGTATCGTCGCCAGGTTATGAAACGCTTGTAACGCACGTGTTTTTAGCAGGCGACCCTTGGCTCGAAAGCGACGCAGTTTTTGGTGTTAAAAAGAGTCTTATTGCAGACCTTAAAAAGAGCACTGCCCCTGTCTACCCTGACAACACACCGGCGCCAAAGTCTTGGGATTTATTGCACTACGACTTTGGACTCAAACCAGAAAAGCATTCTTGAAAGCAAACCAGGTTTTAGGTTTGACGCTTATTTGCTAACTGCTTGTGTTTTTTGCTCTTAGTAGGGCAAGCCCACATAGTTCTCCGCTAACGAGCTCAGCGCAGCGTCCGACGAAAACAAATACGACATATCGATTTCTTTTAATTTTTGGTCGTAATCAGGTGTATCTAGAAAAGTGTGCAACATGGTGGTCATCCACCATGAGAACCTTTGGGCTTTCCAAACACGGGCGAGCGCTTTTTCTGAATACTGCTCTAAGCCGCTCGCGTCATTGTTTTTATAAAAATCAACCAAACCTGTGTAGAGATAGTAGATGTCGGATCCAGCAGTATTTAAACCACGCGCACCTGTAGGCGGAACGATATGCGCCGCGTCACCCGCTAAAAACAAATTGCCATAGCGCATAGGTTCTGCCACATACGAACGCAGTGGAGCAATAGATTTTTCAATCGTCGCACCAGTGATCAATTGCCCTGCCACCTCTGCAGGCAATCTGCGTTTAAGTTCAGCCCAGAACTCATCGTCAGACCAGTTGTCTACCGAGTCACTCAAAGGCACTTGGATGTAATAGCGGCTCAACACTTGCGAGCGCAAAGAACACAAAGCAAAACCACGGTCATGTTTTGCATAAATCAACTCGGGCGACACTGGCTTGGTGCGCGACAAAACGCCCAACCACCCAAATGGATAAACCTTTTCATATTCTTTCAATACATCTGGCGGAATCGATTTACGGCTAACACCGTGAAAACCATCAGCACCAATGACATAGTCGCAATCAATACGACACTCTGCGTTGTCTTTGCGATAAGTGACATAAGGTTTTACCCCCTTTACATCATGCGGCTGCACATCTTCAGCGTTATGAATGACGATGCCATTCATTCGGTCGCGTGCTTCGTATAAATCCCGCGTCAGTTCGGTTTGTCCATAGACCATCACCGAATTGCCATTGCTATATTTGTGTAAATCTACCCGGTCTAATTTACCTTCATGGGCGATGAAGAAGCCATCGTGGACTTCGCCTTCCTTGTCCATGCGTTCGCCGCATTGCGCTTGGCGCATTAGTTTTGTAAAACCATTCTCTAAAACGCCCGCACGAATACGACTCAATACATACTCGCGACTTTGCCGCTCCAATACAACCGTTTCAATACCTTGAAGGTGCAACAATTGTGAAAGCAACAGCCCAGAAGGCCCTCCACCAATGATGCAAACTTGCGTCTTCATGAATATCCCCAGCGAAAAAAGAACAATTTAACAATCCTACAAGAAAACTTACACAACTAATAAACAATGGGGCAATTAACAGTTTTCTGCAAAATATACGAATGAATCGATTTATCAATGCCATAGGTTTCCAAATCGGATGGTTCGTCTGTATTGCATCCGTCAGATACGACCAAGAGATTCTCGCGCTATTATTTTGTGGTGTTTTGGTGGGCTTGCATCTTTTTTATAGCAAGGCACCCCTTATAGATTTCAAGCTGTCATTGATAGCCTTGGTATTGGGCGTGGTGGTTGATTCCAGTTTGCAATATTTCTCAGTCATCAGCTTTTATGGCTGGGGGCTGGGGCCGCTCAGCCCATTTTGGTTATGGATGGTTTGGGTGATGTTTGCCTTAACCTTAAATTACTCTCTTGCTTTTCTTCTCAATAGGCATTTGTTGCTATCGGCCATAGCGGGACTGTTATTCGGTCCTCTTAGTTACATAGCTGGGGCTAAATTAGGAGCCGCTGGTTTTGACAACAGCCTGTCCCACCTTGCGGTACTTGGCATGATTTGGATGCTTACACTTCCCGCACTGGTCTTTATCTCTAAAAATTCGTTTTTACCAACCGAGGTTACACATGATGCACCGTAGAAAACTCCTATTGACTGGTATTTCAGCTACGGCAGGTGCCATAGGTCTGGCAGGCTGTGCCGGCCCTGTCGTTCAAGATTACGCGGATCAAAAACCTACACTTGACTTGAAAACCTACTTCAGCGGCATAGTGGATGCGTGGGGAATGTTCACAGATCGCAATGGCAAGGTTGTCAAACGGTTCACCGTCGAGATGAAATGCCAGTGGACTAACGACCAAGGCATTTTGGACGAAGACTTTATGTATTCAGATGGCAAAACCGAAAAGCGCATTTGGAAACTCACCGACAAAGGCAATGGCTCTTTTACCGGAACTGCTGGCGACGTGGTGGGTATCGCGCTAGGCCAAGCCAAGGGCAATGCTTTTAATTGGAGCTATACCCTGGCCTTACCTGTGGATGGATCCGTCATCAACGTCCAGATGGACGACTGGATGTATTTGATGAATGACAGGGTCATGCTCAACACAGCACGTATGACCAAACTAGGCATTCACTTGGGCGATGTCACTTTGTCTTTCATGAAAAGAGCTTAAAGGATTCAATCTTTAGGGCTTTTAACTTTAAAGATTAATTAGGATTCAGCGATAAAACGCGAATGGCGTTTTGTCCCAGAATGGCTTGCTTATCAGCATCGCTAAGCGTTGTAGTGGACATCACATGCCCCACCGGATCTTCTACCCATGGAATAGGGTGATCCGTACCAATCATGACCTGACTCGCACCAACCTGCGCCACCAAATGTCGGAGTGCTTCTGGTGTGAAGACCAAAGAATCAAAATAAATTTGACGCAAATATTCAGTAGGTTTTTTTCGCAACACAATCGTTGAATCACAATTTTGTGGTGAAACAAAACAACTGCGATCCATACGTGGGGCATACGATCCTAAATACCCGCCTCCATGGGCTGCCAATATTTTTAGTTTGGGCAATTTATCAAAAACGCCTTCATAGATTAGTTTCTCTAAGGCGATCGTTGTATCGAGTGGGTTTCCAATCGTATTCGACAGCCAGCCGTTCCCTTTGAAACGCTCAGCCAATTGCGGAGTACTTTGGGGATGGATAAACAAAGTCACGCCAAGCTCTTCTGCCTTTGCCAAGACAGGTCTGAACTTGGCTTGTGAGAAATCTTGTCCAAGTACCGAGCCACCAATTGCAGCGCCGCTCAAACCCAATTTTTTAACCGCAAACTCCAGTTGTTGGACGGCCAAATCGGGAAATTGCATGGCCAAACATGCAAAGGCAGCAAAGCGTTCAGGCTTTAATGCGATGAGTTCAGCGAATTTTTCGTTATTGATCTTGCAGATTGCTTCGGCGGTCTCTCGATCTTTGCCATACCAAAAGGGGTTGATGCTGAGCACCTGCATATCAATGCCAAGTTCATCCATTTGCTTGAGTCGGTTATCAAGCACTATGAAATGATCTGGCACACCTTTGACAGGAGGCAACACACTGGTGGCATCCTTACCCATGAGGTCGAGCGCATCTTGGAAATAGCAATGCGCGTGGGCATCTACTGTCTTGACACGTTTACCCGCAATGGTCGTGAACCGCCTCGGATTCGATGTTTGTGCCAGAGCATGGTCAAGCATTCCACAACTACAAAACATGAGACCACCCAAGGCCCCAGCATTTTTTAGAAAATTTCTTCTTGCATTCATCTTTGTCTCCTAAAGGTTCTAGTTAGTCTTGATGCAATCTGTAAACTCAAGCACTTCTAAAGCATGTTATCTGATTTGAGGCATGCTCATAGTTCAATTCGCAGCAAGGAAGATATGACGTCGATTTACAGATTTACAACACGGTTTATGTTTGTTTTTGCCTGCTTGACGGGCGCACTATCAGTATTGGTTGCCGCGTATTCAGCCCATATTCCAGGATTAGAAGAAGCCTCTTTGCGTTCATTGCAATCCGCTATCCACATGATGCAGTTTCATGCACTCGCATTGCTGGTGGTTGCTTGGATGGCACGAGACAGCAAAAGCAGTTGGTTTTTATTTGGTAGCGGATTATTTTTTTTGACAGGTATCGTTTTGTTTAGCTTCAATATCGTCTTGTATCAACTCGCTGGCATAAGTTTCTTTAGGTCGTTGATACCTTATGGCGGCATGGCTTTTGTAGCAGCTTGGGTGGTATTGGCGATTTCAGTGTTTTGATCGCTTCCGTTTCGTAGCAGCATCCGAACTCAATGTTTATGCGCTAGCTATCTTTGATCGGCGTACTAGGCAATTGGCTCACCACAATAAAGGTAATGCAAGAGGTTGCCACCATCACACCAATTAAGGTTGAGAATCCAGCCGCTTTCACAATCGGTCCGATCATCCAAACAGCCAATGAACTAACGCCTAAGGAAACAGCGAGTCGCATACCTGAAACGCGAGAACGCATCGTATCGTCCACAAAACGTACGATCATGGCATCCGAGAAGGGAATCGCCCCGAAGATAGCTGCCATGAACAATAGTTGAGCCGCATAGAACATCCATCCGTTTGTCATATTTGCCAAAATTAGTGCAAAAAATTGCACAATGATCACGGACCGAAAGAGCGTTTTAAGTGCCACTCTATCTAGCAAATGCCCAACCAACAATTGGGTAAAAGATGCCAAAACGTACACCACCGCCAGAAAAAATCCAATCATTGCGGGGTCTTGAGAAATTTCACTGAATTTACTAGTTAGCAATTCGTAGTTGCTATTGGTTGAAAAATTAAACAACATGCTGCCGCTGCTAGAGGCAATGGTCATGATCAACAGTAGCTTAGGAACAGACATACCTTCGTGTGATCCCGAAGTGGATTTTTTCTTGGCTGGGGCTGTGGATTCACTTGGAGAAAAAATGGCAAACAGCACTCCACACACCACACTCAAAATGCCTGGAATGACAAACGCCATGCGCCATCCAAAGTATTTCACCAGCAGGCCCGTCACTACCGCAGCGATAGCCAATCCCAAATTACCAGCCAAACCGTTGACGCCAATAGTCCAGCCAGGTCGCTCAGATCCTTGTACCAACATGGGTATGCCAACAGGGTGATAAATAGATGTTGCACAGCCTAGAAAAGCTAAGCCCAAGGCCAATTGAAATGGCGTATTTGTAAAAGAGACAAGAACTGATGCGAGTCCAACACCAATGAAAAAGATGACCATCATCTGACGACGGCCCCATAAGTCCCCAAGTCGTCCAGCTGGAATGGAGCCTATCCCAAAGAAGAAGAACGCCGCCACGCTATAGGGCATGAGATCTTCCCATCTTTCAATTCCAAAATCCGTGGCAATGGATGTCACGGCGGTAGCAAAGATGAGGAGGAACATGTGGTCTAGGGCATGACCAATGTTCAGCAAAAGAGTGGTCGGTCTGTTAAGCATGGCAACCCATCCTAGCTTATTAGATAATAAAACGCTATGAAAAAAATCCTCCTCCTTGGTTCAGGTGAACTCGGTAAAGAATTCGTGATCAGTGCCAAGCGCCTTGGCTGCCATGTTGTCGCATGTGACAACTATGCCGGTGCACCAGCCATGCAAGTTGCTGATGAGTTCTGTGTTTTCAGTATGCTGGATGAAAACGCATTGCGCGCCGCAATTGCCAAATACAAACCCGACTTAATCGTCCCAGAAATTGAAGCTATCCGCACAGAGGTTTTGCTTGAGGTCGAAAAGGAAGGCTTTGAAGTCATCCCCAGTGCCCGAGCTGCTAACCTGACTATGAACCGCGACCGCATTCGCGATGTAGCCGTTGGGCTTGGCGTGCGGACTGCCAAGTTCAGCTACGCTGAATCTGCTGATGCATTACTTCAACAGTCAAAAGCCATCGGGTTTCCCGTTGTCATCAAACCTGTCATGAGCTCATCTGGAAAAGGGCAAAGCATTGCAAAGTCTGAGTCAGATATCAAAGTAAGCTGGGAATATGCATGCGCAGGTATGCGCGGTGATCGTCAAAAGGTAATTGTTGAAGAATTCATCAATTTTGAATTCGAAATCACGCTACTTACTATCCGCCAGCGAAATGGAAAAACGATCTACTGTCAACCCATTGGTCATGTACAAGAACGTGGGGACTATCAGTACAGCTGGCAGCCTCAAGCCATGAAACCAGCGCACTTAAAGGCTGCCGAACAAATGGCAGAAAAAGTCACATCTGACTTGGGTGGTACAGGTCTCTTTGGTGTCGAGTTTTTTGTGACCAAAGACGAAGTTATCTTCAGCGAGTTGAGCCCTCGCCCACACGATACAGGTATGGTCACCCTTATTAGCCAAAACTTGAGCGAGTTTGATTTACATACACGCGCTATTCTTGGCCTACCCATACCTCAAATTGACACCATAGAGGGTGCTAGCGCCGTAGTACTAGCTTCCAAAGAAGGATCATCACCCAAATTCACAGGGGTCGCTGAAGCGATGAGCGAAGCTGGGACAGATGTTCGTATTTTTGGAAAGCCAACGACTCGTCCTTACAGACGTATGGCTGTAGCGCTTGCCAAAGGCCCCAATGCATTAGAAAAAGCCAGAGCAGCTGCTAATAAGATTTCAGTCGTTTAAGAAATTAAGCAGCTCTTTTTTTAAAAAGGGATTGAACTGTTGGGCGAATTTTTAAAAATTTTTCGTATCCAAATTCCATGACATCTAATGCTCCTGGTAATTTTGCAACTGCAGCCAGTCGCCGCCAACCGGGCAATTGCTCCCAAATATGTACAAATGCAGCGGCGCCTGAAATCAACTCTCCGCTAGGTTTGATCACGTGAAATCTCTGCATCAAGACTTCTTTGCTCTGACCTGCTGGCGGGATGAAGTCAGACGAAGAAACATCAATCCAATTAATTTGACCGGTAGGAGTGACTAATTTGTATTGGTTTATCTCAGCCGTACACAACGGGCAAGAACCATCAAAGAGGACAGTTGAAATGGGCTTGTCAGTTTGCATTTTATTAAGCCGCGCGTAATTGCATAAAGTTGGACAAATCAAAAACAGAATTGGGCGCCATTGGCAGGGCTTGTTTTTGTATTGGCTTGAAGTGAAAACTCATGGAGGACGCGTGGATGACGTCGCTGTCCATGGACGATGCTGGCAAATGTTTTAAAACTTCGCCCAGAGGGTATGCCTGTAAAAAACTACGTTTGATATCGTCTAGTTGCTGGTGCAAATCGAATGCAGCCATGAATTCGAGGCTGGAATCTGAGTTCTTTGTATCCGCCTCTTCATTTGTGAAACATGACACCACATCCCATACGGACAGGTTAACAACTGCTTGCTGCAATTGATATCCACCGCCTGGGCCACGGTGGGCCCTCAGCAAATCACCCTCTTTTAAATCTTTCATCAGGCTTTCGGTGTAAGACACGGAAAGGCCAAGCATTCTGGAGAGTCGTGATGTAGTGATGGGCTGGTGTCTTTGTGCAGACGCAACAAGCCCAATAACATTAAGTCCATGGATAGCACGGCTGTTGATCATATAAACTACTCTGAATTGATTTTGAAAAGATTAATTTAACACATGAATAGATTAAATGCCATTTAAATCTAAACATTTGTCAATATATCTACTCAATATCTACTCAAAATACCAAGGAAATTAAATTTGACGCTTAGAAACTTAGTGCTTGTCTTGGGGGATCAGTTGGACGAATGCTCATCTGCATTTATCGGTTTTGATCCAAAGCAGGACGCCATCTGGATGGCCGAGGTAGAGGAAGAGTCGACGCATGTGATGTCTTCCAAACAAAGAATCACCTTATTTTTAAGTGCGATGCGCCACTTTGCCAAATCACTTCAAGCAAAGCAGTGGCCTGTTCTCTACACCGCCCTTGACTCACCACAAAATGCTGGGTCATTAACTGGGGAATTAGAGAAAACAATTCTTCTTCAAAAACCGCAACGCCTCATCATGGTGACTCCAGGTGAATCCCGTATTCTCATAAATTTGCAAACCTTTGCTGCGAAATATCAATTAACTTTAGATATCAGAGAAGACACCCATTTTCTTTGCACTACGGATGCTTTTAAAAAGCATATATCTGGTCGCAAACAAATCCGACTTGAGTTTTTTTACCGTGAAATGCGCCATAAAACTGGTTTCTTGATGGATGGGAAAAATCCCATCGGCAATAAATGGAACTTTGATACAGAAAACCGCAGCAGCTTTGGAAAACTAGGGCCCAAGGCACTTCCTCAACCCTCTAGATTTGCGCCAGACGAGATCACCCAGAATGTCATGCAACTCGTCGATAAGAAGTTTTTGCACCATCCAGGATCCATAAGCACCTTTAGTTGGCCCGTAACGCGTGCTCAAGCCATTACGGCATTGACCGAATTTATAGATCATCGACTGCCATTTTTTGGCCAATACCAAGACGCTATGTGGGAGGGTGAGGTTTGGCTGTACCACTCGCACTTGTCCTGCGCTCTCAACACCAAATTACTCAACCCGAAAGAAGTACTAGATAAAGCTCAGGAAGCTTATCTCCGAGGTCATGCCCCTATTGAAGCAGTGGAAGGGTTTATTCGGCAGATATTGGGTTGGCGGGAGTATGTACGCGGTATCTATTGGGCATATATGCCTGAATATATCGATCGCAATGCAATGCATGCAACCGCCAAACTACCGGCGTTTTTCTGGTCAGGTAAAACAGACATGGCATGCCTGAGAGATGCTATTGAATTAACGCTCAAGCACGGATATGCCCACCATATACAAAGATTAATGGTCACAGGCTTATATGTCTTATTGCTCGGCGTCTCTCCTAAAGAGGTGCACGCTTGGTATTTAGGTGTTTATGTAGATGCGGTTGAATGGGTAGAAGTTCCAAACACTATAGGCATGAGTCAATACGCGGATGGAGGCTTGATGGCTAGCAAGCCCTATATCGCCAGTGGAAAATACATCGACCGTATGAGTAACCATTGCAAAGGGTGCAAGTTCAATCCCTCAGAATCAACTGGAGAAAAAGCTTGCCCATTCACTACTTTGTATTGGGACTATCTCAACAAACATTCAGAAACCTTAGCTAAAAATCCGCGGATGGTGATGCAGCTCAAAAATCTCCATCGTCTGTCGGCAGAAAAACTAGAAGAAATCTCTTTACAGGCACAAAAACACAAAGCGCTCATTTAAATTGCGCCCTGCATCTACCAAGGTATTTCAACGCCTTGATAGTCAATAAAGTGAGCGCCTGACTTGACAGGAAGATGTTTCAAGGCCGTGAGCATGCCTCGGACTGAATCATCCGGCTCCAGAAGATGCGTTTGGGAGTTTGCAAAAGGTTTGGAAAGTTTAGACCTAACTGTTCCAGGCTGCAAAGCTACAACACGTAAATTCGGATTTTTACGCTGCAGTTCTATTGCTGCAGTCTGAAGAATCATATTTAGAGCGGCTTTCGATGCACGGTAACCATACCACCCGCCTTTTTTATTGTCAGAAATACTTCCCACGCGCGCTGAAAGCTTGGCGTATAGGGATGATCCACTCGCAAGTAATGGCGTAAAGTGACGAAGCACCATAGAAGGCCCAATTGCATTGACTAGGAAAGCCTGCGTCAAATGTTCGGAATTCACACTATTGAGCGACTTTTCTGGTCCCATACCATTTATTTCAAGCGCGCCAGTAGCATCAACAATGACTTCAAAAGGCCCTCTCTCACCAGATATAGATGCCTGAGCACTAATTGATTCAGAATTTAAAAGATCGAAGCCAATGCCAGATTTACGCGACACAAGCTCTACATGAATACAGTTTTTATCCGCACTAAACGCCTCTACAAAAGCATTACCAATTGCACCATTTGAGCCAATGACAAGTGCCTTGTAATGCCCAGAAGCAAATAACGGACTTGAACCGTCATAAAGCGCAGTCGAATCAGGTTTATCACCTTGCATTTTTAGGCGGTCTCGCTTTTATCTTCTTCGACGGAGTCTTCATGGATATTGATGATTCGTTTAGGGATGATGCTGTCGTCATAAATGATGGGGCCCTTGTACTCAAAGGTGGCCTGCTCAAGAAATTCGTCTGAAGAATGGTGCTGCTCTATGTGTAAATTTGCGAGCGTTAGTCTGCATTCTCGGATTCTTTTTTTAAGTTTTGTAAAAACAGACAACATCTGCTTTTCATCTTCTATCTGATGTATCCACTGCCACGCCTGGCCACTCGGCACAGTCCGACCTTTACCGCTGTTATTACAAAGCATGTATGAAATCTTCATATATTTTTGCCCTCCAGTTAGATATCAATGAGTAAGTAATTTAACTGTAAAACATATTTTTTCTATACAATAAAAGAAAATTTATCTATTAATCTATTCATAATCTACACAAAAGAGAAAAATGAGCGATACACACCTTCCAGATACACCCGTTCACAAAATCGGGGCCATTTCTAGCCTTAGCGGTGTTCCTACCCCAACGCTGCGTATTTGGGAAATCCGATATGCCACTTTTACGCCCCATAAAACACTGGGTAAACACCGGCTTTACTCAGACGACGATGTGCTCAAAGCCACTCTCCTCAAAAGGCTCACCGAACAAGGTCACGCCATCAGCAATATTGCCAAGCTGTCGTCACATGCATTGAATAACCTGTTGCAACAACAACAGACTTCAAATCAAACGAAATCACGTGTTTTAGCACCAAATCAAACCGTATCTTTGGCAGTGGTCGGATTAACGCTGGCGGGTCGCATCGAATCAAAAAAATTTACGCTTAGCTTCAACAACAATGCCATACGGGTCACAGACATTTTTAATGATCTTCCAGATGCACTCGGCGCACAATTTCAAAAAAAACCAGAAATCTTGATGGTGAAAGTCAATTCATTGCACGCTGGAGTTCAGGTAGAAATACATAAACTTGCTCAAAATAGTCAAGCACTTCAGGTCATTATTTTGTATAACTTTGGACAAGAAAAGGTGATTGAATCTTTAAAACTGTCTGGCATGCTAGTTCGAAGAGAACCCATCCCGGACTCAGAATTGGCAGATTTAATTAACTCTGTTTTACTTATTGATACAACGCAAAACGCCAGTACTTTGTCTGCAGGTACCGTCATTCCGCAGCGTAAATTCAGTGACAACACTTTGATGCGCGTCGCGGGAATTTCTACCAATGTGTTGTGCGAATGCCCCAAACATGTCGCAGAAATCATCACCCAACTCACGAGCTTCGAGCAATACAGCCATGACTGTCTGAATAAATCTAGCGAAGATGCACACCTTCACGCCTACTTAAGCTCTGTTTCAGGTTCGGCTCGTGCTTTGTTTGAATCAGCGCTGGAGATGATTGCAAAGCATGAGGGCATTGATCTCAGCGAAAACGGAAAATGAACCGTACTGGCTTTAAAGGCAACAAACAAAGCCTACCAAATAAGCCATGCAAAGCATGTGGACGCGAAATGACATGGCGAAAGGCTTGGGCCAAAAACTGGGATCAAGTGCTTTATTGCTCAGATGCCTGTCGCAAAATAAAAACGGCTAAGTAAAAATTGTGTAATACAAACTCAGGAATGACATTATGAAATCTATTTACGATTTTGAAACCAAATCTATCCAAGGGGATGCAATACCTCTTTCAACTTACTCAGACAAGGTGCTACTGATAGTGAACACGGCAAGCCAATGTGGGTTTACACCGCAATTCAAAGGTCTCGAAAATCTTCATAAAGCGCTTAGCCCCAAAGGGCTAGTGGTTCTTGGTTTCCCTTGCAACCAATTCGGAAGCCAAGACCCCGGTAGTAACGCAGACATTGAAACTTTTTGCCTAAGTAACTATGGCGTGAGCTTTCAAATGATGGAGAAGATCGACGTCAACGGCAATAAAGCGCATCCTCTATATACCTGGCTCAAAGAAAAAGCACCCGGAATCCTGGGCAGCGAAGGCATCAAATGGAACTTCACCAAATTTCTTGTAGGCCGCAATGGGCAAGTGATCAAGAGATATGCACCGCAAGACAACCCAGAAAGTATTTCAAAAGAGATAGAAGTTGCATTAGATGTGTCCTAAAAGTCACTATCGTTTCAGTTATTTATACCCATTTAAACAACATGAAAGAACCCCCTACAGCATCAAGATGTCACACCATCGTGCTAGCATGTCCCGCGGATTTTATTAAATGTATTCAATTCGAATACCCCCTCTACAAAACCCAGTTATCTCCTACTGGTATAAAACTTAAGGACTCTTATGAACAAACTACTTCTTGTATCTTGCTTGAGTTTATTGACTGCTTGTGCCACACAAAATCAAGGTCCCTCCGCTAGCGCAAAGCTTGTCCCCACAAAAGGCAATAACACATCTGGTTCGGTATCTTTTTCGCAATCTGGCAATAAGGTTTTAGTGATTGCCGAGGTTTATGGATTAAAACCCAACGCTGAACATGGATTTCATATTCACGATAAGGGTGATTGTTCAAGCGGTGACGGCATGAGTACCGGCGGACACTTTAATCCCACAACACAGGCCCACGGTGCCCACGGTACTGGCGGCCATCACACAGGTGACTTACCCTCTCTAGTTGCTGATGCAAACGGTAATGCCAAATTAAAGTTTGAATCTACAAGTATCACGATAGATTCAGGACTAACAAACATCTTGGGGCGTGGACTGATAGTCCACAGGGACCCAGACGACTTTAAAACTCAACCTACGGGAAATGCAGGACCAAGGCTCGCATGCGCAGTTATTGTTAAAGGCTGAAGCAATAAGTTTTTTGAATTGACCACTTCGTTGTCTTAGAGCAAATAATAATGATCACTGTAGTAATAGCCTCTTACGGCTATGGACATTTAGCGGCTCACTGCATTGAGTCAATTCTTTCCCAAACTTTATTACCAACAAGAACACTATTCGTAGACGATGGTGCGCATGATTGCTTGCATCTCGAAGATCTTTATCCAGAAATAGAGTTCATCCATAGGGAAAATAATTTAGGAACTGTCGCTAATTTTCAAGACATGTTGACGCGTGTCAATACCGAATATGTGATGTTTATTGGTGCTGATAATTGGATTCGTTCTGACACTATTGAACTGCTGTCCAATGAGAATGCGGATATCGTTACTTACGATATCGTAGTAACTGGTGAGTTAAAAGACGAGATCCTAGAACGTGTACCTGGTGAATCTATCAAAATCAATGGCGATCACTATTGGAATCGTAAAGACAAGCACCATGGATCCATGATGTACAGGACCAGTCTAGGAAAACGCGTCAAATATGAAAAAAGATTTCCTGGCACTACATCTCACTCTCAAGAGGATTGGCGTCTTTGGGAAATGATGCTAGCTGATGGAGCCTCAGTTAGCAGCATCGCAGAAGGACTACTTTTTTATAGGCGACATAGAGAGAATTTCTTGAAGTACAAGTCTGAAAATTCACTTAACAAACTTGTTCAACATCAGGAACTACAAGTTTCCTAGTCATCCTTACGAACATTTTTTTTAATGTGTAAATTTAGTCTGACAGTAATAAACTAATTCCAGTATGGATATTAGTGGCGCGTTTTAAAAATTGCGCTCTGCGGGCTAAACTGTTTTTGTATATTGTTTAATTACATCGGTTGATTTAATTTTGGAGCTGACTATGAACGGTAAATTTCTTTCTGTTGTCCTAGCCTTTGTATTAGGGTTTTCATGCTTAAGTGCTGAGGCTTCAAAACGCTTGGGGTCTGGAAAGTCAGTGGGCCAGCAGTCAAACAATGTGTCGCAAACACAAGGCGCTTCCAAACCTACACAAACTGCAACACCCTCCACACCGGCTACAGCCCCGCCAGTCACACCTCAAAAACGCCCTTGGGGTGCTATGTTGGGTGGTCTTGCAGCAGGACTTGGGCTTGCTTGGTTGGCAAGCTCCATGGGCTTTGGAGAAGAATTAGGTCAATTCATGATGTTTGGTCTCATTGCTTTGGGCATCATGATGGTGGTGGGCTACTTTATGCGTCGCAGAGCAACTACCAGTCAAGCTGATACGAACACTAGTCCTCTAGCCTTTCAAGGCGCTGGAGCAACACCCCCACAGCAGCATCAGTCAACACAATTCAATTCTCATACGAATGCTTCTTCTGCCTCCTCAGGCAGCATGATTGGCTCTGCTATTGGTGGATTTCAACCTAATTGGTCTATTCCCACAGGCTTTGACGCTGTTGGCTTTGTCAACAAGGCCAAAGAAAACTTTGTGATCATGCAAGATGCCTGGGACCGCTCTGACACGAAAAGTCTTCGTAACCTGATGACAGACAACATGCTGGAAGAAATCAAAGCGCAAATCGCTGAGCGCGATACAGCTAGTTCTGTAGGCCAAATGACCAAGACTGAAGTAATTACTTTAGAGGCTAGATTACTTGGCATAGAAGAGTCTGTAGACGGCCACCTTGCCAGTGTTGAATTCGCCGGGATGATTCGCGAAGATGCAGGCGCACAGCCTGAAGCCTTCAAAGAGGTTTGGAATATGTCTTTGAATAAGACTTCCAATACTGGTTGGCTGGTAGCTGGCATACAGGCCATCTAAACAACTACATAACCATGGCAATACCTTGGCTAAGCGCACTAAAAGCAATTCCTTGGGGTAACTTCATTGAGCACGCACCTAGTGTCCTAGATAAAGCGCGCGACTTAATCGATAAACATCGCAAACCATCACAACCCGTTACTGAAGATGATTTGCAGAAAAACGAAACAGATTTAGCACCACACGATCAACTTGAAAATAGACTCGCGAATGCCCTAGATCAAATTAAATCAATTCAACAAAAAAACGATCAGCATGCGTTGAAAATTATCGATTTAGAGAATAAACAAGAACTTATATTGAAAGATATTAGGCGTCTGAGAAATATAAATCGATGGCTTTTGTTTATGTGTTTTATGGTTGTTTTCGCAAGCTTTGTAATCTGGATTCTGTATTCACAAAAATTCATCTACGACATTTCCTAAATTCACTAGGCGCCATGTCCTTTATACGGCCCGAACTCTGTTATCGCGCATCAATTTCAGTGCGTCTTCTGTTGAAGCTTTAGATGAAACTGAATAAATAGTATTATTTTTTTTGATCGATACATTGTTTAACGGTGGTCATATTACAAAGATTTGGTAAATTTAGGGTGTGAAGACTTTAAGTATTTTATGAAAGTTTCACTGATACTAAGGCTAATTTAAATCAGAAAAGGAGACATGATGTCATCTCAAAATACAAATGAAGATATCAATACCAAAATATTAGTTCGTATTGAAAAATGGACTGATCTTATTGGCAACCTGTTTGTTTCACTTTTTCACAGGGTAACGCTTTTTGGAATAGGTGCTGCAACAGTCTGGTCTTCAGGCGAGACCTTTCATATGATTATTCAAAAGGGAACAGCATCAATTCAAGATTTGCTATTACTTTTTATCTACTTAGAAATTGGAGCAATGGTGGGGATTTACTTTAAGACCAATCATATGCCTGTACGATTTTTAATCTATGTAGCTATCACAGCAGTCACAAGATTGATCATTGATTTAGTCAACAAGCATGAAACCAACATGGAAATACTTTTACTCGGTTTAACTATATTTATTCTTGCTTTGGCAAATGCACTCGTTCGATATGCTTCCAACAAATTTCCATCAAATTCAGGTGAGGTCAATTAATTTTTTAATTCTTGCTCAGGAAGCACTTAGTAAAAATAGATTGCTTTGATTTCACCATTGAGGGCTAATGCTAATCAGTGCAGTTTTACTGCCGGGTTGGTCTGTTTTGTAATCATTCTTGCAAAGGTATAAAGGGAAGTTTTTAAAACTCCATGAATAGCAAGTTCGTGCAATTTATACAAGGATAAATACATTAATTTAGCAAAGTACCCTTCAATCATGAAATTTTTACCAATCAGGCCACCCATCATATTGCCGACTGTACTGAATTTCCCTAACGATACTAACGATCCAAAATCTCTATAGCGATACGCCCTTAATGTTTTATTTGAAAGACGGCGTTTAATTTGTTGAAAAAGATGCGATGCCTGCTGATGCGCTGCTTGCGCTCGTGGAGGAACAATTCCTCCTCTTCCACCCTCTTCAT
The DNA here is from genome assembly GCA_903880855.1 of uncultured Burkholderiales bacterium. Lineage (GTDB taxonomy): Bacteria > Pseudomonadota > Gammaproteobacteria > Burkholderiales > Burkholderiaceae_C > Limnohabitans. Next base: position 20,456 of record CAIRQX010000103.1, on the reverse strand, counting down.
CTGGACACGGACAGGCGGCGCAGTCTCCTAAAGCAAAAATATTCTTATCTCTGGTGGTTTGAAGGGTATCAAGAACTACAAGCTGGTTGATTCGATTGGTTTCTAAACCACCCAGGTCTTTTAAGAAATCGGGCGCTTTAACTCCCGCAGCCCACACAACTAACTCAGACTCAAGCACTCGACCATCCGCTAGCCGAATGCCAGTTGACATGACCTCCATCACCTTTGAGTTAGTGAAGACTTGTACACCCAACTTTTTTATTAAGTCTTCAGTAGCCAATGACAATCTAGCTTGTAAGGCGGGCAATATTCGGTCAGCGGCCTCAATTAAGCTAACCTTGATATCCTTTTCTGGATCAATTTTGTCAAGGCCGAAAGCCACTACTTCACGGGTAGTTCGATGCAACTCAGCAGCCAATTCAACCCCTGTTGCTCCAGCGCCAATAATGGCCACATGTAGTTGACTTTTATTTATAACTTCTTTTTGGTTATGGGCACGAATACAAGCATTAACCATCTTGGAATGAAATTGCTTAGCGTCATGTTGTGTCTCTAGTTTTAGAGCAAATTCATTAACACCTTGGGTCCCAAAGTCATTGCTTAAACTGCCAACACAGATCACTAGGGTGTCGTATTCAATTTGCTGGATAGGGGTTACTGGAGTACCGTCGTCATCTAAATAGGGCGAAAGATCAATGGTCTTATTATTCCTATCTAAGCCTTTAAGCTCACCAATTCGAAAAGTAAAGTGATTCCAATGTGCATGCGCCATGTAATCAACTTCGTGGTCGCCAAAGTCCATGCTTCCAGAGGCAATTTCATGCAACTTTGGCTTCCAAATATGCGTACGGTTTTTGTCTACAAGAGTAACGGTGACTTTATTTTTACGGCCAAATGAATTGCCCAACCGGGTCGCAAGCTCTAGGCCGCCGGCACCTCCGCCTACGATAACGATTTTGTGTGGATTCTTATTCATTTACTAGTACCTTTCACATTGCGTAAGACAGTCTAAGGCTTGTAAACATTCTAGTTTAGGCATTATTGAATGCCTACCAAGCTGTGGTTATGGCAAGGCCTGCAATGTAGAATAGTTTTTATGAAACTGATGAAATCAATACTGCTAGCGTGCTCAATACTTTCGGCTAGTTTTGTAAATGCAAATAATTGGTCTTCCATCGGTCTTTTCGAGGCTGGAACCTTTTATATCGATACAGACAGTGTGACAGTCCTAGGACACCATCGCAAAGTTTGGACATCTCTTGATTACCGTAGTCCGCAGGTCAATCAGCATACAAAAAAGATGTATAAATCTACGCGGATGCAATTGGAATTTGATTGCAATGAGAAAACTGTTCGGACGCTATCTCTTTCTTATCACACAGGTGTTCGGTTAAGCGGCGAAACTTTGTCATCCGAAGGGGTAATAAATCAATTTGAAGGTGTCCCGCCAGATACGCCTATTTACAAAATTATGCGTCGAGTTTGTTAGTTGGCGCTTAGAAAAAATGATGGAGTGGAAGTAGTTTTTAACTAACTGATAGACCAGAACCGTGCGCAAAGAATCCAATTTTCTTGGCGTCATTGAACCCATCCGCTTTCAAAATATTGAGTACTTCGCCCTCAGATTCTGGCGCACAGGAAATAAGTAATCCACCGCTGGTCTGAGGGTCACTTAGGATATTTTGTTGCCATAACGTCAAATGATTTGCCAGCTTAATTTCATCGCCATAGCCAATCCAATTTCGTGTGGATGCACCTGTAAAGATATCTGCTTGAACTAACTTGACTGCTTCACTTAAAACTGGAATCGCGTCCCACTGTAATTTTGCCTCTAACTTGGCGCCACGCGCTAGCTCAAGTGCATGACCGGCCAATCCAAATCCCGTGACATCGGTAAGCGCGTGCACAGCTTCTAACTGAGCTAAGAGCGTACCAGGTGTATTTAGCTTCGTTGTGAGCGCAATCATTTCTAGATAACCTGCATCTGAAAGTCGATCTTTTTTGAGTCCAGCAGACAAAATACCAACACCCAGTGGTTTACTCAAAATGATGCTATCGCCTTCTTTGGCTCCATTATTTCTTTTGAGTTTCTTCGGATCAACAATACCAATTACCACTAAGCCGTAAATTGGCTCGACCGTATCAATGGAATGCCCACCCGCAATCATGATTCCGGCGTCAGCGCATACAGATTCACCACCAGATGAAATCTTTTGAATCACATCTAATGGCAAGACATTGATAGGCATTCCTAATAGTGCAAGAGCGAACAAGGGTTGTGCCCCCATTGCATAAATATCTGAAATTGCATTGGTGGCTGCAATCCGACCAAACTCATAGGGATCGTCCACGATAGGCATGAAAAAATCAGTTGTTGCAACGATAGCTTGGTTTTCATTAATTTGATAAACCGCTGCATCTTCATTGTTCTCCGAACCAACAAGTAATGCTGTAGGAAGATTTCGAATAGGAGAAGCTTTTAGGATGTCGCGTAGGATGCCTGGCGCAATTTTGCAACCGCATCCGCCACCATGCGAGAGAGACGTAAGTCGGCCGTTATAAGACATAGAGGAAAGCCATAAAAGAATTTAAAAAAGGCAGTAAGTAGGAAATTCTGGCCAATTGCATCAAGAATACAGTTAGATAACAAAAAAGCTGATTTATGTATTAGCAATATTCGCAATAGCAATAGACATTTTTTCAAAGTATGTGTTTGAAGTTTTTGTTGGAACTAAAAATTTAGTACGGCGATTCTTACCTTCAAAAATTTGCTCTATCAATCCTGCTTCGCGTAATTCATCAAGTTTCCTATGGATAGTGGCAGGACTAGCAATTGAGCTGAGAGACATGGCTTCAGTGACTGTGATATTTTTACCTTCGAAGTGCCGTACTGCAACTTCATTCAATAACAGCATTGCTGTAGCGTCGATACTATTAGTCTCATTTTTATGAATTTTTATCGCTCTAGCTATGCGAAGAAAACGCAAATATAAATTATCCATAACAACCTTTATTTAAAGTAAGTATATTGTGGACTTTTTATTTCCTCATAAGCCACATTGAAGCAAATAAAAAAGTGGCTATCTAATTTTGAGAAGAGTCGTTGTTTTTTAACTTCGATGCGATCAAACTTATAGAAAAAAGCACTAATGCTGTACCAATTAGGTTGACAACTACCATTACAAAAAGACTTTGAATGAAGGCGTCAGATTTACCAATAAAAGAAAACCAAATTTGAATAAGGCTTGCGCTGAGTAAGGAAAAAACAAAAGATATTTTGATAATGTCTTGAAATGTGATGTTTTCAAGTTCTTTTTCAATTCTTAAAAAGTCAAAACAAATTTTTCTGGCGAGCAACGGAGCTCCACCTGAAATAAATGCAGTAATCGATGTATGTAAGACGGAGTCTAAATAGTAAGTTTCTAGTCCAATAATAAAAGTGGCTAAAACAATACCAAGAGCCCCTTCAGTGACCGCAACTAAAACGAGAAGAAGTTGAATGCCGCTTGGTATAAATATCCAGTTGATTCCATATAAAAAATCAAAAGAGTCAAAAAATAGTTTATTGAGATAGAGGATTAGGTAACAAGTGAATGAGCTGGCAATTACGATTGCGATTCTTCTAGATATTATCATATAGATATATTTTATCGTAAGGAAAATACTAATCTAATTGAATTAATTTACTGCAACATTAAAATGCGAATGACACGCTCTAATGGCGCTTATACAAAACAGGTTATCCATGCAGCAACTCAAAGTTTATTTTGTAGGTTTATCACTACTTCTTTTATGCACTGGATGCGCCATGGCCATTGAAGAACCCAAGTACGAAGTCGTCAAAACGGATGGATTCTTCGAAATCCGTAAGTACGCTCCGCTTTTAATAGCAGAAACTTTTGTTGAAGGCGATATGGACGAAGCTTCAACCAAAGGATTCAGACTAATTGCCGACTATATTTTTGGCAATAATCAAGCGACTGACACGAATAGCAATTCAAAAATTGCAATGACAGCCCCTGTAACTGCGGAACCTGTATCGCAAAAAATTGCGATGACAGCCCCAGTCACAGCAGAACCGCAATCCTCTGAATTGAATATACAAAACGCCAGTAAATGGCGTATCCACTTTGTTATGCCAAGTCAGTACACGCTTGCCAATATCCCAAAACCTAAGAATGATGCAATCACCTTAAGAGAAGTGCCCAGCAAGTTTTTTCTTGTCCACTCGTATTCAGGATTTAACACTCTTGCACGGGTTCAAGTAAAAACAGATGAAGCATTCGCATGGGCAACCCGTAAGTCTTTAAAAGTCTTAAGCCCACCGCAACTCTCGCGCTATGACCCACCTTGGACATTGCCCATGTTTAGACGCAATGAAATCATGCTCGAGGTAGCTGCTCCTTAAGTTGTGCAATAGATTTACAGAAGCAAATACTGCTGGATTTATCTTCAAAACTGAAGGCTTCAATCAATGCTATCTATTTGAAAAATAGCAGCTTACATTTCACAAGCTGATTTAAAAAGAGCGAACATCACTTCTTCGGCATTATTGGCATAACCAACTGAGGTCTGAGCCAAGGTTGTGCCAGATTTTTTATCTACAAGAATATTTTGAGCATGGTTCCCAGCCATTCTCAGCTTTTGGCCATCTTTGGAGTGGTGCCAGAAAAAGTTTTTGTAACCCCTTTGAGGACGCGCGACATTAAACCTAACAGCGCCCTCAATATCGTCATGTCTCGAAGTAGCATCTAACCAAGATTTAGAAACAATCTGTTGGCCATCAACAATTCCGTTTTGCGCTACTAGTAAACCAATTCGAGCCCAATCCCTAAGCGTGGCTGAAAACCCAGCACCGCTAAAAGTAAATCCTTTAGAGTCAGTTAGCCATGTAGCGTCATCATTAGCGCCTAGAGGATGCCATAGCTTTCGCTCTGTAATGCGCGCGAGCGGTTTTGCATAAACCGACTCAAGTGCCCACGCAACCATTACTGGGCAAATATCTGTGTAGTTGAAGCTTGTACCTTGCGTTTGATTTATGCCCCATTGGAACTGCATTAATCCCTTAATCTGATCAGTGCCTTCGCCCCGTCTTGGTGAAATGCCAATTTGTGAATAGCCATACCTTTCAAACCCATTACTAGGGCTGCAAAAGGCTTCGCAAATATTGATGCCGCTTGTCATATTCAAAAGGTTGCGCAAAGTAATACCTGCAAAGTGATGGCCTTGCAGTGACTTGACATACTTTTCTATTGGATCATCAACACTTGTAAACAATCCTTCCTGAAGTGCAATACCAGTCAATAATCCAACGATACTTTTTGTCATGGACCAACCAAAGAATCGCATTTCTGCAGTTCGATTGAATCGATATTGCTCGTGCCAAATTTCATTGCCCCTTGCAATCAATAAGCCAGTCAAGTTGTATGTATTGGCATAGTCGGAAGCATCCATGAAAAAGCTGGTTTTGACTTTTCTTTTGGCTTCAATCAAATTAGATGGCTTAGGGCTGGCTCGTAGAACTTGATGTGCAAACATCTTTTCTAATCCACCTGAGAAATTACCTACATGGTATTCCTTGTAACCCTCCCACATCTGTAAGCTGCCCGCAGGTCCCCAACCCGTTGGGTATCCAGCTTTTTCACCCCAAGAGTCTTGAGCCCAAGTTGGAAGAGCAAGAGAAGATAAAGAGCCTAATAGAAAATGTCGCTTGTTCATTAGTCACTCACACTTAAAGTAAAACGTAGAAAAAGACTAATTTATAAATGCTCACACCCGTGTGAGCATAAGTAAGTCTTCAGAGAGAAACAATCGATATTTACGCTGATTTTTTTGTCAAAAATCGTTGCTCACAAGCAGTGTGAGCATATGCATTTTTGTAACTAAATTCAATCAGGTCTTAATAGTAACAAGAGCGAACAAATATCAGAAAAACTACCTGTTAAAAATATGCTTTATCAGTAAAGCATAAATTAAAAACTTAAAAAATCAATCCTGAAATCAACCTAAGTAATTGATATCTTTAAGGATATCTTGAGGTGGTGGGCGATGCAAGTTTCGAACTTGCGACCCCTGCAGTGTGAATGCAGTGCTCTACCCCTGAGCTAATCGCCCTTACCCTGCGCGGTAAAGACAAATATTATGCCACACGCTCTTGCGCAGAGCGCCATAAAGTCTGGCCGTTGCTCGCTTTATCGATCAGCATTAACACCTCTTCATGTGCAGCCAACTCTTGCTCTGAAGCACTAATCACCATGAGTTTTAGAGATTGCATATCGATAGCGGCCGCACGATTTTTGGTATCACTTTTATCTTCTACTTCTATAAGCAACGCATCTTGCCCACGCGTCATATAGATGTAAACATCAGCCAACAACTCAGCATCTAACAAAGCACCGTGCAAGGTACGGCCAGAGTTATCAACGCCTAGGCGGTCGCACAGTGCATCCAAAGAATTGCGTTTGCCTGGAAACATGTCTTTGGCCATAGCCAAGGTGTCGGTAACGCTGTTCACATAGGTTTTAAGGGGTGGGCGCTTTTGTAACTCAAGTTCTTTATTGATAAAGCCCACATCAAATGGTGCGTTGTGTATCAACACATCGGCGCCTTGCAAATATTCCAAAAACTCGCCTGTAATTTCACCAAACTTCGGCTTGTCTTTTAAAAACTCATTGCTGATGCCATGCACCTTCAACGCGTCTTCGTGGCTGTCACGCTCAGGGTTAAGGTAGAAGTGCAAGTTCTTACCAGTGAGTTTGCGATTGACCAATTCAACACAACCAATCTCAACAATACGGTCTCCGTTTTCTGGCGACAAGCCTGTGGTTTCGGTGTCTAAGAAAATTTGACGCATGGCTTAATGGTTTTCTTTGGCGTGGTTGATGGTGTACTTGGGTATTTCAATCACCAAACTCTGTTGCGCCACGATGGCTTGGCAACTCAATCGCGAGTTGGGTGCAAGCCCCCATGCACGGTCTAGCAAATCTTCTTCGGTCTCATCCAAAGGGTTGAGTGAATTAAATCCTTCTCGCACGATCACGTGGCAAGTCGTGCAAGCGCAACTCATATCGCAAGCATGCTCGATGTTGATATGGTTGTCTAACAAGGCTTCGCAAATCGTGGTGCCAGCAGGCACATCGAGTTGTGCACCTTGGGGGCAAAGTTCGGCGTGTGGCAATATCTGTATGACTGGCATTAAATGGACTCTATGTGTTGACCCGACAAGGCATTTTGAATGCCTCGGTTCATGCGTTGTGCGGCAAAGGCTTCGGTACCTTTGGCAAGGGCTTCTGTTGCAGCTTCTACTGCGGCAGCTTCTTCTAGTTTTTTAGCTTCTAGTGTGGTTGCCATCAAGTTTTTAATGTGGCTTCGTTCTTCTTCGGAGAGTAAGTCGCCATCTGCTTCCAATGCACTCTGCGTCGCAAGCCACATGCGGTCTGCGTCTACGCGCGCTTCTACTAAAGCGCGGGTTTTAATGTCTTGCTCTGCGGTTTTAAAGCTGTCTTGCAACATGGTGGCGATTTGGTCGTCTGATAAACCATAGCTAGGCTTGACTGTGATGTTGGCTTGCACACCGCTGTGCTGCTCTAGGGCCGCAACGCTCAACAAGCCATCTGCATCCACTGTGAAGGTGACACGAATGCGCGCAGCACCAGCAGCCATCGGTGGAATACCGCGTAACTCAAAACGCGCCAAACTGCGGCAATCTGCAACCAAGTCGCGTTCACCTTGCACCACATGCAATGCCAAAGCGGTTTGTCCGTCTTGATAGGTGGTGAAGTCTTGTGCCATAGCGGTGGGGATGGTTTGGTTGCGTGGGACGATACGCTCCACCAAGCCACCCATGGTTTCAATTCCTAGCGATAAGGGAATCACGTCTAACAACAACAACTCGCCGTCGGGGTTGTTGCCTGCAAGTTGGTTGGCTTGTATGGCAGCGCCCAATGCAACGACTTCGTCAGGGTTCAAATTGGTCAAGGGTTCGCAGCCCAACAAATCTGCAACCGCAGTTTGAATGTGCGGCATGCGGGTGGATCCTCCGACCATCACCACGCCTTGGATATCTTGTTTTTGTAAGCCTGCATCGCGCAAGGCTTTGCGCACTGCGTTGAGCGTGCGTTGAGTCAAAGTTTTGCACGCATCTTCAAACTGCGCGCGGGACACTGTGCATGACACAGCACCACTGGAAAGTGTTACTTCAAACTGCACGCGGTCATGTTGCGACAGCGCCTCTTTACAAGCACGCGCAGCCACCATGACTTGCGCTTTATCAGAAGGAGTAGCTACAACGCATGATGTAATGGACTGCACAAACTCCACCAAGGCGCGGTCGTAGTCGTCGCCGCCAAGAGCAGAATCGCCACCGGTAGCAAGCACTTCAAACACACCGCGCGTCAAACGCAAAATAGAAATATCAAAAGTGCCACCGCCTAAGTCGTAAACGGCATAAACACCTTCACTCGATTGATCTAGTCCATAGGCAATAGCTGCAGCTGTGGGCTCGTTGATCAAACGCAAGACGTTAAGTCCAGCAAGTTGGGCCGCGTCTTTGGTGGCTTGGCGTTGTGCGTCGTCAAAGTACGCGGGCACGGTGATGACTGCACCATACAAATCGTCGTTGAACGTGTCTTCTGCACGAAAGCGCAAGGTGGCTAATATTTCAGCGCTGACTTCAACGGGAGATTTTTCTCCTGCGCGTGTTTGAATGGCCAACATGCCAGGCTTGTCGACAAATTGGTAAGGTAGTTTGTCGGCATTGGCGATGTCTTTCAACCCACGGCCCATAAAACGTTTGACGGAGACGAGTGTGTTTTGCGGGTCTTCTGCTTGTGCAAGCAATGCGTCGCTACCAATTTGTCTGCCACCATTCTCTAAGTAGCGCACTGCTGAAGGCAAGATGACTTGGCCTTGTGCATCAGGCAAGCACTCTGCCACAGAATTGCGAACGCTCGCGACCAATGAATGGGTGGTGCCTAAATCAATGCCCACCGCGATACGCCTCTGATGCGGATCAGGGGCTTGTCCAGGTTCGGAAATTTGTAACAACGCCATAGAAATGTATTGTCGCTTTAAGTATGGCTATGGAGAGTCGTCTAGGTGATATTTAGGCGGCATCAAGTTGGTCAAGACGTGTATCGATATCTTTGACAAAGCGTTCGATAAACATAAGCGCCCTCACCTGTTGCGCGGCTTTGGCAAAGTCTTGTGCTTGGTCAATCAAGGCTTCGCAATGCGCCAAAGCTGCAGCTCGGGTTTGCAAAACTTCTTGATGTAAATTTTGGAGCGAATCGGCAGTAGTGGCATCGTCCAACTCTTCACGCCATTGCATTTGTTGCATCAAGAATTCAGCCGGCATAGCGGTGTTGTTCTCTGCGTTGATAGGCGCGCCAGCGAGTTCACATAAATAAGCGGCACGACGCAGTGGGTCTTTGAGGCGTTGGTAGGCCTCATTGATGCGCACCGACCATTGCATGGCTACGCGCTGGGCGGCAGTGCCTTGTGCAGAAAATTTATCAGGGTGAGCTTCACGCTGCAGGTTTTTCCAGCGCGTGTCTAAAGCTGAACGGTCTTGGGCGAAATGTTTTGGAATGTCAAAGAGTTCAAAATCGTTGACGGCGAGTTGCGCCGACAACGGACCAGCCGCGTCAATCACCTTAGATGCGGAACGACTCGCCGCAGCCGCAGCGGTCGCGTTCGTTCGGATTAGAGAACTTGAAGCCTTCGTTCAGACCTTCGCGCACAAAGTCGAGTTGGGTGCCATCGATATAGGCCAAGCTTTTTGGATCCACCAAGACTTTAACGCCTTGGTCTTCAAAGACGACGTCTTCAGGCTCGGATGCGTCTACGTATTCGAGTTTGTAGGCCAAGCCAGAGCAACCTGTGGTTTTGACGCCCAATCGCACGCCCAAACCTTTGCCACGTTTGGCAAGATAACGGTTGACGTGCTTAGCGGCAGATTCGGTCAGGGTGACAGCCATGGGAATACCTAGGGAAAATTAATGCGCGTGTTTCTTTTTGTAGTCTTCGACTGCGGCTTTGATGGCGTCTTCGGCCAAGATAGAGCAGTGAATTTTCACAGGTGGCAGCGCAAGTTCTTCTGCAATTTCGCTGTTCTTTAAAGCAGCGGCTTGGTCCAGTGTTTTGCCTTTGACCCATTCGGTTACCAATGAGGAAGAAGCAATGGCTGAACCACAACCATAGGTTTTGAATCGTGCGTCTTCGATCACGCCAGTGACGGGGTTGACTTTGATTTGCAACTTCATCACATCGCCACAAGCAGGTGCGCCGACCATTCCGGTGCCGACAGAGTCGTCACCCTTTTCAAACGAACCCACGTTGCGAGGGTTTTCGTAGTGGTCGATTACTTTTTCTGAATAAGCCATTTTTTGTCCTAATTTTTCTAAATGCTAATTAATGAGCAGCCCATTGGATAGTCGAGATGTCGATGCCTTCTTTGTACATATCCCACAGCGGGCTTAAGTCGCGGAGTTTGGCAACGTTGAGTTTGATCGTCTCGATCGCGTAGTCGATTTCTTCTTCGGTGGAGAAACGACCGACCGTCATACGCAAACTGCTGTGGGCTAATTCGTCGCTGCGGCCTAATGCGCGCAATACATAGCTAGGCTCCAAGCTGGCAGAGGTACAAGCAGAACCAGATGACACCGCCAAGCCCTTGATACCCATGATGAGGGACTCGCCTTCCACATAGTTAAAACTGATGTTGAGGTTGTGCGGCACACGCTTTTCTAAGTGGCCGTTGATAAAGACTTGTTCGATGCCTGTTAAGCCATCGAGCAGACGCTTGCTCAAAGCTTTGGCTTTGGCGAGGTCTTGGGCCATGTCTAGTTTGGCGATACGGAAGGCTTCACCCATGCCCACACATTGGTGGGTCGGCAAAGTGCCGCTGCGCATACCGCGCTCATGGCCACCGCCGTGCATTTGCGCTTCTAAACGCACACGTGGTTTGCGACGCACATACAAAGCGCCTATACCTTTGGGGCCGTAAGTTTTATGGGAAGCAAGACTCATCAAATCGACGGGCAAGGTTTCCATATCGATTTCCACTTTGCCCGTGGCTTGCGCCGCATCGACGTGGAAGATGATGCCTTTTTCACGGCACAGCGTGCCGATGGCAGGAATGTCTTGGATGACGCCAATTTCGTTGTTCACGAACATGACGCTGATCAGGATGGTGTCTTTACGAATCGCCGCTTTGAGAACGTCCATGTCGATCAAACCATCGGCTTGCACGTCGAGGTAAGTCACCTCAAAACCTTGCCGCTCGAGTTCACGCATGGTGTCCAAAACCGCTTTGTGCTCGGTTTTGACGGTGATGAGGTGCTTGCCTCTGGTTTGGTAGAAATGTGCCGCGCCTTTAATAGCGAGGTTGTTCGACTCGGTTGCACCAGAAGTCCACACGATTTCGCGGGGGTCAGCGCCGATCAAGGCGGCGACGTCTGCGCGGGCTTTTTCTACCGCCTCCTCTGCTTCCCAACCCCATGCATGGCTACGCGAGGCAGGATTGCCAAAGTGCTCGCGCAACCAGGGAATCATGGCGTCGACCACGCGGGGGTCGACCGGATTGGTCGAGGCGTAATCGAGGTAAATCGGGAAATGTGGGGTCATGTCCATGGTGTTGGCCGGCAGTTTTAGTTTTTAGCGAAAGCGTTGCCCAAGGCAAAGACTGAGTTGGGTGCGTTAACGTGGATGGGCTTGGATACAGGCATGGCAGAGATGGCTTTGCGCATGCTGGGTTTGTTCTCGATCTCTATGCCTTTGGCCAATTGGTCGTCAACCAGTTTTTGCAAACTGACAGAGTCTAAAAAATCGACCATACGCTGATTCAAGGAAGTCCACAGCTCGTGGGTCATGCAACGGCCGCTTTCACCCAAGCAATTTTCTTTACCACCGCAGTGAGTGGCGTCGATAGGTTCGTCAACCGACACGATGATGTCTGCGACAGTGATGTCGGCCGCTTTGCGACCCAAGGAATAACCGCCGCCTGGGCCACGTGTGGATTCGACGAGTTCATGGCGGCGAAGCTTGCCAAACAGTTGCTCTAAATAAGAGAGCGAGATTTGTTGGCGCTGGCTGATGGCGGCCAAAGTAACAGGACCATTGCTTTGGCGAAGCGCCAAATCGATCATGGCAGTAACAGCAAAACGACCTTTGGTAGTAAGACGCATGGGGAGCTCCTTTAAGTGAAGTTGGGGCTTTGTCGACTAATAGAGTCAAGTATACCTTAATCCCCACGGATTTGGTCGGGTACTCCTTTTTTAGACCACGATATTGTCGTGGCCAGCCCCACCAAAGGCCTGCGCGCGCAGGTTGGCCAACTGGTCGCGGACCCGGGCAGCATTCTCGAATTCGAGGTTACGGGCATGCTCCATCATCAGCTTTTCTAGGCGTTTGATCTCTTTGGCGATGTCACGCTCGCTCATGTCTTCGATACGGGCTTTTTCAATTTCGCGCTCTTGCGCCTCTTTGCCAGCCTTCTCGCTGTAGACGCCGTCGATCAAATCGCGTACTTGCTTGAAAACGCCTTTAGGCGTGATGCCATGCAAGGTGTTGTGCTCCACCTGCTTGGCACGACGCCGCTCGGTCTCGCCGATGGCTTTTTTCATCGACTCGGTCATGCGGTCGGCATACAGAATGGCTCTGCCACTGATATTGCGGGCTGCACGGCCAATCGTTTGGATCAAACTGCGTTCCGATCGCAAAAAGCCTTCTTTGTCGGCATCCAAGATGGCGACGAGCGAGACCTCAGGTAAATCGATACCTTCTCGCAGCAAGTTGATGCCAACCAGTACATCAAAGGTGCCCAAACGCAAGTCACGCAGGATTTCGACGCGCTCTACGGTGTCGATGTCGCTATGCAAGTAACGCACTTTGACGCCGTTGTCACTCAAATAGTCTGTTAACTGCTCTGCCATGCGCTTGGTCAAGGTAGTGATAAGCACGCGCTCTTTCAATTCCACCCGAATCCGAATTTCTTGCAACACGTCATCCACTTGGTGGGTGGCGGGACGCACTTCGACTTGGGGGTCCACCAAACCTGTAGGCCTCACAAGTTGCTCGACGACCCGACCCGCATGCGTTTTTTCGTAATCGGCAGGTGTGGCCGAAACGAAAACAACTTGTCGCATGCGCTTTTCGAACTCTTCTAATTTCAATGGACGGTTATCAAGGGCACTGGGTAAGCGAAAGCCGTATTCGACCAAAGTGGTCTTGCGCGAACGGTCGCCGTTGTACATGCCACCGAGCTGGCCAATCATGACGTGGCTCTCGTCCAAGAACATCAGCGCGTCTTTGGGCATGTAGTCCGTCAAGGTGCTGGGTGGGTCACCAGGCTTGGCGCCTGACAAATGGCGGGTGTAGTTTTCAATGCCTTTGCAGTGGCCGACTTCAGAGAGCATCTCGAGGTCGAAGCGGGTGCGTTGTTCTAAGCGCTGGGCCTCGACCAGTTTGTTCATGCCCACCAATTCTTTCAAACGCTCAGCAAGTTCAACCTTGATGATTTCAACCGCCGCCAACACGCGGTCGCGCGGGGTGACATAGTGGCTCGACGGGTAAATGGTGAATCGCGGGATTTTTTGACGAATACGGCCTGTGAGCGGGTCAAAGAGTTGCAGACTTTCGATTTCGTCGTCGAATAACTCGATGCGTATGGCCAACTCGGAATGCTCGGCGGGAAACACATCGATGGTGTCGCCCCGCACACGGAATTTGCCACGCGAGAAGTCTTGGTCATTGCGCTCATACTGCATACGCACCAATTGGGCGATGGCGTCTCGTTGGCCAATTTTGTCGCCGGCGCGGACCGTCATCACCATGCGGTGGTAGCTCTCGGGCTCACCAATACCGTAGATGGCTGAAACGGTAGCCACCACGATCACGTCGCGTCTCTCCAAGATGCTCTTGGTGCAACTCAAACGCATTTGCTCGATGTGCTCGTTGATCGCGCTGTCTTTTTCAATGAACAAGTCGCGCTGCGGAACGTAAGCTTCTGGCTGGTAGTAGTCGTAGTAGCTGACGAAATATTCGACCGCGTTCTTAGGGAAAAATTCGCGGAATTCGCTGTAAAGCTGTGCAGCCAAGGTTTTGTTGGGCGCAAAGATGATGGCCGGTCGCCCCATGCGCGCAATCACATTGGCCATAGTGAAGGTTTTGCCGGAGCCCGTCACCCCCAACAGGGTTTGAAAGACTTCACCGTCGTTGATGCCGTCCACCAGTTCGTTGATGGCGGTGGGCTGATCCCCTGCTGGCTGGTAGGGCTGGAACAACTCAAACGGCGAGCCGGGGTAACTCACAAATACGCCAGCAGCAGGACTTGCGGCACCTTCAGCTGCAATTTTGGCTTCTACCTGGGCTTTGGCAAGTTCTAAATCAACGGCTAATGGCGTGGGCATGGGTTTCATAATGGCATGCTCAAAAGCATGCGCTGCAGGGGATTAAAATATAGGGAAAACGCTTAAGCCTACCTCAGACTGAGCCAATCTCCCTAGAAACTCCCTTTTTACCCCAGTTCAAGGACCCACGATGTCACTGTTTACCGCTGTCGAAATGGCACCCCGCGACCCGATTTTGGGTCTCAACGAGCAATTTGCCTCCGACACCAACCCCAATAAAGTAAACCTAGGCGTTGGCGTGTACTTTGACGACAACGGCAAACTACCTTTATTGGAGTGCGTGCAAGCCGCCGAAAAAACCATGATGTCGCACCCCAGTGCGCGTGGCTACTTGCCAATTGACGGCATTGCGGCTTACGACACGGCGGTCAAACATTTGGTCTTTGGTGCAGATTCCGAGCCTGTCACTTCTGGCCGCGTGGCTACGGTGCAAGGTTTGGGCGGCACAGGCGGCTTGAAGGTCGGCGCTGATTTTCTGCGCCACTTGAACCCAAAAGCCAAGGTGCTGATTTCTGACCCAAGCTGGGAAAACCACCGCGGTTTATTCACCAATGCTGGCTTCACTGTCGAGACATACGCCTACTACGACGCCAGCAAAAAAGACATCAACTTTGACGGCATGCTCGCCTCTCTCAATGCAGCGCCAGCTGGCACGGTTGTCGTTTTGCATGCGTGTTGCCACAACCCAACTGGCTATGACATCACCCCCGAGCAGTGGGACAAGGTGATCGACGTGGTGAAAGCCAAAAGCCTCACTGCATTTTTAGACATGGCCTACCAAGGTTTTGGCCACGGTATCCAAGAAGACGGCGCAGTGATTCAAAAGTTCGTGGCTGCCGGTTTGAACTTCTTTGTGTCAACCTCTTTTTCGAAAAGCTTCAGCCTCTATGGCGAGCGTGTGGGCGCATTGAGTGTGGTCTGCAAAGACAAAGAAGAGTGCGGCCGTGTGTTGAGTCAACTCAAAATCGTCATCCGCACCAACTATTCCAACCCGCCTATTCACGGCGGCGCGGTAGTTGCAGCGGTGTTGGGCAACCCAGAGCTGCGCGCCATTTGGGAAAAAGAACTCGGCGAAATGCGCGTGCGCATCAAAGCCATGCGTCAAAAAATGGTGGATGGCCTAAAAGCCGCTGGCGTGAAACAAGACATGAGTTTCATTACCCGCCAAATCGGCATGTTCAGTTATTCAGGCCTGACCAAAGACCAAATGGTGCGTCTGCGCAATGAGTTTGGCGTCTATGGCACAGACACAGGGCGTATGTGTGTAGCGGCTTTGAACAGCAAAAATATAGACCACGTCTGCGCTTCCATCGCCAAAGTCGTCCAGTAAATTGGGGGACAGCCCCCAATTTAAGTTCATATTGCACTGTTATATTGCACAGGCACCATTTTGAGAGACCCTTTGCATGCTTTATAAAATTTTTGAAACCCAGCGCTCTTTGATGGAGCCGTTTGCTGATTTTGCGCATGCCACGGCCAAGCTCTACAGCAATCCCATGTCGCCAATTAGTGGTACGTCTTTTGGTCAACGGGTATCGGCTGGGTACGATTTGATCTACCGCTTGGGCAAAGATTACGAAAAGCCAGAGTTCGGTATCAAGTCTATTGATATAGATGGTGTGGAAATTGCCATCCATGAACGCATCGAACTAGACAAGCCATTTTGCGAATTGCGCCGATTCAAGCGTTTTTCAGATGACTCCAAGACCCTGACCAAGATCAAAGGTCAACCTGTCGTCTTGATCGTAGCACCTCTTTCTGGCCACTATGCAACGCTATTGCGCGATACCGTCAAAACCATGCTCAAAGAGCACAAGGTGTATGTCACCGACTGGCGCAATGCCCGATTGGTGCCAATGAGTGAAGGCGAGTTTCACCTTGACGACTATGTCAATTACGTCGAAGACTTTATTCGCCATCTGCAAGGGAAATACGGTAACTGCCACGTCATCAGTGTTTGCCAACCCACGGTGCCGGTTCTAGCCGCAGTATCTTTAATGGCATCACGCGGAGAAAAAATTCCACTCAGCATGACCATGATGGGCGGCCCGATTGACGCCACCAAGTCTCCCACGGCCGTGAACAACCTGGCCATGAACAAGAGCTTTAGTTGGTTTGAAAACAACGTGATTTATCGCGTGCCTGAAAACTTCCCTGGCGCTGGCCGTCGTGTCTACCCAGGCTTCTTGCAACACAGCGGCTTTGTGGCGATGAACCCCGACCGCCACCTCAAAAGCCATTACGACTATTTCAAAGACCTGATCAAAGGCGACGATACCAACGCTGAAGCGCACCGCTACTTCTACGATGAGTACAACGCGGTGCTCGACATGGATGCTGACTATTACTTGGAAACCATCAACACGGTATTCCAAGAATTCAAACTTGTGCGCGGCACATGGCAAGTCAAGTCACCCGAAGGCGTGATGGAGTTGGTGCGTCCCCAAGACATTCGCAATACAGGATTACTCACTGTCGAAGGCGAGTTAGACGATATTTCTGGCTCAGGTCAGACTGAAGCAGCGCACAAATTGTGTACCGGCATACCCGACAAAGACAGCGAACATTTAGAGGCCAAAGGCGCTGGCCACTACGGTATTTTTAGCGGACGCCGTTGGCGCGATGTGGTGTATCCCGTGGTGAAAGCCTTTATTGCACAACACAACAAGCCACAGCCTGTTCGCACTAAAGCCACTAAGCCCAAGCTTGTAAAAGCTGCAGCTAAAAGCGTTGCCACTCAACGCGCTACTGTTAAAGCATCACCATCTAAGGCTTCTGCCAAAAAAGCCACTCGATCAGCCAAGTGAGTCTGGTCGATCGCATTGTTGACGCCCTGCCGCAAACGCAATGCACGCGTTGTGGATATCCCGATTGCTTGAATTACGCACAAGCAATTGCCAACGAAGAAGCCTCTATCAATCAATGCCCGCCCGGAGGCGCTGAGGGCATTGTTCGCTTAGCGGCTATCACTGGGAAAGCAGTGATTCCGCTCAACCCAGACAACGGTATGGAAGCGCCGCGCACATTAGCGGTGATCGATGAAGACTGGTGCATTGGCTGCACGTTGTGCCTCGACGCCTGCCCTACCGACGCGATAGTTGGTAGCAACAAACGCATGCACACCGTCATAGAACCCTATTGCACAGGTTGCGAGTTGTGTATTCCCGTGTGTCCTGTGGATTGCATCGCACTGCAACCTGTAGATGCAAATCTCACAGGCTGGCATGCTTGGTCGCAAGATTTAGCCAACCTAGCACGCAATCGTTATGAGGCTAAAACTGCCAGACTTGGGCGTTTACAAAAAGAAGAAGGCGCGCGGCTGGAGGCGCTGACCAACACGCGTAAATCTGGTTAGTCAGGCTGCGCGGCCAGTGCGCTGAAAGCTTTCACCACCTCGCTCGGAGCTTGCACCAACTCAATCAGCACACCTTCGCCGCCAATGGGAAATTCTTCATTGGCTTTGGGATGCAAAAAGGTGATGTCAAACCCAGCCGCACCTTTGCGAATTCCACCTGGGGCAAAGCGCACGCCTTGCGCAGTGAGCCATTCGACCGCCTTGGGTAGATCATCTATCCAAAGGCCGATGTGGTTTAAGGGCGTGGTGTGAACCGCTGGTTTTTTTTCGGGGTCTATAGGTTGCATGAGGTCAACTTCGACTTTGAAAGGTCCAACACCCATGGCGCAAATGTCTTCGTCGACGTTTTCACGTTCACTTTTAAACGTGCCGGTGACTTCCAAGCCAAACATATCGACCCACAGTTTTTTGAGCGCATGTTTATCGGGTCCGCCAATGGCGATTTGCTGAACGCCTAAAACTTTGAACGGTCTCTTTACGGAGGTCATGCCTCAAACTCCACAATCACCTGGTCGACGGTAAGTGACTCGCCTTGGGTGGCGACCACGCTTTTCACCACACCGTCTTGCAATGCAAACAAGACGTTTTCCATCTTCATGGCTTCGATCACCGCCACACGCTCTCCTGCCAACACTTTTTGGCCAGGTTTGACTGCCACATCGACCAACAAACCAGGCATCGGTGAGAGCACAAAACGGCTCAAGTCTGGCGGTGCTTTGAATGGCATGAGTTTGTACAACTCGGCCATGCGTGGAGAGATCACCATAGCGTCAATGCGAGTGCCGTTGTGTTGAAGTTTTAGTCCGAGAGGATTTTTTACAGATCCGCGCTCTACTTGCGCAGTGAACGGTTGTCCGTTAACAGTACCTTGAATCGCTACATCGTTGATACGCGATTCGCTGGCAATCGCGTAGTTCTTGCCATTGACTTTGATGATGGCAGTGCCATGGCGACCCATCGAGTCGTCTACCTCTACTTGCGTGTGGTGGTGGTCGCCTTTGGCGTCAAGTGTGATGATGGTGTAGGCCTGTCCCACTTTCACGTCATAGCCAGGTAACTGTCCGCTTAAGCCCGCAGCGCGTTCACGCGAGCGGCGGCGCACAAAGGCGGCCAAGGCAATAAGAAAGTCTGGGTCTTGGTGGGTAACGTCTTCGGCGCGGAAACCGTGGGCATATTGCTCAGCAATAAAGCCTGTGTTGAATTCACCTGAGACAAACCGCGGATGCGCCAGCAAGGCGGATTGGAACGGGATGTTTGAGCTGATGCCACGAATCACGAATGCATTTAAAGCTTCGCGCATTTTGGCAATCGCATCATTGCGGTCATGGCCATGGACGATGAGCTTGGCGATCATCGAGTCATAGAACATCGGAATCTCACCGCCCTCTTGCACACCGGTGTCTACACGCACGCCGAAGAGTTGCTCGGTGTTGCCTTGGAACATGGTGGGCTCTGGCGGATGGAAGCGAACCAGTCTGCCAGTAGAAGGTAGAAAGTTACGGAAAGGATCTTCCGCGTTGATACGGCACTCGATTGCCCAGCCATTGCGCTGCACATCTTCTTGCTTCAAGGTGAGTGGCTCACCCGCGGCTATGCGGATCATCCATTCCACCAAGTCCAAACCGGTGATGCATTCTGTCACTGGGTGTTCCACCTGCAAACGGGTGTTCATCTCGAGAAAATAAAAGCTTTGGTCTTTACCGACCACAAACTCGACCGTGCCAGCGCTTTGGTATTTCACTGCTTTGGCCAAAGCCACCGCTTGTTCGCCCATGGCTTTGCGGGTGGAGTCACTGATAAAAGGCGAAGGGGCTTCTTCAATCACTTTTTGGTGGCGACGCTGGATTGAGCATTCGCGCTCGTTCAAATAGAGTACATGGCCTTGTGAATCTCCGATCAGTTGGATTTCAATATGGCGGGGTTCTTCGACAAACTTTTCAATAAAGACACGGTCGTCGCCAAAGCTATTGCGTGCTTCGTTGCGGCAACTTGTGAAACCTTCCAGCGCCTCTTTGTCGTTGTAGGCCACGCGCAAACCTTTACCGCCGCCACCGGCGCTGGCTTTGATCATCACGGGGTAGCCAATGCTTTTGGCAATCTCGACGGCTTTCTCCGGTGTTTCGATGGCATCGTTCACACCAGGAATGCAATTCACGCCTGCTTTTGCAGCGAGCTTTTTGGAAGCGATTTTGTCGCCCATCGCTGCGATGGAATGGTGTTTAGGTCCTATGAAAACAATGCCAGATTCTTCACAGCGCTTAGAGAACTCAGCGTTCTCACTCAAAAAACCATACCCAGGGTGGATCGCTTCGGCACCCGTTTCCTTGGCAGCAGCGATGATTTTGTCGGCTACCAAATAGGACTCACGCGAAGATGATGGTCCGATGCAAACGGCTTCATTGGCCATCGCCACATGGCGTGCTTCTTTGTCGGCTTCAGAATAAACGGCGACTGTCTGAATGCCCATTTTGCGGGCGGTAGCCATGACACGGCAGGCGATTTCGCCACGGTTGGCGATGAGTATTTTTTTAAACATATGTCTCTCCTAGGCTTACAACGGAATATTGCCGTGCTTGCGCCATGGGTTATCAATCTTTTTGTCTTTGAGCATGACCAAGGAGCGGCAAATGCGCTTACGGGTTTCATGAGGTTGGATCACGTCGTCAATAAAACCGCGCGCACCAGCCACAAAT
>CAIRQX010000102.1 GCA_903880855.1 uncultured Burkholderiales bacterium | reverse complement strand
TCTTGTAATTTCAAAGTACCGGCGCGCACTTGTTCGCTCATGCTCCACACGCCAGTGCCTGAGCCCAATTCTTGGCCGCGCCATTTGCCATTGAGCATCGGTCCACCGCTCACGCCAATGGTGGGCAAGTTGGCGCTGGAAGCACCCATTAATAAAGCGGGGGTTGTTTTGTCGCATCCCATCAACAGCACGACGCCATCGATCGGGTTACCGCGGATGCTTTCTTCCACGTCCATCGAGGCCAGGTTGCGATACAACATGGCGGTTGGGCGCAACAAGGTTTCGCCCAGCGACATCACCGGGAATTCGAGGGGAAAACCGCCCGCTTCGTAGACACCAATCTTGACTTGCTCAGCCAAAGTGCGGAAATGGGAGTTGCAGGGTGTGAGTTCGCTGAAAGTGTTGCAAATACCAATGACGGGGCGGCCGTCAAACTGGTCGTGCGGCACGCCTTTGCCTTTGACCCAGCTGCGGTAAGCAAAACCATCTCGGTCTTGTCGGCCAAACCATTGCTGGCTACGTAAATCTTCGGGGCGTTTTTTGGGTTTATCCGTCATGTTGTCTCGCTATTACTGGTTTCCCCGAGTCTTGAATGGGGGCGAGCAAGCATATTATGGTATGACCATTGATTCTTTACCCCGTGAAAGCCCTAGGAGCCTACTTTGCCAGCCATCGACATCTTGTCCGTCACCAAACTCTCGCCCTTTCTTGAACCCCAGTTGCATGCCGCTTTCAAGCTGCATGACCGCTTGTACGAGACAGACCCCGCTGCTTTTGCTAAGTTAGCACCGCAGATCCGCGGCATTGCAGCCAGCGGCGAATCCAAAGTACCTGCCTCGCTGATTGCGCAACTGCCTGCGCTAGAAATCATCTCTGTCTTTGGCGTTGGCTATGACGGCGTCGATGTCGCCGCAGCCAAAGCCCGCAATGTGATGGTCACGCACACGCCCAAAGTGTTGAACGACGACGTCGCTGATTTGGCGATTGGTCTGATGCTCAGCGCCGCCCGCCAGTTGCCCGCTGCAGACCGCTACGTCAAAGACGGCAAATGGACCAGCGGCCCTATGCCCTTGGCGCGCAAAGTCTCCGGCGCGCGCATTGGCATCGTGGGTATCGGTCGCATTGGCCAAGCCATTGCGCAACGTGCGTTGGCCTTCAATATGACAATTGCCTACACCGCACGCAGCAAACGCGCTGAGTTGCCTTACCCCTTCTATCCAACGCCCACTGAGCTTGCCGCGCATTGCGACTACTTGGTGTTGATCACCCCAGGCGGTGCGGGAACCAACAAACTTATCAATGCCGAAGTGCTCAAAGCCTTAGGCCCAGAAGGCATTTTGGTCAATGTCGCGCGGGGCTCCGTGGTCGACCAAGAGGCTTTGATCCACGCCCTCCAAAACGGCGTGATCGCTGGCGCTGGTTTGGATGTGTTTGAGAACGAGCCCAATGTGCCAGAGGCCTTGCGGGCCATTCCGCACGTCGTGTTGGCTCCGCACATCGGCAGTGCGACGCGCCAAACCCGCCAAGCCATGGCCGATTTGGCGTTTAACAACCTCAAATCGCACTTTGACGGCAAACCGGTCCACAGCCCCGTGCCAGAGTGCGGGTAACTCCGCATCGGAAGGGTGAACAATCATCATACGATAGCGCCCCAGGCTTGATACGCTTGTGTCTTTAAGAAAACTTAGGAGATTGACAATGAAACTGAACAAATGGCTAGCAGGTGCAATGGTCGCCGCAGGCTTGGTCACTGCCGGTGGACCAGCCTTTGCGCAAGAAAAACTCACCGTTTGGTGGGTCAAGGGCTTTTACAAAGCTGAAGACGATGCGCTCTTTGTAGCCATCAAAAAGTTCGAAGAAAAAAACAAGGGCATCAAGATCGAGTTGTCCCAGTATCCGATTCAGGACATGATTCCCAAAACCGTAGCGGCTTTGGACTCAGGCAATCCTCCAGATATTGCGTATGCAGATACCTACGACTTCCAAGTCACGGCCAAGTGGGCCTATGACGGCAAGTTGGAAGACATCACGAGCGTGATTGACAAGGTGCGCAATACCTTTGAGCCTGCTGCGCTGTCAACCACCTTCTTGTACAACAACCAAGCCAAGAACCGCGCTTACTACGCATACCCCATCAAGCAGCAAACCATGCACATCCAGTATTGGAAAGACATGCTGGCTGAATCTGGCTACAAAGACACAGATATTCCAAAAGACTGGAGTGGCTACTGGGATTTTTGGTGTTCCAAAGTGCAAGCTGGCTACCGCCAAAAAACCGGTAAACGTGGCTTTGGTACAGGCTTTCCCATGGGCGTCGATTCAACCGATTCGTTCTTTTCTTTCTTGACTTTCATGGATGCTTACAACGTTAAGTTAGTAAACGATTCTGGCAAGTTGTTGGTCGACGATCCTTCAGTTCGCGCTGGTTTGATCAATGCGATGAACGACTACACCTCGGTCTATGCCAAGGGCTGTACGCCACCGTCTTCTACCAGCTGGAAAGACCCGGACAACAACGTCGCGTTTCACAACAAGACCATTGTGATGACCCACAATGCAACGATTTCTATCGCGGCCAAATGGTTAGACGATATGAATAACCCCGCATTGACGCAAGAGCAACGCGACTTGGGCAAGAAGAACTATTACGAATTGATTGCGACCTCAGGCTTTCCTCTGAAGCCTGATGGCACCAAGATGATCTATCGCTCTGCGGTGAAAACAGGCGTTATTTTTAAAGATGCTAAGCGTAAAGATTTGGCTAAAAAATTCTTGGCATTCATGCTGGAAGAGCAAAACCTCACGCCTTACGTGGAAGGCTCTTTAGGCCGTTGGTTCCCAGTGACCAAAGCGGCTCAGCAACGCCCTTTCTGGAAAGCAGACCCAGCACGCTTGGCTGTTTACAACCAGTTCATGAGTGGCACTGTTCCATTTGAGATCACCAAGAACTACAAGTTCACCGTGCTCAACAATGAGAACGTGTGGGCCAAAGCCATGAACCGTATCTTGAACGAGAAAGTGCCTACTGATAAAGCGGTCGATGAAATGATCGCCCGCATCAAAGAAGTCGCTAGCAATTAAGCTATCCCCACACACCGATGCGCAAAGCCTAGGGCCTCGCATCGGTGTTTTTTTGAGTAATTGTCTGCATGAATGCCCCAGCCCTGAGCCTACCCACTACGTCTGCCGCTCCCTTGACTGCCTGGCAATGGTGGGGGCGCGCCATGGTGGTTCCGTATCTGTTGATATTTGTTATTTTTGTGCTCTACCCTGTGGGGTATGGCTTGTGGTTGGCGCGCCATCCACAAAGCTATGTTGAGCTGATGAAAGATCCGATCTTTTTTAGAAGCGCCGTCAACACATTTGTTTTTTTGGTGGTGGCCATCAACATCAAGATGGTGGTTGCACTCGGTCTGTCTGGCTTTTTTGTCAACACCCGTTGGTGGGTGAAATGGGTTGCGGCGATCTTTATCTTGCCTTGGGCCGTGCCATCGATTCCCACGATTTTGTCGGTGCGTTTTATGTTGAACCCTGAGTGGGGCATCATCAACAGCGCGATCTTTCGTTGGACTGGTTTAGATGGTCCGAATTGGTTGAACGATCCCACCTTGGCATTGAGTTTGTCTATGTTGATGCATGTCTGGAAGTCGCTGCCATTTTGGACTTTGATTCTGGTCGCGGCCCGCTTAGCGATTCCTGCTGAGCAATACGAAGCGGCGTCCGTCGATGGTGCCACCACTTGGCAAAAGTTCACCTTCATCACTTGGCCATCGATGCGCTCGCTGTATTTAACGTCGACGATTTTGTCGATGATCTGGACACTGGGTGATTTCAACAGCGTGTATTTGTTAACAGGCGGTGGCCCTGCGGACATGACGCATGTACTCGCCACACTGGGCATTCGCTATTTACGCCTAGACCAAGTCGATTTGGCGATGGCGTCGATCGTCGTGGCCCTACCGTTTATCTTGCCTTTGGTGTTCTTCATGATGAAGAGGCTCTCCAAATGAGTTTGAAAAAAGTTGCCGCCGAAGCCAAGTTGTTGTTGATCGGCATTCCCGTGCTGATCTGGACTTTGTTTCCTCTTTATCACATGGTGTTGTTTGCCATTTCACCGCGCGACACCGCGACCTCAGGCCACTTGTGGCCTGAACACCCCACTTTGCAAAACTTTGAAATTGTGTTCAAACGCGATCACTTTTATTTAGACCACTTTTGGCAGCAGTTGGGCAACTCGTTTTTGATTGCTATTTCCGTGGGGGCACTTACTTTGTTTGTCGCAACCACGGCCGCATTTGCCATCAGCCGCCTAAAGGTGCGCGGTGGTCGCACGGTGATGAATTTGGCCTTGTTCACTTACTTCATTCCCGCCGCCTTCTTGGCAGTACCCATGTATAAAACCATGGGGCTCTATGGTTTGTTAAACAACCAGTGGGCGTTGATACTGGCCATGGTGACCATCGCTTCACCGTATTGCATCTGGGTGCTCAAACAAGCCAGTGACAAACTGCCGTATGAGCTTGACGAAGCAGCCCGTATGGACGGCGCCACACCTTTGCAATTGTTTTGGATGGTGTATTTACCTTTGATGGTGCCTTCGCTCGTAGCAGTGGGCACCTATGCCTTGCTCTTGGCATGGAACGAATATTTGTATGCGTTCTTGCTTTTGTCTAAAGACCAAGACGTCACGCTCTCGGTGGCGTTGGGCAACTTTTTATCAGCAGACGATTCGCCATGGGAGTTGCTCATGG
>CAIRQX010000101.1 GCA_903880855.1 uncultured Burkholderiales bacterium | reverse complement strand
GAGAAAGTCACCTTTTTATTGGCCGAACAAAACACCAATATGGCTTTGCGTTATTCCGATTACGGCTACATCATGGAATCTGGCCGCATCGTGATGGATGGCAAGGCCAGTGACCTTGCTAGCAACGAAGACGTCAAAGAGTTTTATTTGGGCGTGGGTGGTGGCGAGCGCAAGAATTTCAAAGATACCAAGAGCTACAAGCGCCGCAAGCGCTGGTTGGCTTGAGCGTAAGAATAACTAAGTGATGTATGAGTATCCATTTTGATGCGTTAGAGACGCGTGACCCCGCGCAACGTGAAGCCGCGCTGTTGGCGGCGTTGCCAAAGCAAGTGGCGCATGCTAAAGCAAACGCCCCTGCTTTTGCTAAAAGCTTGCAATCCGTCGATGCCGCTAGTGTGAACAGCCGAGCTGCTTTGTCTAAGTTACCCGTGATTCGCAAACACGAATTGTTAGAACAACAACAGGCGCAGCGTGCGAGCGATATTTTTGGTGGCTTCTCGGCAATTGCTTATGGCAAAGCGATGCCCCGCATTTTTGCAAGCCCTGGCACCATCTATGAACCAGAAGGTGCGCGCGGTGATTACTGGCGCATGGCGCGTGCCATGTTCGCTGCAGGTTTTCGTGAAAACGAGTTGATCCATAACTGCTTTAGTTACCACTTCACACCTGCTGGCTCGATGATGGAAACGGGTGCGCATGCATTGGGCTGCACTGTGTTTGCAGGCGGTATCGGTCAAACCGAACAACAAGTGCAAGCCATGGCCGAATTAAAACCGGCTGGCTATATTGGCACGCCCAGCTTTTTAAAAATCATTGTGGAGAAGGCAGCTGAAATGGGTGTTGCAATGCCCAGTGTGCGTAAAGCCTTGGTCTCTGGTGAAGCCTTCCCGCCCAGCTTGCGCGACTGGTTGGCTGAGCGGGGCATTGCAGGCTATCAGTGTTATGCCACGGCAGACCTTGGATTGATCGCGTATGAAACTTCAGCGCGTGAAGGCTTGGTGCTGGATGAAGGCGTCATCGTTGAAATCGTGCGTCCCGGAACAGGCGACCCCGTGCCAGAAGGCGAAGTAGGTGAATTGGTAGTGACTACGTTGAACCCTGACTACCCATTGATTCGTTTCGGCACAGGCGATTTATCTGCCGTGTTGCCTGGCACTTGCCCGACTGGAAGAACCAACGCCCGCATCAAAGGGTGGATGGGGCGTGCAGACCAAACTACCAAAGTACGCGGGATGTTTGTGCATCCAGGGCAAGTAGCAGAAGTCACCAAACGTTTTCCTGCGATCAAGCGGGCGCGCTTAGTCGTTTCAGGTGAAATGGCAAACGACCAACTCACGCTCAAAGTGGAAACCCTAGAAGCGGCGGGATTGGCTGAAAAAATCAGCGAAGCGGTGCGAGACGTGACTAAATTGCGGGCCGATATCGCCTTGGTAGAGGTGGGTAGTTTGCCCAACGACGGCAAAGTGATTGAAGATGCGCGTAGCTATCAGTAAACACCTAAATAATTACCGAATAATCGGTAGTGATCGAGAATGCCTTAGCATCTAAGGTTTACCCCTTTAATATCAATCCACACTATATGGAGAACTTATGAAAAAGTTATTTGCTCTGAGCCTTATCGTCGCCGCTAGTTGCCAAACATGGGTGGCGGCGGCTGATTTTCCTATCAAGGACAAACCTGTCACTATCGTGGTCCCCTTTGTTGCCGGTGGACCTACCGATCGCGTAGCGCGCGATTTGGCCGAAGCTATGCGCAAGCCTCTAGGAACAACTGTCGTGGTGGAAAACGTGGCAGGTGCTGGTGGAACGATCGGGGCTAATAAAGTATCGAAAGCACCACAAGATGGACACACTGTGTTGCTTCACCATATTGGTATGGCTACATCACCCGCTCTCTATCGCAAGATGCCTTACAACACCATGGACGATTTTGAGTTCTTGGGTATGGTCAATGAAGTCCCTATGACATTGGTTGGGCGGCCTACTTTGCCTGCCAACAATTACAAAGAACTGGTGACATGGATTGGTCAAAACAAAGGCAAGATCAATTTGGCAAATGCTGGCTTAGGTGCTGCATCGCATTTGTGTGGACTGATGTTCCAGCAAGCCGTTCAAACCGATATGACGACGGTTCCCTACAAAGGTACCGCGCCCGCATTGAATGATTTGATGGGCGGACAGGTCGATTTGCTGTGTGATCAAACCACGAATACCTCTAGCCAAATCGAAGGTAAAACCATCAAAGCGTTTGCAGTGACCACGATGAAGCGTTTGACAACACCCGCTTTGAAAGACTTGCCGACCATGAATGAATCCGGCGTGAAAGACTTCAACGTTTCTATTTGGCACGGAATGTATGCGCCCAAAGGCACACCAGCGGATGTTGTTGCCAAACTCAATGCGGCTTTGAAAGTCGCCTTGAAAGATCCTGAATTCGTTAAAAAACAAGAATCCTTAGGCGCTGTCGTTGTGACTGACAAGCGCACCGATGGAGCAGAGCACAAAAAATTCGTGGCAGCAGAAATTGCTAAATGGGGGCCAGTGATCAAAGCTGCAGGTGAATATGCAGATTAATCGTACACGACGCAGTGCACTAGCGGCCTGTACGCAGGCCGCTCTTGTGTGTGCTTTAGTAGCAGGCGCTAGCTTGTCGCAAGCTCAATCTGCTTGGCCTAACAAGCAAGTGCGTATCGTGGTGCCTTTTGCGCCAGCTGGTACTACGGATATCTTGGCCCGCGCCATTGCACCAGAGCTCTCTAAGGCTTTTGGCCAGACTTTTTTTGTAGACAACAAGCCAGGAGCTGGCGGCAACTTGGGTGCAGAGAATGTTGCTAAATCTCCAGCCGATGGCTATACGCTGTTGATGGGCACCGTAGGTACGCACGGCATCAACCGTGCCCTATACGAAAAAATGCCTTATGACCCCATCAAAGATTTCGCGCCCATCACTTTGGTAGCGGGTGTTCCTAATGTGATGGTGGTCAACGCTGAAAAAGCCAAAGAACGTAATATCAACACAGTCGCAGACTTTATTGCATATGCAAAAGCTAATCCAGCTAAGCTCAATATGGCGTCTAGTGGCAATGGAACATCCATCCACTTGTCAGGCGAGTTGTTTAAAAGCATGAGCGGCACCTTCATGGTCCACTTTCCCTACAAAGGGTCTAGCCCTGCTTTGCTAGATTTAGTAGGCGGTGCAACGGATGTGATGTTTGACAACTTGCCTTCGTCTTTACAGTTGATCAAATCTGGCAAGCTCAAAGCCTTGGCCGTGACAAGTAGCCAACGCTCTGGGGCGCTACCTGATGTGCCTACGCTAGAGCAGGCAGGTGGAGCTGCACTCAAAGGATTCGATGCCAGCTCATGGTTTGGTTTGTTAGCGCCAGCTGGTACGCCACCAGAAATCGTTGCACGTATTCAGCAAGAGGTTTCTAAGGCACTCAACTCTCCCGCCATCAAAGAAAAACTGCTGGCGCAAGGCGCGATACCCAGCGGTAATACACCGGCCGAGTTTGCTAAGTTTATTGACTCAGAACACAAAAAGTGGGCGCAGGTCGTGAAGAACTCAGGCGCCAAGGTCGATTAACGCGATGTATCAATAGTGGTAGACGCCGCGGCCTGTTTTGCGGCCGAGTTGGCCTGCGGCGACCATTTCTTTAAGTAACGGGCAGGGGCGGTACTTGCTGTCGCCATACTCGCTTAAATACACCTCCATCACAGCCAAGCACACATCTAGGCCGATCATGTCGGCCAATGCCAAAGGCCCAATCGGTTGATTGCAACCTAAGCGCATGCCAGCGTCGATATCGTCAGGGGTTGCTAAGCCTTCAGCGAGTACAAAAAATGCTTCGTTGATCATCGGCACCAAGATACGGTTGACGACAAAGCCAGGGGCGTTTTTGACGGTGATCGGGCTTTTGCCCAAACGCTTGGCTAGTGCGTGGACAGCGTCGTGGGTGGCGTCTGTTGTTTGCAAACCGCGGATGATCTCCACCAAAGCCATCATGGGCACAGGATTGAAGAAGTGCATGCCAATAAAACGATCTGCGCGCGTGGTGGCAGCTGCGAGCTTGGTGATCGAAATAGAAGAGGTGTTTGATGCCACGATGACGTCTGCTGCAAGCAAGTCATCGACTTGCTTCAAGATTTTGACTTTGAGGTCAAAGTTTTCTGTTGCGGCTTCAATGACCAATCGGGCTTTTTGTAAATCTTGGTATTGCGTGCTGCCGCTTATACGCGCAAGTGCAGAAGTTTTTTCTGCCTCGGTCATTTTTTCTTTTTTAATCAATCGGTCTAGGCTGTTGCTAACGGTTGCTATACCTTTGGCGACTGCGGCTTCCGTTATATCGACCATCACCACATTCACACCCGAGACCGCACATGCCTGTGCAATGCCATTGCCCATAGTGCCTGCACCGATGATGCCTACTGTTTGAATACTCATAAAACACTTTCTTACTTATAAATAAACTGATCTGAATGACGCCTAGCTACGGATATTATCCGCACCACTTACGTGTTTGGGCTTTGTGTAGAAACGTTAAGTTTTAAAGCGTTTGCGTGTGAAATGCAGGGCAATGGCCCAAGCTACACCCGCATACAAAGCCAATACGCCTATATGTAACAAGGGTTGACTTGGCCATTGGTCTAAGAATAAGGGACGCACCAATGCAATGGCCTGGCTCAGCGGTAACCACTCTGCCACTGCGCGCACCCAAGGCGGCAATTGGTCACTTGGAAAAAACACCCCGCTTAAAAACATCATCGGTGTTAAAAACAAGGTGAAGTAATAGGTGAAGAAGTCATATCCTTTGGCCAATGCATTGAATATCAAGGCCAAGCAGCTAAAAGTAATACCGATAAATAACAGGCTAGGCCAAGCGAGCAAGATTTTCCAGCTTTGCGTGATTCCTAAAGCCATCATCACACCCAAGATGGCAGTGATAGTGAACAAAGATTTGAAGGCGGCCCAGAGCATTTCAGCAAGCAGCACATCTTCTAGTCGAATGGGGGCGTTCATGATGCCATCCCAAGTTTTTTGCACATGCATGCGCGAGAAAGCGGAATACAAAGCCTCAAAGGTGGCCGCATTCATAGCGCTCATGCAAATAGAGCCACTTGCTAAGAAAAGCAAATAAGGTACTTGCACACCATCCAAAGTGACCTCACCAATCAAGGCGCCCATGCCGTAACCAAATGCGACGAGCCACATCAAGGGTTCCGCGATATTGGCCACCAAGCTCGGAATCACTAATTTGCGCCATACGAAAAGGTTGCGCATAAAGACAGGCCAAAAACGGAAATAGTGACGCATGGTTTATGCCCCCTCTCGAATTTGGCGACCTGTCATTTTTAAAAACAAGTCCTCTAGGTTAGCGGGGCGGTGCAAAGTACGCAGCCTGGTGTGCTCGCTCAGAGCTTGTAAAAGTGACGTCGCATCTACTGTGTAAAAGAAAACGGTTTCACCGCTGGTCTCCGTACGTTGGGCCAGATGCGCAAGTGGGCTATTTACCAATGCCAATGCTTCTTGCCCATACACCTCGACGACATCCGGTTCCAGATGTTGTGAGATCAAGTCACGCGGAGTGCCTTCGGCAATTTTTTTACCGTGGTCCAGAAGTAGCAAACGGTTGCACAGGCGCTCAGCTTCATCCATAAAGTGCGTGGTGAGCAATATCGATTTGCCTTGTTGTAACAGTTGCTGCAAACGCTCCCACATCAGATGGCGCGCTTGGGGATCAAGGCCTGTTGTGGGTTCGTCTAGCAACAAGATATCAGGGTCGTTGATGAGCGCACGGGCTAAACTCAATCGACGCTTCATACCGCCTGAGAGTTGACCCGGTTTGGCATCGGCTTTGTGGGTGAGTGCAGCGAATTCGAGCAACTCTGGAACCCGTGCTGCAATGGCCGCGCGTGACATGCCGAAGTAAGTGCCGAACACTCGCAGGTTCTCCACACAAGTGAAATCGGGATCAAGCGTATCGAATTGGCTGACAACGCCTAAGCGCGATTTGATAGCCAGCGCATCACGCGGCATAGACATACCAAAGGCTTGGATAGTGCCTGCATCAGGCTCAGTCAGGCCTAAACACATGCGCAAGGTGGTGGTTTTGCCGGCGCCATTTGGGCCAATCACACCAAGACACTCACCTGCTTGCAGATGAAACGATAAATCATCCACCACGGTGGCGTTGCCATAAAGTTTTACAAGTTGTTTGCATTCAAAAAGAGGTTCTTGCATGTTCACATTGTGCCCCGCCTAAAATTCAAACTTATGACGACACCTCTCAGCGTATATCTGCAATATGTATTACCTAAACAGGCCTTGACCGAATTCGCAGGCCGTTTTGCGAATTGGCATGGGGGACGCTTGACGCACGCCGTTATCCGTTGGTTTGTTAAGCGTTATCACGTGAACATGGACGAGGCGGCAGATGCTGACATCACGCATTACGCCTGCTTTAACGACTTCTTCACGCGCGCGCTCAAAACAGATGCCCGGCCTTTGACAAATGCGCAGTGGATCTGTCCAGTAGACGGTGCGATCAGTCAGTTCGGCCGCATTGGTGGCGACCAGATTTTTCAAGCCAAAGGGCACCGCTACAGCACTAGTGCTTTGCTGGGCGGTGACGCACAACTGGCAGCCCAATTTGATAACGGTGACTTCGCGACCATTTATTTAAGCCCTAAGGACTACCACCGTATCCATATGCCAGCGGCAGGCCGTTTGTTGCGCATGATCCATGTGCCAGGAGATTTGTTCTCGGTCAATCCTGCAACGGCCCAAGGCGTGCCTGGTTTGTTTGCCCGCAATGAGCGCGTGGTGTGCGTGTTTGATAGTTTTGTGATGGTGCTGGTGGGCGCCACGATTGTGGGCAGTATGGCGACCACTTGGCATGGCGTGGTCAATCCGCCGCGCTCACCCACGGTGCGTGAGTGGCATTACGACGATGCATCGATTCATTTGCAACAAGGCGAAGAGATGGGCCGCTTTTTATTGGGCTCTACCGTGGTGATGTTGTGGCCGCAGAACACGCTGGTGATTAACCAACATTGGGAGCCGGGGTTGGGTGTTCGCTTGGGGGAGAAGATGAGCGAAAGCAACATTTAAATTGCTAAAACATCCTTGTAAATTAAACATGGCATGTTTAATTTGCAAGAATAAAAAACTACATATTGCGGCGATATTGCCCGCCTACTTCAAACAATGCGTTGGTAATTTGCCCAAGTGAGCAAACCCGCACAGCGTCCATCAACACTTCAAAGACATTGGTGTTATCGATCACGGCTTTTTGCAAACGTTTAATTTGCACGACAGCCTCTGCTTGGTGACGGGTATGGAAGTCTTGCAGACGCTTCAACTGGCTCTGCTTTTCTTCTTCGGTTGAGCGCGCTAATTCCAAGGCGTCTGGCACGGGATCGCCTTTGGGGTTGCGGAATGTGTTGACGCCGATGATGGGTAGTTCACCCGTGTGCTTGAGCATCTCGTAAGTCATGGACTCGTCTTGGATGCGGCCACGTTGGTAGCCAGTTTCCATGGCGCCTAAAACGCCACCGCGCTCAGCGATGCGCTCAAACTCCGCCAGCACGGCTTCTTCCAACAACTCGGTGAGCTCTTCGATGATGAACGCACCTTGGCTGGGGTTTTCGTTTTTCGCAAGACCCCATTCGCGGTTGATGATGAGCTGGATTGCCATTGCACGGCGCACCGAGTCTTCGGTGGGTGTGGTGATGGCTTCGTCAAACGCATTGGTATGCAGGCTGTTGCAGTTGTCGTAGATGGCGATCAACGCTTGCAGCGTGGTACGGATGTCGTTGAACTGGATCTCTTGCGCGTGCAAACTGCGGCCACTGGTTTGGATGTGGTATTTAAGTTTTTGCGAGCGTTCGTTGGCACCGTATTTTTCTTTCATCGCCACCGCCCAAATGCGGCGCGCCACGCGACCCATCACGGTGTATTCGGGGTCCATGCCGTTGCTGAAGAAGAACGACAGATTGGGCGCAAAGTCGTCGATGTGCATGCCTCGCGCCAAATAGGCTTCGACAAAGGTAAAGCCATTACTCAAGGTGAATGCAAGTTGCGAGATGGGATTGGCGCCTGCCTCAGCAATGTGGTACCCACTGATCGACACGCTATAGAAATTACGCACTTGGTTGTGTACAAAATATTCGGCAATATCGCCCATCACTTTGAGTGAGAACTCGGTGCTGAACAAACAGGTGTTTTGGCCTTGGTCTTCTTTCAAGATATCGGCTTGCACCGTACCGCGTACGTTTTGCAACACCCATTCTTTGATCTTGGCGGTTTCTGTCTCATTAGGTTCGCGACCATTGTCCGTTTTGAACTTGTCGATGTTTTGGTCGATGGCGTTATTCATGAACATCGCCAAGATCGACGGTGCTGGACCATTGATGGTCATCGACACGCTGGTGGTTGGATTGCACAAATCAAAGCCGTCGTACAACACTTTCATGTCGTCGAGCGTGGCGACGTTCACGCCAGAGTTACCGACCTTGCCGTAGATATCTGGACGCAGATCGGGGTCGTTGCCATACAAAGTGACAGAGTCAAACGCGGTGGATAAACGCTTGGCGTCCATACCTTGCGACACCAGTTTGAAACGGCGGTTGGTGCGGAAGGGGTCGCCTTCACCTGCAAACATGCGGGTCGGGTCTTCGTTCTCACGCTTGAACGCAAAAGTGCCTGCGGTGTAGGGATAGCTGCCAGGCACGTTGTCGAGCATCAGCCACTTCAAAATTTCGCCGTGGTCTTCGTACTGGGGAAGAGAGACTTTGCGGATCGTGGTACCACTCAATGACTTGGTGGTGAGTGCGGTACGAATTTCCTTGTCGCGAATTTTGACGACGTATTCGTCTGCCGCATAGGCGGCTTGCATATCGGGCCAGTGGGTCAGCAGTTTGCGCTCAGGACCGCCCATTCCTTCTTCGCGTTGCTTGGCCAAGTCGCGTGCAGCTTCAGCAGCTTTGGCACGGCCGGGCTTGTCCACCTCGAGCATGTCGGCAGCGGCGTTAAGTTGTTGAATTTCGCGTGCGAGTTTGGCTTGGGCGCGTGCACGTTTTTTGTAGCCACGCACGGTGTCGCTGATTTCCGAGAGATAGCGTGTGCGTGCAGCTGGAACGATGGGTGTTTGGTTGGTGCTGAATCGCACTTTCACCAAAGGCAATAAACCGTTTTTGAGATGTAAGCCGAGTTCACCTAATCGCCCCTTGAGTGCTTGGTAGAGCGCTGTCACACCGTCGTCGTTAAAGCGGGCCGCCATGGTGCCAAAGACGGGCATTTGTTCGGTGGGCGTGTTCCACGCCTCTTTGTTGCGTTGCACTTGTTTGGCGACATCGCGCAAGGCATCGCTCGCGCCTTTGCGGTCGAACTTGTTGATCGCTACAAACTCGGCAAAGTCGAGCATGTCGATTTTTTCGAGTTGGCTGGCAGCGCCAAATTCCGGCGTCATCACATACATGGGAATGTCAACATGCGGAACGATGGCGGCGTCGCCTTGGCCAATGCCGGATGTTTCGACAATGATCAAGTCAAAGCCCGCGCACTTGGTCGCAGCCAATACATCAGGCAAAGCAGCGCTGATTTCGCTGCCAAAGTCGCGCGTAGCCAAACTGCGCATGAACACACGTTGGCCAGAATCGTTTTTGTCTTTGGCGGTGCTTTTGCCTGAACTCCAAGGAGAAATGGCGTTCATGCGGATACGGTCACCCAGCAAAGCGCCACCACTCTTGCGGCGTGAAGGGTCGATAGAAATCACAGCAATACGAAGTTCATCACCTTGGTCTAAGCGCATGCGGCGCACCAACTCATCAGTCAACGAAGATTTCCCCGCACCACCTGTACCAGTGATGCCTAAAACTGGCACTTTGTGGTTGTGCGCTTCTTTGCGAACTGCCTCGACCAATTTGTTAAAGGCGGGATCGGTAGCCTTGCCGTTGGACGCGACTTGTGCATTTTCTAATGCGGTGATAAGTTGCGCCAATTTGCGCCAAGCCATTTCATCGCGGCCTTGAATGTCTTTGACGGACGCTGGGGCATAGCCCGACAAATCTTTGTCGCAGCGCATGATCATCTCGCCGATCATGCCTTGCAAGCCCATTTTTTGCCCATCTTCTGGGCTGTAAATACGGGTCACGCCATAGTCTTGTAATTCACGAATTTCGCTGGGCACGATAACGCCGCCACCACCACCAAAGACTTGGATATGTTCGCCCCCGCGCTGGCGCAACAAGTCGACCATGTATTTGAAATATTCAACATGCCCACCTTGGTAAGAACTGATGGCGATGCCTTGCACGTCTTCTTGTAGGGCGGCCGTCACCACCTCATCCACTGAGCGGTTATGGCCTAGATGGATCACCTCTGCACCCATGCCTTGCAAGATGCGGCGCATGATGTTGATGGCTGCATCATGCCCGTCAAACAAACTCGCGGCGGTGACAAAGCGCACTTTTTGGGTGGGCTTGTAGTTGGCGAGGGCTTGGAATTCGGCGGACAGATTGGACATCTTTATTTTCGGGTGCGGTTATCCGCCGTAGAGGTAATTAGGCAGCCACAAGGTTAATCCTGGCCAGATGTACATCAGCACCATGCACAGGATCACGATCAGCATGTAAGGCATCATGCCCGCAAAAATCTGATTGATGGTCACATGCGGTGGCGATACGCCCTTCAAATAGAAGGCCGACATCGCAACAGGTGGCGAGAGGAAGGCTGCTTGCAAGTTCACGAAGACCAGCACGCCCCACAAAATCGGGTCGATCTGGAAATGCGTCAACAAAGGTAAGAAGATCGGCACAAAAATCACAATGATTTCGGTCCACTCCAGCGGCCAGCCGAGCACAAAAATAATGGCCTGCGACAGCAACATGAACTGGATGGGTGAGAGGTTCATGGCCATCACCCATTCTTCGACCAAGCGCTGACCGCCCAAGATGGCGAACACGGCAGAGAACAGCGCAGAGCCGACGAACAACCAGCACACCATCGAGGTGGTTTTGGCGGTGAGGAAGACGG
The DNA here is from genome assembly GCA_903880855.1 of uncultured Burkholderiales bacterium. Taxonomy (GTDB): domain Bacteria; phylum Pseudomonadota; class Gammaproteobacteria; order Burkholderiales; family Burkholderiaceae_C; genus Limnohabitans. The sequence goes on along the minus strand of CAIRQX010000101.1, from coordinate 1,119 downwards.
CCTCTTTGGTGCGTTGGAAGTCCAAAGACCCCGAGGCCCAAGCCATCACAAACGCGCCAGCCGCACCTACAGCCGCCGACTCGGTGGCGGTAGTGATACCGAGCAAGATCACGCCTAACACCACGACCGTCAAAATTCCCAAAGGCATGACGGACTTGACCAGCATGTCTAAGATTTCAAACTGTTCGCCGTCAAAGCCTTTGTAGTACCAAACCAAAAGCCATGCGAACAACACGCAACTGATGTAGAAGCCGGTGTAGAAGTTCTCAGGCACGGCCTCTGTTCTAGGCGCCTCGGACGTGTCGCCATCTCCCAAGGCTTGCATAGGCGCATCGCCATCGGCTTCGGCTTTTTTGGTGTCAGACTCAGCGCCAGGAGGCAGTTGCACGTCGTTGGCACCAGGGGGCTCTTTGACAGATTCAGCACCGGGTGGCTCTTGTACGCCATTGCTCGCGCCAGGAGGTTCTTGCACACCGTTGCTAGCTGATGAAGGCGGCTCTTTCACGCCACCGCTAGCGCCGGGTGGCTCAGAAACGCCACCTTGTGGGGCAGCTTCTTTGAGCGTGGTGTTGTTATCAGCTGTCGCAGGTTGCGAGATGGCCGCTTTGGCTGCATCGGCCGCATTGTTTTCAGCTTGTGAATGGATCACGACGAACCACCAAACGGAGGCAAGGGTGACTAAGACAGAGATCAAAGGCACCAAGCTCATGCCCAAGCTTTTGACCAACAACCACCAAGACACCCGCAATTCGGAAACTTGAATTTGCAAGGCGCGTTGGGGACGCAATACAGCAGAAACCAATGCGCTCAAGATGCGTGGCGAATACTGTTGGCCCAAGGCCTGTAGCCATGGAGAAACAGGGGTTCTGAGTTTTTCTTCAGGCAATTTGGGTGCGATTTTGGGGTCGATCAAAACCCAGCCAATCACATAGACCAAATACAAGAAGGCCAAGAAGAAGCCGGGGAACATAGCAGCCGCATAAAGCTTGACCACCGATTGGCCAGCAACCGCTGCGTACACAATGATCATCACGGAAGGCGGAATCAAAATACCCAAGGTGCCGCCAGCGGTAATCACCCCAGCCGCCAAGCGGGTGTCGTAACCTGCGTTGAGCATAG
>CAIRQX010000100.1 GCA_903880855.1 uncultured Burkholderiales bacterium | reverse complement strand
TCGTAGCCGTCTAACAAAACGCTCAGTTGGAACGTTTGCTGTTTTCTATCACCACTGATGAGCATCCACAAGTCTTGGATAGCGGGCCCCGTGCGTGCGTCATCCAAATCCACAAAATGCGGGCCACCATTGGCTTGGTCTGTCGGTGTCCATAAGATGTTGCCGGGATGGCAATCGCCGTGCAAGCGAATTAACTGACTTGGATGTTCTGCAAAAACATCTTTCGCAATTGCGATCGCTTTGTCACACCAAGAAGTCCAAGTGGACTGTTGGTCTAACGCAATCATGTTGTTTTCTAAAAGCCAATCACGTGAATCGATGGCAAAGGTTTGTAGATTCAATGTGGGCCGCGTTGCAAAAGCTTGCCTCTGTCCCACGCTGTGTATGCGCGCAATAAAGCGCCCCACCCACTCCAGTACTTCGACGTCATCCAACTCTGGCATACGCCCACCACGACGCGGGCTCACGCTGAATGCAAAGCCAGTAGCGTGGTGCAAAGTATTGCCATTCAGAACTAATGGGCCAACCACTGGGATTTCTTCAGTCATCAGCTCTGCGGCGAATGCATGTTCTTCTAGTATTTGTGCATCGCTCCAGCGTTCAGGCCGATAAAACTTAGCTACCAAAGCTTGGTCATCATCAAGCATGACTTGGTAGACGCGGTTCTCATAGGAACTCAAGGCCATCAATCTGCCGTCTACGGCAAGACCCAAGTCTGACAAAGCGTCGAGCACCACATCAGGGGTCAGCGCTTCGTAGGCATGTGCTGTAGGCACCTTATGCCCCCCAGACTACATCTTTGCCAGCTTTATGCGCACGCTGCAGCATCTCGATAAATGGGGCTACGCGTTGTCTTAAGCTCACTGGCCGATCATGTGCGGCAGCGCTTTTTGTATTTTTAATATCTTCTAAATCTTTTGCATTTTGTGCATTCATCTGCGCTTGTGTATCTTCTTCTAGCTGCACGGCGCGACGCAAAGCTTCAATGCATTGCGGCATTTCTGCGACTTCCACAATGCCTTTTATCGCAGGCTCTTTGCCAATGATGCGCAAGATCTGCTTGCCATTGGGCTCGAGCATGATGAGGTCTGCAGTTGCTTTAGATTTGAATTTATAGAGCATAGTGTGATTGTGCGCGCAGATGCATTGGCATCAGTTTGCTAGAAGTTTGTTTACTAATGTATGGAATGCATCTGGCTTCTCAAACATGACCCAATGCCCTGCATCTGGCACCACATGAAAAGAATCTAGCCGGTGCAATACCTGTGGCACACGTTCCAGGGTGCTTTTATACAAAGCATCTTTAGCTCCCCAAATACCGTGCACTGGGCATGTCCATCGGTCTTGCAAGCCCAACAACACATCCGTCCTTGCAATGCGTCGTTTGCGCAAACGGTCTCTACTGACGTTATAAATTTGTAAATCAACGACTTCTTCACTGGCGCTGCTCTCATGCGCGAACATCATCGACATTAGGTTGTGACGATGCACAGCACGTTGCTGCCGTTCATCCATATTCGGTGTCATCCCACGCATGGGAAGGGTCTTTTCAAATAAACCCAGCGCGGGAATCCCCACCATGATCATTTGTTTAAAAAGTTTGGGATGCTCAGCCGCCAACAAGCCTGCAGTTAAGCCTCCGAATGAAAAGCCCAACATTTCAACTGCTTGCCCCTCAAACGCTTGTTGCAGCACTTCGCCCACATATGGTGCCAAGCTATCTGCATCGCTGACAAGTGGTGGTAGTGCGGAGTCTCCGCACCCTGGTAAATCTAGCGCCCACACACAGCGCGTTTGCGCTAAGTGCTGCACATTGCGCACCCAATGCGTCCAACTTCCAGAACCTCCATGCAACAACACCAAGGGTGTTGTGTCCACGGCATGCTCTTGACCCCATACATGCCACACCACATCGCCCCATGCATGGCTTTGCACTTTGCGTTGTGCGTGTTGTTGGGCTTCTGCAATCAATGGCATGTGTGTCGTTCCATGAAAAATGCCCGCTGAAACAGCGGGCATTTAAAGTGGTTGCGCGAGGAGGATTTGAACCTCCGACCTTTGGGTTATGAGCCCAACGAGCTACCAGGCTGCTCCATCGCGCGACAAGAGGGTTAGTGTACCTTAAGAAGCGCTTGTTTCGCTAGTAGTGACGTCTTGTATTTCAGGACGATCCACTAATTCAACAAAAGCCATCGGTGCGTTATCGCCTACGCGAAAGCCCATTTTCAAAATACGTGTGTAGCCACCGGGACGTGCTTTGTAACGTGGTCCGAGTTCGTTGAACAATTTGACGACGCTGTCACGATCGCGCAAACGATTGAATGCCAAACGGCGATTCGCCACAGTGGCTTCTTTGGCCAATGTGATCATAGGCTCGATGACGCGACGCAATTCTTTGGCCTTAGGCAAAGTGGTCTTGATGGCCTCGTGCTCAATGAGCGAGTTCATCATATTGCGCAACATCGCTAAGCGGTGTTCGCTGGTGCGGTTGAGTTTTCTTAGTCCGTGTCCGTGACGCATGGTGTTTCCTTTGGTATTTTGCCGGCCGCCGTATCAGGTACGGCCAGGTGACGGAGTCTTCTTTATGCTGATAAAGCGATCAGCGGCGCTCTAAGCCTGCAGGTGGCCAGTTCTCGAGTTTCATGCCCAAGGTCAAACCACGTGAAGCCAAAACTTCTTTGATTTCATTGAGTGACTTACGACCCAAGTTAGGGGTCTTGAGCAACTCGTTTTCAGTGCGCTGAATCAGGTCACCGATGTAGAAAATGTCTTCCGCCTTGAGGCAGTTGGCAGAACGTACGGTGAGTTCCAATTCGTCGACAGGGCGCAACAAAATAGGATCGTAGTTTTGATTGCCACGTGGAGCTTCGGCCATCAGGCTGGAGATTTGGTCGCCTTCTAACTGTGCAAACACAGCAAGTTGCTCTACCAAGATTTTGGAAGATGCGCGCACAGCGTCTTCTGCGGTGATGGCACCGTTGGTTTCGATTTCCATTACCAAGCGGTCCAAATCGGTACGTTGCTCAACACGCGCGTTTTCAACGCTGTAGCTCACACGGCTCACAGGTGAGAACGAGGCATCCAACACAATGCGGCCAATCGATTTGCTGGGCTCTTCGCCATAACGACGCACAGTTCCAGGCACATAGCCACGGCCAGTTTCAACTTTCAACTGGATATCGATCTTGCCACCTTGTGACAAGTTGGCGATCACGTGGCCTGGGTTGATGATTTCCACATCATGCGGTGTTTGGATGTCAGCAGCAGTCACAGCGCCTTCGCCATCTTTGCGCAAGCTCAAAGTGACTTCGTCGCGGTTGTGCAACTTGAAGACCACGCCTTTGAGGTTCAACAAAATGTTGACGACGTCTTCTTGCACGCCGTCGATGGATGAGTACTCGTGCACTACGCCAGCGATGGTGACTTCCGTCACGGCATAGCCGACCATAGAAGACAACAACACACGGCGCAAGGCGTTACCCAAGGTGTGGCCATAGCCACGCTCAAAAGGCTCTAGGGTCACTTTGGCACGGTTGTGGCCGATTTGCTCAACGTGGATATTTTTTGGTTTCAACAAATTAGTCTGCATTCAGATTTCCTCTCAATACCCCCGGCTCGTTACACCGGTAAGGCAGGTTGTCTGGAACCACGCAACATCGAAACACTGCATGGGGTGCGTTCGGCTGAAGACTTCAGCCTGAATTAACGCGAATAAAGTTCGACGATCAACGATTCGTTGATGTCGGCTGCGAACTCGTCACGGTCAGGTGATTTCTTGAAAGTACCTTCCGCTTTGTCGATATTGACTTCGACCCAAGCTGGCATGCCAACTTGTTTTGCCAATTCGAGGGCTTCAAGCACACGGTCTTGCTTTTTAGACTTCTCGCGCACGGCGATGACATCACCCGCTTTGACCAAGTAAGACGGAATGTTCACTTGGTTGCCGTTGACAGTGATTGCTTTATGAGAAACCAATTGACGCGCTTCTGCGCGTGTCGAGCCAAAACCCATGCGGTAAACCACATTGTCCAAGCGTGACTCCAAAATGAACAACAGGTTTGCACCGGTGTTGCCTTTTTTCTGGTCGGCTTGTGCAAAGTAGCGGCGGAACTGACGCTCCAGCACACCGTACATGCGTTTGACTTTTTGCTTCTCGCGCAACTGCAAACCGAAGTCTGATGTGCGCTGTCCAGAAGTGCGGCCGTGTTGGCCAGGTTTGGTGTCGAACTTAGATTTGTCTGCAATCGAGCGACGTGCGCTCTTTAAGAACAAATCCGTGCCTTCACGACGGGATAGTTTGGCTTTGGGGCCTAAGTAACGTGCCACTTGAATTTCCTTCTCTGATCATCTGCTCACTAAAAGTGAGGAGCCGCTGGTCGTAACCAGTGGCGGTGGGCTTTGGTTTGACAGTTTTAAGCGCGAACGCTTAGATACGACGACGCTTTTGTGGACGGCAACCGTTGTGCGGTACCGGTGTCACATCAGCAATCGAGTTGATGCGAATACCCAATGCAGCTAAAGCGCGCACTGAAGATTCGCGACCAGGACCTGGGCCTTTGATTTCAACGTCCAGGTTCTTGATGCCTTGGTCAACAGCTGCACGGCCTGCTACTTCAGAAGCAACTTGCGCTGCAAATGGAGTGGACTTGCGTGAGCCCTTGAAACCTTGACCACCCGACGATGCCCATGACAATGCATTGCCTTGGCGGTCGGTGATGGTGATGATGGTGTTGTTAAACGATGCGTGCACGTGCGCAATACCGTCAGCAATATTTTTGCGGACTTTTTTGCGAACGCGTTGTGCGGCGCTATTTGTAGGTGCTTTAGCCATGTGGGTGCCTCAATCCAATTATTTTTTCAGCGCCTGCGCTGCTTTGCGCGGACCCTTGCGTGTACGGGCATTGGTGCGTGTGCGCTGACCGCGCATGGGCAAGCCACGGCGATGACGGAAACCACGGTAGCAACCGATGTCCATCAAACGCTTGATGTTCATGGTGGTTTCACGACGCAAGTCACCTTCGATGGTGATACCAGCGATCTGGTCACGGATTTTTTCTAAATCCGAGTCATTCAGATCTTTGATCTTTTTTGCGTAGTCAATGCCGCAAGCTTCGCAAATTTTGCGAGCGCGTGTGCGACCAATACCGAAAATGGCGGTTAAGCCGATTTCAGTGTGCTTGTGTGGCGGAATATTAATGCCAGCGATACGTGCCATATGCGTCCTCTTTAAACCAGTTCAATCAACCCTGACGCTGCTTGTGGCGTGGATCCGTACAGATCACGCGCACAACGCCTTTGCGTCGGATGACTTTACAGTTGCGGCAAATTTTTTTGACCGAAGCCGAAACTCTCATTTCACTCTCCTAAAACCCGTTGTGCCTGGAGTTAACCAAGCGTTGTTTTAAAACTTGCTTTCTTTAGCAGCGAGTCATATTGCTGGCTCATCATGTAGTTTTGCACTTGGGACATGAAGTCCATAGTGACCACCACAATAATGAGCAACGATGTGCCGCCGAAATAGAAAGGTACGTTGTATTTCAAAATCAAGAACTCTGGCAACAAACACACAAAGGTGATGTAGATGGCGCCGACCAAGGTCAAGCGCACCAAAATTTTGTCAATGTATTTGGCGGTTTGGTCACCTGGACGAATACCAGGAACAAACGCGCCGCTTTTTTTCAAGTTGTCTGCAGTTTCGCGGCTGTTAAACACCAGCGCTGTGTAGAAAAAACAGAAGAACACAATGGCGGCTGCATACAACATCACATACACAGGCTGTCCTGGTGCCAATGCAGCAGAAATATCTTTGAGCCAGATCATGCTGTCGCCGGAACTAAACCAGCTCACCACGGTGGCGGGCAACAAAATAATCGACGAAGCAAAAATGGGAGGAATAACACCCGCCATATTGAGCTTCAAAGGCAAGTGGGATGACTGGCCGCCATACACCTTGTTGCCTACTTGTCTGCGGGCGTAGTTCACCAAAATTTTGCGCTGACCGCGCTCGATGAACACCACAAAATAGGTGACGCCCGCAACAACCAACACAATCAGTATGGCCGCGATGATGCTCATAGCGCCTGTGCGGACCAACTCCAACAAGCCACCGATAGAGCCAGGCAAGCCAGCAGCGATGCCAGAGAAGATCAGAATAGAAATACCGTTACCTAAACCACGTTCGGTGATTTGCTCCCCGAGCCACATCAAAAACATGGTGCCAGCGGTGAGCGTGAGCATGGCTGTCAAACGAAACGCCATACCGGGTTGGTTCACCAAACCAGCCGATGCTTCTAGAGCAATCGAGATACCCATGGACTGGAACAAGGCCAAACCTAAGGTGCCGTAGCGTGTGTATTGTGTAATTTTGCGACGCCCTGCTTCGCCTTCTTTTTTCAACTGCTCCAGCGTTGGCAACACATAGGTGAGCAACTGCATGATGATGGACGCAGAGATGTAGGGCATGATGCCCAAAGCGAAAACCGTAAAGCGTGACAAAGCGCCACCAGAGAACATATTGAACAAACTCAATATGCCGCCTTGCTGGCCTTTGAAGAGTTGTTGCAATTGGTTTGGGTCAATTCCAGGAACTGGAATATGCGCGCCAACACGATAGACCACCAAAGCCAACAGCAAAAAGACGAGACGGCGACGCAGGTCGCCGAACTTGTCGTTGTTGCCAGTTGTTGAGGTAGCCACGTGCTTGTCTCTAAATGGAATTAATTAACCGAGCCGCCAGCGGCTTCGATGGCGGCTTTGGCAGCGGCGGTTGCGCCAATGCCATTGAGCTTGACTGCTTTTTTGATTTCGCCAGTCTTAATGACCTTGACCACTTTGGCAATCGAAGCGACCAAGCCAGCTGTTTTCAAAGTCAAGATATTGACTTCGGCTTCGCCGAGTTGCTCAAGCGCTGCCAATGTGACTTCAGCGTTGTACTTCAAAGTAGTAGATTTGAAACCGCGCTTAGGCAAGCGACGTTGCAGAGGCATTTGACCGCCTTCGAAACCGACTTTGTGGTAGCCGCCTGCACGTGATTTTTGACCTTTGTGGCCACGGCCGGCAGTTTTGCCCAAGCCAGAACCGATACCGCGACCGACGCGACGCTTGGCGTGTTTTGCACCGGGTGCATGTTGGATGTCATTGAGTTCCATAACGAACCTTTAGAGGACTTTGACCAGGTAACTGATCTTGTTGATCATGCCGCGCACAGCAGGGGTGTCTTGCAACTCACTCACAGAGTTGAGTTTGCGAAGACCCAAGCCACGGACAGTGGCGCGGTGCGACTCTTTGGTACCAATGGGGCTACGCACCAATTGGACTTTGACGGTTGGTTGTGCAGATGTGCTCATCGAATGCTCCGATATCAGGCGAAGATGTCTTCGACGTTCTTGCCACGCTTGGCTGCTACTTCAGAAGCCGTGGTGGAGTTTTTCAATGCGTCCAACGTGGCGCGAACCATGTTGTAAGGATTAGAAGTACCATGGCTTTTTGCCACGATGTCGGTGATGCCCATCACTTCAAATACTGCGCGCATTGGACCGCCTGCAATGATGCCAGTACCCTTAGGTGCGGGAATCATCATCACGTTTGCGGCGCCATGGCGACCGTGTACGGTGTGGTGAATCGTGCCGTTCTTCAAAGACACTTTCATCATGTTGCGACGGGCTTCTTCCATCGCTTTTTGCACGGCTGCTGGCACTTCTTTCGACTTGCCTTTGCCCATGCCAACGCGGCCATCGTTGTCACCAACGACAGTCAATGCGGCGAAGCCGAGAATACGTCCACCCTTCACCACTTTGGTGACGCGGTTGACCGCGATCATTTTTTCCTTCAGACCGTCTTCAGGTCCATCGGTTTTGGTGTTTGCCTGTAATTTAGCCATGTGTGTTTTCCAATTCTTGTTCGATCAGAACTGCAAGCCTGCTTCGCGGGCTGCGTCGGCCAGGGCCTTTACGCGGCCGTGGTAGGCGAAGCCAGCACGGTCAAACGCTACTTTTTCAACGCCTGCGGCTTTTGCTTTTTCAGCAATGCGCTTGCCAATGACTTGCGCTGCATTGACGTTACCGCCTTTGCCAGTCGCGCCCAATGACTTGCGAACGTCTGCTTCTGCGGTAGAGGCCGCAGCAATAATTTTGGTACCACAACCAGAAATCACGCTGGCATAGATGTGAAGGTTGGTACGGCTGACGGTCAAACGTGCCACGCCTTGGTTGGCGATACGGATACGGGTTTGACGCGCTCTGCGCAGTCGCTGCTCTTTTTTGGTCAACATCTTGCAGCTCCTTATTTCTTCTTAGTTTCTTTGATCGTGATCTTTTCATCCGAATAACGGATGCCCTTGCCTTTGTAAGGCTCAGGGGGACGGATCGCACGAATCTCAGCAGCAACTTGGCCTACGCGTTGGCGATCAGCACCTTTGATGATGATCTCGGTAGGGGCAGGTGTTTCCACCTTGATACCGGCAGGCATTTGCTTGTCGACGGGGTGTGAGAAGCCAACCGATAAATTGAGCTTGGCACCGCTGGCTTGTGCTTTGAAACCCACGCCGACCAACATCAGCTTCTTTTCGAAGCCTTTGGAAACGCCGATCACCATGTTGTTGAACAACTGGCGCAAAGTTCCGGTCATGGCGTCAGCTTCGCGTGATTCATTCGTAGCTATGAAGCTGACTGAACCAGCATTGTTAGCAATCGTTACCAAAGGGTTAGTGGACATCGCCAGCGTACCGCCGGTGCCTTTGACGCTGATTTGTGATGCATTGATCGTCACGTCCACGCCTTGTGGCACGGTGACTGGCATTTTTCCAACTCGGGACATGTTTATATCTCCTTGTGTTGGGTTAAGCGACGTAGCAGAGCACTTCGCCACCGACACCGGTAGCACGCGCTTTGCGATCTGTCATCACGCCTTTTGGCGTTGTCACGATAGCCACGCCCAAACCGTTCATCACGGTAGGAATAGCATCGCAGCCTTTATAGACACGCAAGCCAGGACGGCTAACGCGCTCGATACGTTCGATTACTGGACGGCCAGCGTAATACTTGAGAGAAATCTCAAGCTCGCTTTTGCCAGCGTCTTGTTTGACTTGGAATCCATCGATGTATCCCTCTTCTTTCAAGACTTGCGCGATGGCAATCTTGACCTTAGAAGAAGGCACCATGACGGTAGGTTTTGCCACCATTTGCGCATTGCGAATGCGTGTCAGCAAATCGGCGATTGGGTCACTCATGCTCATTGAATATCTCCTGCCCGATTACCAGCTGGCCTTGGTGATGCCGGGAATATTGCCTTGGAAGGCAAGTTCACGGATCTTGGCGCGGCCGAGGCCAAATTGGCGGAAAGTGCCGCGTGGGCGACCGGTGATTTCACAACGGTTGCGTTGACGGGTGGGGTTTGCATTACGCGGTAGTTTTTGCAAGCCGAGACGTGCAGCAGCACGCTCTTCATCGCTGCGTTTTGCGTCGCCTGCGATGGCCTTTAGTTCCGCATGCTTTGCTGCGTACTTTGCTACCAGTCTGTCGCGTTTGAGTTCGCGTTCGATCAAAGCTACTTTAGCCACGTGTCACCTCAGTTCTTGAACGGGAAACGAAAGCCAGCGAGCAGTGCTTTGCACTCGTCGTCTGATTTGGCTGTCGTGGTAATACTGATGTTGAGGCCGCGCAGTGCGTCGACTTTGTCGTACTCAATCTCAGGGAAAATGATTTGTTCTTTTACGCCGATGTTGTAGTTACCGCGGCCATCAAAGGCACGGCCGGAAATACCACGGAAGTCACGCACGCGGGGTAACGCGATGGTCACGAAGCGGTCGAGGAATTCATACATCTGCACGCCACGCAAAGTGACCATGCAACCGATGGGTTGCTGCTCGCGGATTTTGAAACCAGCGATCGCCTTCTTGGCCTTGGTAACGACAGGCTTTTGTCCTGCAATTTTGGCCAAGTCACCCACAGCGCTGTCCATGACCTTTTTATCGGCCACTGCTTCGCTGACACCCATGTTCAGGGTGATTTTGGTTAGACGCGGCACTTCCATGGGTGACTTATAGCCAAACTTGGCTGTCAACTCAGGAACGAGCTTTTCGCGGTAGTGTTGTTGTAAACGTGCCATGTTTATGCCACCTTAATTTCTTCGCCGCTGGACTTGAAGACACGCACTTTGCTGCCGTCAGCCAGGACCTTGATGCCCACGCGGTCTGCACGACCGGTTGTGGCGTTGTAGATAGCCACGTTGGACTGGTGAATCGGCATGGTTTTTTCAACGATGCCACCCTGCGAACCCGCCATGGGGTTGGGCTTGGTGTGTTTTTTCACCAGATTGATGCCTTCAACCAACAAGTGGCTGTCGTCTTTGCGCAGCGAAACAACGCCGCGCTTTCCCTTGTCACGTCCGGCGAGAACGATGACTTGGTCGCCTTTACGAATCTTGTTCATGGGCCAGTCCTTACAGAACTTCAGGAGCCAAAGACACGATCTTCATGAACTTCTCAGTACGCAATTCACGCGTAACTGGGCCGAAGATGCGGGTGCCAATAGGCTCCAACTTTGCATTGAGCAACACGGCTGCGTTGCCATCGAATTTAACGAGCGAGCCGTCGCCGCGGCGGATGCCTTTGGCAGTACGCACCACTACAGCGCTGTAGACCTCGCCTTTTTTGACGCGGCCACGCGGAGCGGCTTCTTTGATGCTCACCTTGATGATGTCGCCAACGCTTGCATAGCGACGCTTGGAGCCGCCGAGCACCTTGATGCACAAAACGGATTTAGCACCCGTGTTGTCGGCGACGTCTAACCGAGATTCAGTTTGGATCATTTCTTGTATTCCCAACTTGCACCAGTTTTTTGGAAATCCCAGTAAAACTAGGACATGACAATAAAACCGATCAGTCTTGGGCCCGTCATCCACGCCACGAACCACTCGCGACGCTTCAACTTGGGGCAGATAACCCCGCTTTTTTGAGCGGAGCCACAGATTATGCCACGTTTTTGAACCTTGCGTCAACAGCCCCGCCTAGGGCCCACAAGTTGTTGTAAATCTCAGACAATCTCTACAAACCAAAAATAGCCATCTACTTTTTTTCTATTCCCTTATGTCCGCCTCGCGCAACACCGCCACCTCGAACGCCAACACAGAGGCCCCCGTGCCGCACATCGCTTTTATTGGTGGCGGCAATATGGCGAGCGCCATCATTGGAGGGCTGGTCAAACAAGGGGTTTCGCCTGAAGATTTGACGGTTGTGGAGCCTTTTGAAGCGTCGCGCGACTCCCTTCGCACCCAATTTACGGTGGGCGCCATAGCTAAAGCAGACAAATCCTTGGAAAGGGCCGATTTAGTGGTTTGGGCCGTCAAACCCCAAAACTTGCGTGAAGCAGCGGTTCAAGCCGGGCCATTTTGTAAGGATGCGCTGCATTTAAGCGTGGCGGCTGGGATACGAAGCGACAGCTTGGCTCAATGGCTGGGTTCGCAACGCATAGTGCGCGGCATGCCCAATACGCCTGCATTGGTGGGATTGGGTCAAACTGGTTTGTTTGCCCGATCGGGCGTTTCAGAAAACGACAAGTCCTGGGTCGAGTGGCTGGTTAAAAGCACTGGTCAGTTTTTATGGGTCAGCGATGAGGCGCAATTAGACGCGGTCACTGCGGTTTCGGGCTCTGGCCCAGCTTATGTTTTCTACTTTATAGAGGCGATGGAGAAAGCCGCTATCGAGATGGGCATGTCGCCCGAACACGCCAAACAACTCGCCATTGGCACTTTTGTGGGCGCCAGCCAATTGGCGCAAAGTGCGCAAGAGCCCGTCTCCGTCTTGCGGGACCGCGTCACGTCCAAGGGCGGAACCACCCACGCGGCCATCACTGCCATGCAGGCGGCACAAGTTGGCGTGTTATTTCAAGACGCCATCAAGGCAGCGCAAGCTCGCGCGCAGGTCTTGGGGGACGAGTTTGGCAAAAACGATTGAGCGACAATCAGTGCATTATTTTTTATACTTTTGAGCCATGCACAAGCTTCTTTCAATTCTTCTCGCTTCAACCTTTATTACTTTGTCTCTCGGAGCATTTGCCCAAACAGCGACGCCAACACAGCCTAGCGCACAACCTGCAGCTCAGCCAGCCCCTTCCGTACCGAACACAGACAAAGCAGTTGCCCCTGAACAAGGCAAGGCAAGCAAAAAAAGTAAAAAGAAAAAGCTGAAGAAGAAGAAAACTCGCCAAGCTAAGTCTCAGTAATAGCCGCCCGCTAATTTGGGAGAGGGTCCCTTCAACACAGCGCCATTTATTAAATAGGCATCAAAACAAAGCCCACCGAAATACCAGCAAATACGCTGGCGCCAAGCCAGTGGTTTAGGCGAAATGCCTTAAAACACCCCTCGCGGGTGCGGTTTCTAATAAGTTGAAAGTGCCACAACACTTGCGCGGCAGCCACAGCAATTGCCACGCTCCAGGGCCATCCGAGCGCGCGGTCTTGCAACAGCCAACACCATCCGCACAAAAATACTGCATAAAACGCCATCACAGCAAGTACGTCGTATTTTCCTAAAGTGATTGCCGAGGTTTTCATGCCGATTTGCAAGTCGTCGTCACGGTCAACCATGGCGTATTCGGTGTCGTAGGCCAAGACCCAAAATAGGTTAAAGGCTAATAAGCCCCAAGCTTGCAAAGGCACACACGCGGTCAAAGTGTTTAAGTCGATTTCTTGCCAATTCAACCCTTCACCTTTAACCGCAGCAAATGCCATCGGAATGCCAAAACTAAACGCCACGCCGAGGACTGCTTGAGGCATAGACACTAAGCGCTTGGCGTAGGGGTAGAGCAAAGTCACGGCTAAAGCCGCAAAAGACCAAGCCACAGCCGCTACGTTGGTGGTGAGCACCAAGCCAAAAGCCATCAATGCCAATCCCGCCCCAAGTAACAAAGCTTCGCGAACTGACACGGCCCCTCGCGTGACCGGCCTTTGGGCCGTGCGTTTGACATGTTTATCGAACTCGCGGTCTGCGACATCGTTGATGCAACAACCCGCGCTGCGCATAAGAATGGTTCCCGCTACAAACACACACAGCAGATGCAAACCTGGCCAGCCACCCGCCGCGATCCAAAGGCCCGATAGCGAAGGCCATAACAACAGCAACCAACCCGCGGGCCGGTTCCAACGAATCAAGTCTAGATATAAGCGCCAGCGAGGCTCCATAGGCTTAAGACAAACGCGTTAGGCCAGCCAACTCGCATGCGTAGACCGCATTTCGCAAAGCAGCAATCGCTTCGTAGCGGGTAAAGCTACGTCGCCACGCAAGCACCACTCGGCGATTGGGTGGCTCGCCTCCATCGTCGTCAATGATGGGTAAAAACCGCACATACGTTTCTTCGCTTTTTTTGCGTTTGGTTTGGGTATCCAAAGCATCTTTGGGAACGCTTGACCTGGGCACCAATGTCACACCCATACCTGCGGCCACCATGTGCTTGATGGTTTCCAGAGATGATCCTTCGAAGCTTTTTTGAATACCAGCGGCGTTGGTAGAGAACCTAGCGAACTCAGGGCAGACCTCCAACACATGGTCGCGAAAACAGTGGCCGTTTCCGAGTAGCAACATGGTCTCGTTTTTCAAAGCGGTGGCGCTGACTTCTTTGAGTGCCGATAGCGGGTGGTTGCTTGGCACCGCCGCCATAAACGGCTCGTCGTACAAAGGTGCGGTGGCCAAACCAGCATCTGGAAAAGGCTCGGCCAAGATGGCGCAATCGATCTCGCCAGTCCGCAACATCTCAAGCAACTTGACGGTGAAGTTCTCGAGCAACATCAACGGCATTTCGGGAGACTTTTGAATCACGTTGCGCACCAAATCTGGCAACAAATAAGGCGCGATGGTGTAGATCACCCCAAGCTTCAACGGCCCAGCCAATGGGTTTTTGCCACGTTTGGCGATTTCTTTGATGTTGGCGGCTTGCTCTAAAACGCTTTGCGCATGGCGCACGATTTCTTCGCCCAAATCGGTCACCGCAACTTCATTGGCGCTGCGCTCGAACAACTTGACGTCGAGTTCTTCTTCGAGTTTTTTGATCGCCACTGACAACGTAGGCTGCGACACAAAGCATGCATCGGCCGCGCGGCCAAAGTGCTTTTCGCGGGCGACTGCCACGATGTATTTGAGTTCGGTCAGGGTCATGGGGTCAGGCTTTCAAGAAGTCTGATTTTCCACCTAACCAACGTTGCACATGGCGCTCGGCAAGTTCTGGGTATTGGTCGAGCATGAGGGGGGCTAGTTCTCTGGCCCAGTCCAACAGTTCTGTATCCACCGCCAAATCGGCAAAGCGCAGCATGGCAGCGCCAGACTGACGCGCTCCTAAAAACTCTCCGGGCCCACGAATTTCCAAGTCGCGTCTGGCAATCTCAAATCCATCCGAGGTTTCAACCATCGCCCTTAAACGTTCGCGTGCTGTTTCGCTCACGCGGCCACTTTCGCCTGTTGCGTACATCAGTACACAGGCGGATGCCGCGGCACCGCGGCCTACACGGCCTCTGAGCTGGTGAAGTTGTGAGAGGCCGAATCGCTCAGCATGTTCGATCACCATGAGCGAGGCGTTGGGGACATCCACACCGACTTCGATCACGGTGGTGCTCACCAACACGCCCATAGTGCCGCTTTCAAACAACGCCATGACGGCTTTTTTTTCTGCGGAGGGCATGCGGGAGTGGAGTAAGCCGACCATGATGGGCTTGGCTCCTGGGGGGTTCAAGGCTTCGGTAAGTAGGGCATGGGTTTCGGTGGCGTTGGTGAGGTCTAGCGCTTCACTTTCTTCTATGAGCGGACACACCCAGTAGACCTGCCTGCCTTCTTCGAGTTGTTGGCGAATACGAGTGATGAGTTCGTCTCGGCGGGTTTCTGCAATGAGTTTGGTGACTACGGGGGTGCGGCCGGGGGGGAGTTCGTCTAGGGTGGAGACGTCTAGGTCGGCGTAGTAGCTCATGGCTAGCGTTCTGGGGATGGGGGTGGCGCTCATCATGAGCATGTGGGGCTCTGAATCCGAGTGCATTTTTTCTCTTAGCGCTAGCCGTTGCGCTACGCCAAATCTATGCTGCTCGTCGATGATGGCTAGGGCTAAATTTTTGAAGTGGACTTGCTCTTGTATTACTGCGTGTGTACCGACTACCAATGCAGCTTCGCCACTGGCTATG
>CAIRQX010000099.1 GCA_903880855.1 uncultured Burkholderiales bacterium | reverse complement strand
TGTTTTTATTGCTCACGCCGCTGTCGCACTGGAGTTGGTTTTTTGCTTACACCTTGTCTGCCGTGGTGCGTGGCGTTGCTGTTGGTATGGGTGTATTGTTGGCTACAGCCTTGTTTGTGTGGCAGTCATCAGCGCTTAATTTTTCCTTGCTGCCGCAAGAGCCCTTGTGGGCCTTGGTGTTTGCTTTTACAGGTGCCGCCATGCTGGGCGCATTGGGCTTGATTGCCGGCTTGTGGGCTGAAAAATTTGACCAGATGGCAGCCTTTCAAAACTTCATCATCATGCCGATGACGTTTTTGAGTGGGGTGTTTTACTCCATCCATTCATTGCCTGATTTTTGGCAAAAGGTGAGCCACCTCAATCCGTTTTTCTACATGATTGACGGTTTTCGTTATGGATTCTTTGGCCAAAGCGATGTCTCGCCTTGGTTGAGTTTGGGGATAGTGGGGGTAAGCCTCTTAATCATTTCTGCCGTGGCTGTGAATTTATTGCGTATCGGTTTCAAGATTCGAGGCTAATGTGACTGCTCAAGAACTACAAGATCTCATCGGCGCAGGACTTCCCTGTGCGCATTTGCAAGTGCAAGGAGACGGCCGCCACTGGTATGCCACTTTGGTCTCGGCAGAATTTGAAGGCAAGCGTTTGATCCAGCGTCACCAGCGCGTCTACGCCACTTTGGGTAATCGCATGGTGACCGACGAAGTCCATGCTTTGTCGATGCGCACCTACAGCCCCACTGAGTGGGAGAGGATCAGCGACGCTGAGAAGGCAGGCACGTAGGCATGGACAAACTCCTGATTCGTGGGGGCAACGCTTTGGAGGGCGAGGTGCTGATTTCTGGCGCCAAAAACGCTGCCTTGCCAGAACTGTGCGCAGCCTTGTTGACCGACCAACCCGTCACGCTTGCCAATGTCCCGCATTTGCAAGATGTAGCCACCATGCTCAAACTCATCCGTAATATGGGTGTGACGGCAGACCGCCAAGACGATGGAAGTGTGCTTTTGAATGCAGGCACTTTGACCAATCCTGAAGCGCCATATGAATTGGTCAAAACCATGCGCGCCTCTGTGTTGGCACTCGGTCCATTGCTTGCGCGTTTTGGCCATGCGAAAGTGTCTTTACCTGGAGGCTGTGCGATTGGTTCACGACCTGTGGACCAACACATCAAAGGCTTGCAAGCCATGGGCGCGGTGATTGACGTCGAGCACGGATACATGCTGGCGCGTTTGAAAGACGGCCGTACCCGTTTGCATGGTGCGCGTATTGCCACCGACATGGTGACGGTCACTGGAACCGAAAACTTTCTGATGGCTGCGGCCTTGGCAGAGGGCGAAACCATTTTGGAAAACGCCGCCCAAGAACCGGAAATTCCTGACTTGGCCGAAATGCTGATTGCCATGGGCGCCAAGATCGAAGGACATGGCACCAGCCGCATTCGCATACAAGGTGTGGAAAAACTGCATGGCTGTAACCATCGCGTAGTCGCTGACCGCATCGAAGCCGGAACATTTTTGTGTGCCGTCGCTGCAACGGGTGGTGATGTGTTTTTGCGCCACGCCCGTGGCGACCATTTGGATTCAGTGATTGACAAATTGCGCGATGCTGGGGTCATGGTGGATGTGCAAGCCGACGGAATCCGTGTGCACAGCAAAGCGCCTGCTTATGGCCACTTAAAAGCGCAAAACTTTCGCACCACAGAATACCCGGGCTTCCCCACCGATATGCAAGCGCAGTTCATGACGCTCAATGCGATTTCCCAAGGCGCGTGCAAGGTGACCGAGACAATTTTTGAAAACCGATTCATGCACGTCAACGAGTTGGTGCGCTTGGGCGCCAAAATCCAAATCGAAGGCAAAGTTGCCATGGTCGAAGGCGTGCCACAACTCTCCGGCGCCACGGTGATGGCAACGGACTTGCGTGCGTCGGCTTCGCTGGTGATGGCGGGTTTGGTCGCACAAGGTGAGACCGTGGTCGATCGCATTTATCACTTAGACCGCGGCTACGACAAAATGGAAGCCAAACTGCGCGCGATCGGCGCAGACATTGAAAGAGTGAAATGACTTCCACCTTGACCTTGGCGCTCTCCAAAGGACGCATCTTCGACGAAACCTTGCCGCTGTTGCGTGCGGCTGGTATTGAAGTACTCGAAGACCCAGAAACATCGCGCAAATTAATTTTGCCTA
>CAIRQX010000098.1 GCA_903880855.1 uncultured Burkholderiales bacterium | reverse complement strand
CACTTTCAGCGAACTCACACCCTGCAACTCCCATTTCCGCACTTTGGCTGAGCAAGTCAAGATTGGTGTCTACGAAGCGGGCGGTTTTCCCCTCGAATTTCCTGTGATGTCGCTTGGCGAGACCTTGTTGCGTCCTACGGCCATGTTGTATCGCAACCTGGCTTCCATGGACGTGGAAGAAAGCATCCGCGGCAATCCTATAGACGGCGTTGTGCTGTTGATGGGATGCGACAAAACAACTCCTGCTTTGTTAATGGGCGCATCGAGCGCCAACTTGCCAACGATTGGCGTGAGCGGTGGACCGATGCTCAATGGCAAATGGCGCGGCCAAGAATTGGGCTCAGGCACTGGCGTGTGGAGCATGAGCGAACAAGTGCGCGCCGGTACTTTGAAATTACAAGACTTCTTTGAGGCTGAGAGTTGCATGCACCGCAGCCACGGCCACTGCATGACGATGGGCACCGCGAGCACCATGGCCAGCATGGTCGAAGCTTTGGGCGTGGGCTTGCCTGGAAATGCGGCATACCCAGCAGTAGACGGACGCCGCAATGTGCTCGCACGTGAAGCGGGCCGACGCATTGTGCAATTGGTGCACGACGATGTGAAGCTCTCACAAATCTTGACGCGTGAAGCGTTCGAGAACGCGATCCGCACCTTGGCGGCGATTGGTGGCAGCACCAACGCAGTCATTCACTTGGTGGCGATTGCAGGCCGCTTGGGCGTGCCATTGAGCATCGACGACTTTGACCGCTTGGCCAGCGAATTGCCTTGCTTGGTCAATCTCCAACCTTCGGGTCAGTACTTGATGGAAGACTTCTGCTACGCAGGCGGATTGCCTGCGGTGATGAAAGAAATCTCGCATCTCTTGCATACCGAGGTGGTCACTGCCAACGGCAAAACCGTCGGCCAAAACGTGGCCGATGCGCAGAACTACAACACCGAAGTCATCAAGCCGTTTGCTAAACCCTTCAAAGAAAAAGCGGGCATCGCTATCTTGCGTGGCAACTTGGCGCCGCGTGGTGCGGTCATTAAACCGAGCGCTGCAACGCCCGCATTAATGACTCACACTGGACGTGCCGTAGTGTTTGAAACTAGCGATGACTTCCACGCCCGCATCGACGACGAAAACTTGGACGTCGATGAAAACTGTATCTTGGTGCTCAAAAACTGCGGCCCCAAAGGCTATCCCGGCATGGCCGAAGTGGGCAATATGCCACTGCCTCCCAAAGTTTTGCGCAAAGGCATTACCGATATGGTGCGCATCAGCGATGCGCGTATGAGTGGCACGGCTTATGGCACGGTGGTTTTACACACTGCGCCAGAAGCCGCAGCTGGCGGCACCTTGGCCCTGGTGCAAAACGGCGACATGATTACCTTGGATGTGCCTAAACGCAGTTTGCATTTGCATGTCGATGACGCAGAGTTGGCCAAGCGACGCGCAGCATGGAAGGCTCCAGCGCCGGCCATGGACAGTGGCTACTGGAAGCTCTACATCGACCATGTGCTGCAAGCCGATGAAGGCGCAGACCTAGACTTCTTACGCGGTATGCGCGGCGCCGCCGTTCCTAAAGACAACCATTAAAAACACTATTCATACAAAGAGGAATTGAGATGACAAAGATAGCAATCGTGACGGGCGCGAGCTCTGGTATTGGTAAAGCCTGTGCGCTCGGACTTTTGAAAGACGGCTGGAAAGTCGCCTTGATTGGTCGTCGCGCTGATGCTTTGCAAGCCACGGTCGATGCTGCTGGCGATAACAAAGCCAATGCTTTTCCGGTGCCCACCGATGTGTCTAAAGAAGAAGACGTCACCAAAATGTTTGCCGCAGTCGTGGCCAAGTTTGGCCGCGTCGATTTGTTGTTCAACAACGCAGGCGTGTCGATTCCTTACACCTTGCCTGGCGATATGTCTGGTGAGACATGGCGCCAAGCGGTGGGCGTGAACTTGCACGGCCAGTTTTATTGCTTGTCGCATGCCTTCAAGCAAATGCAAACACAGTCACCACAAGGTGGTCGCATCATCAACAACGGATCGATCTCGGCCCACGCGCCACGTCCTGGCTCTATCGCTTACACAGCGACGAAGCATGCGATCAGCGGGTTGACCCGTGCGGCAAATTTGGACGGACGTGTGTTTGATATCGCTGTCGGCCAGATTGACATTGGCAATGTGGCCAGCGACATGACGGAGCGCATGGTCAAAGGCGTCCACCAAGCCGATGGCACGATCAAGCCCGAAGCGCGGATGGATATGTCGGCTGTAGTAGAAACCTTTTTGACAATGGCGCGTTTGCCTCTCTCAGCCAATATTTTGTTCACTACGGTGATGGCGACCAAGATGCCATTTGTCGGTCGCGGTTAAATAAGCGCGTGTTTTTCTGGCATCCCAGCAAGACTGTTGAACACTTAACTTCTTAACACATAGCCTTTTCATCTTTTATGCAAGACGTGGTCACGTTGGGCGAAGCCATGGTCTTGCTGGCTGCAGCAGAGCCTGGTGCGTTGGCGCAAGTCAAGCAATTCACCAAGCACACGGCTGGCGCCGAAACCAATGTGGCCGTGGGCTTGGCGCGCTTGGGCTATCGCGTGTCGTGGGTTAGCCGATTGGGTGACGATTCGATGGGCCACTATTTACGCGCTTGTTTTGAAGACGAGGGTATTGACTGCAGCGAAGTTGACATGGTCGCTGGTGGCAAAACCGGCATGATGTTTAAAACTTTGAGCGTGGCAGGCAGCGACCCAACAATTGAGTACCACCGCAAAGACTCGGCCGCAAGCCAGTTGCGCGTGGACGATGTGGATTGGGCGAGGTTTGAAAAGGCTAGCCATTTACACACCACAGGTATTTATCCAGCGCTCACTCCCCATACGTTTGAAGTGACACAAACCGCCATGGCGTGCATGCGTGCCAATGGCAAAAGCGTGAGCTTTGATCCGAATTTACGTCCTGCTTTATGGACGAGTACCAATGCGATGCGTGCATCGATCAATGCTTTGGCGGCGAAGGCTGACTGGGTGTTTCCTGGATTGCAAGAAGGACAACTTCTCACAGGAAAAGAAACGCCTGCTGACATCGCTACTTTTTACCGTGCACAAGGTGCGCAGTGTGTGGTGGTGAAATTGGGCGATGCTGGCGCGTATTACGACAGCGATGCAGGGAAGGGGTTGGTACCTGCATTCCCCGTTTCACAAATCGTGGACACCGTGGGTGCGGGAGATGCATTTGCCGTGGGCGTGATCAGCGGTTTGTTAGAAAAATTGCCCCTACACAAAGCAGTGGAGCGCGCCGCATGGATGGGTGCGCGCGCGACCCAGGTTCGAGGCGACTGCGAAGGTTTGCCGAGCCGCGAAGAATTGATTGCGGCAGATTTTTAATTCATAACAGGAGACAGATATGACAGTTGGATACATCGGTGCATCAGGCCTTATGGGCCACGGGATGGCCAAAAACTTGATTGCCAAAGGCCAAAAATTGGCGATCACGGTGCACAAACAGCGCGACCGCGTGAAAGATTTGTTGGACGCTGGCGCCACCTTGGCCGACAACGCGGCGGCCTTGGGCGCAAGCTGCGACATCGTGCTGATTTGCGTGACGGGTTCTCCGCAAGTCGAGGCGGTAGTCGCTGGCCCAGACGGTTTGTTAAGCAAACCCAAAGCAGGTTTGATCATCGTAGATTGCTCCACGAGCGAACCCCACTCCACCACCCATTTGCGCGAACTCGCGCACAGCAAAGGCGTGGTGTTTGTGGATGCACCGCTGGCGCGCTCGCCCGTCGAAGCAGAAGCCGGACGTTTGAACATCATGGTCGGCGCTACCCAAGCTGCATTTGCCAAGATTGAGCCAGTGCTTAAGTGCTGTGCAGAAAACGTTTTCCATGTGGGCGAGCCCGGTGCTGGGCACGCGATCAAGCTGCTCAACAACTTCATCGGACAAGCCATTGTGGCCGCCACTGCCGAAGCCTTTGCGGTAGGCAAGCGCGCCGGCATCGACCTCAAGCAACTCGTTTCGTTGATCAGTGCAGGCCCTGTGAACTCAGGCTTATTCCAAGCCGTGTCTAAAACACTCGATGGCGATATGGACGGTTTGAAGTTCGAGCTCGACAACGCCCGCAAAGACGTTCGCTACTACACCCATTTGGCCGAAGGTATGTCTGTACCGACCATGATGGGCGAGGCCGTTCACCAGTCGCTGAGCATGGCCAGTGCTTTGGGCTTTGGTAAAAAATATGTGTCGTCGATGGTTGAAGCGCAAGAGCGCATCAATGGCATCGAATTAGTTCCCAAAAAATAATTGCAACCAAGGAATACCACCATGAGTAACCGTTTAACTGGAAAAACCGCATTCGTCACCGCCGCAGGGCAAGGCATTGGTCGCGCCACGGCCTTGGCATTTGTGGCGCAAGGCGCGCGCGTCATAGCAACCGATGTCAATGCCGCTGCACTCGAATCGCTGCACAAAGAATGCGCATGCACGGTCGACGTGCTCGACGTCACCAAAGCCGATGCGGTGCAAGCTGCTGCCGCCAAACATGGGCCTGTTGACGTGCTGTTTAACGGCGCAGGTTTTGTGCACGCAGGATCGGTGTTGGACTGCACCGAAGACGAGTGGGAGTTTGCGTTCTCACTCAATGTGCGTTCGCAGTTCCGCATAATCAAAGCTTTTTTGCCAGGCATGCTGAAAAAAGGCAATGGCTCCATCATCAATGTGGCGTCAGTTGCGGGCAGTATCAAAGGCGCGCCGAATCGCTTTGTGTATGGCGCTACTAAGGCGGCAGTGATTGGTTTGACCAAGTCCGTCGCAGCAGACTTTATTACTCAAGGTGTGCGTTGCAACGCAATTTGCCCGGGCACGGTGGAGTCGCCTTCTTTGCGCGACCGCATTGCTGCTCAAGCCAAAGCCAGCGGACAAACGGTGGCGCAGGTAGAAGCTGCATTCGTGGCGCGTCAACCTATGGGGCGTGTGGGTCGCGTGGAAGAAATTGCGGCGCTTGCGGTTTATTTGGCTAGCGATGAATCTGGATTTACAACGGGTACTGCGCAAATTATTGACGGTGGTTGGTCGAATTAATCTGGAAGACTGACTATGAACGTGATTCGCTTTTCCGATTTGTGTGCCAACGGCCAAGTGCGTGGCAAACGCGTGTTTATTCGCGCTGACTTGAACGTTCCGCAAGACGATAACGGCGCGATAACTGAAGACACGCGCATTCGCGCTTCTGTT
>CAIRQX010000097.1 GCA_903880855.1 uncultured Burkholderiales bacterium | reverse complement strand
TGATGACTGCCACACAAACAAGGCTGTAGCCAACAATACACCCATACCAACAGCAACGCCACGCACCACGGCAGACAAGGTGTAAGCAAAAAACCAACTCCAGTGCGACAGCGGCGTGAGCAATAAAAACACCAAGTTGCCCATGATCTTGCTTTGCACCATCGACGACGAGCTATTGGCAAAGGCGTTTTGCAACACGCTCATCATCACCAAGCCGGGGATGAGAAAGGCGGTGTAACCGATGCCGTTGTAGACCGTCACATGCTCTTCCAACACATGGCCAAAAATCAACAAATACAACACTGCCGTCAGCACAGGTGCCGCCACAGTTTGGAAACCCACTTTCCAAAACCGCAACACTTCTTTGTAAAACAGCGCGCGCCAGCCAGTCATACCGTCTCCTGCACAGTGTTGGCGTGCATCACATCTAAAAAGACGTCTTCTAAATCGGCTTTGCGAATTTCTACATCTTCAGCTTGCAAACCCGCTTCGCGCAAGGCGGCCAAGTGGCGTTCTATCTCGAGTGCGTCGTGGGCTGGTAACTGCACGATGCGCCCCGTCACGCGCGCTTTGACAGCCAATGCTGGAGGCAACGCAGCATCCAACTTGAAACGCAAAACATTGCTGGATGCTGCTTTGAGCAGTTCATCGGTTCTATCCAGCGCTACAACCTTACCGTTTTTCAACATAGCAATGCGTTGGCACAAAGCTTCTGCTTCTTCGAGGTAATGGGTCGTCAACAACACGGTGTGACCGAGTTTGTTAAGTTTGGCGATGAATTGCCACAAGGTTTGGCGCAACTCCACGTCCACTCCGGCCGTGGGTTCATCCAACACAATCACGGGCGGCTTGTGTACCAAGGCTTGTGCCACCAACATGCGGCGCTTCATACCGCCGGAGAGTTGGCGCATGTTGTGGTTGGCTTTGTCGCTAAGGCCTAAGCTCTCGAGCAACTCGTCAATCCATGCATCGTTGTTTGTCACGCCAAAGTAGCCCGACTGAAAACGCAAGGCCTCGCGCACATTGAAGAAAGGGTCAAACACTAACTCTTGTGGCACGACGCCAAGTTTTTTACGCGCTTGCGCGGCTTGGGTGTTGACATTGGTGCCAAGCACCGAGACTGTGCCTGAAGTGGCTTTGGCCAATCCAGCCAAGATGCTGATCAGCGTCGTTTTGCCAGCGCCGTTGGGCCCGAGCAAACCAAAAAACTCCCCTTGCGCAATATCAAAACTCACACCATCGAGTGCCTGAAAAGGCCCACGGGCGGTTTGAAAAGTTTTGGAAACGGATTGGAAGGAGATGGCTGGCATGGGAAGCCTTACATTTTAAGGCTTTGCCAAGGGCTCGCCTGAATACGCTTAGTGGAGCAACTCCGTCACGCCATAGACCTGCGCCAAGTCAAGCAAGCGTTTTGGCAGTCCAATGACTTGAAATTGGCCACCTAGTTCTAGGACTGTGCGTCGGCAAGCCAACACCACCGCCAATGCCGAGGAGTCAAACTGCTGCAGGGCAGACGCATTGAGCGACACCCCCCTGTCTGCTGCCAATTGGGACATGTTTTGGGTCAAGTTATCGGCGACCGCCTGCGCTTGGTCTTGCATGATGGTGGCAGGCAAGGCAAAGATGGCGGACATTGTGGCCATGTTTTATTTACCCTGGGGCTTAGCCGCATTGGATTTGTTGCGATCGGCCAAACTCGCGATCAAGCCATCTAAGCCTTTGGCGTTTATTTCTTGCGCGAACTGGCTACGGTAGTTGTCGACTAACCATACGCCCATCACATTGAGGTTGTAGATCCGCCAGCCCGCGGGTGCATCGGCGGCCTTTTCTACGCGGTAATCCAATTGAATGGGGTCGCCTTTGCCACGCACCTCGGTACGCACCACAACTTCTTTGTCATCGGGGGCAGAGCGAACAGGCTTGATCAGAATCGTTTGGTCATTGAATTGACTCAAGGCGCCTGAATAGGTGCGCACCAACAAGGTTTTGAACTCTTCTTGCAAACGCTTTTGCTGCTCAGGCGTGGCTTGGCGCCAGCTTGGGCCCAAGGCAGAGGCAGTCATACGCAAAAAATTGACACTGGGCATCACTTTTTGGTCCACCAGTACAACGATTTTGTTGATATCGCCTGCCGCAATCGATTTGTCAGTTTTGATCGCGTCGATCACATCACCGGACAAACGTTTGATAAAGGCCTCGGGGGTTTCGTCAGCGGCAGTAGCGCTGGTCAGCAGACCCAAAACCAGCATTGCGCCAATCATTGCGCCATTGAGCACGCGCGGCAAGCTGGTAAACATAGAAATTAGATATTGCATAGTGGGTCAAAACAACTCAGGGGGGACACATCATCTCAGCAATCGGCTAAAGATGACAAAGACTTAAAACCAAGGCGAATCTTAAATGCAAACCCAGTTACTTGGCTGGCGCAGGGTTGGCGGACGGATCGTCGTTGCTGTCTTCTTCGTCAGGCGGGTTACCGTCATAGATTTGTGAACGACGGTATTGCAGAAACGCGTCTCGGGAAAAGCTGTATTTATCGATCGATGCCTCTTCCAACATCCTGCCAGACTTCAAAAGCTCTGCGCGCTTACTGACCAAACGTAAGGCAAACACTTGGTTGCGCGTTGGTATGTCATTGATGTACTGGCTAGGGCTCACCGCAAAATCAACGGGCATGCTGGCCCCATCGCGCAAAGTCGATGGTCCAAAAAGTGGCAAAACAAGGTATGGGCCATTGGGCACGCCCCAATACCCCAGAGTTTGACCAAAATCCTCAGGGTGTCGCTCGAGCTTCAAATAAGTTGCAACATCAAATATGCCGTAAATGCCAAAAACAGTATTGACAACAACCCGTCCCAAAGACTCCACGGTGTGGGCAGGCTTGAGTTGCAAAGCGCTGTTGACCATAGACCACATGTCAGCCAAGTTGTTAAAAACATTGCGAACACCGGTTTGAATGAGTTCAGGCACGACATTGCGGTAGCCAGTCGCAACAGGCTTTAAGACCTTGTCGTCGATCGTGTCATTGAAGCTTGCAACCTTGCGGTTCATCGGTTCCCATGGATCTTTAGGGTTTGCCATAGGTGATGTGGCGCAACCAACCATTACCAAGCTAGCAACCATTACCAAGCGACTTAGATACTGCTTCATTTAGACCCCGGCGCAGGTTCAGCCGCCTTGTTGTACAAAAACTGACTGATCAAGTTTTCCAAAACAACTGCCGATTGGGTCGCTTGGATACGGTCGCCTGCTTGCAAGTTGTCTGCTTCCGATCCGGCTTCAATTCCGATGTACTGCTCGCCCAATAAACCTGAGGTCAAAATTTTGAGCGAACTGTCTTTGGGAAATTGGAAACGGTTTTCCAATGCCAAGGTGACGGTCGCTTGAAAAGTTTTGTCATCAAACGTGACCGAGTCCACACGCCCCACCACGACGCCTGCACTTTTGACTGCGGCTTGGCGCTTCAAGCCGCCCACGTTATCAAACCGCGCCGTCACGTTGTAGGTGGTTTGGAAATTCATGCTGAGTAAATTGGCGGACTTCAATGCCAAAAACAAAATCGCCGCAGTACCTAAGAGCACAAAAAAACCGACCCAGACATCATTTTTGGAACGTTGCATATCGACCTCGATTCATTAAATACTAAACATCATGGCGGTCAGGACAAAGTCCAAAGCCAACACGGCCAGCGAAGCGACCACCACAGTGCGCGTTGTTGCGCGCGACACGCCTTCTGGCGTCGGTTGGGCCTCATACCCTTGCAGCAAAGCGACAAAGGTAACTGTTACGCCAAACACAATACTTTTCACCACGCCGTTACCCACATCTTTCCAGACATCGACGCCGCCTTGCATCTGGCTCCAGAAAGCCCCTGCATCGACGCCAATCATCAGCACACCGACCATCCAGCCACCGATGATGCCCACCGCGCTAAATACCGCGGCCAACAAAGGCATGGTGATCACGCCAGCCCAAAAACGTGGTGCCAATATGCGTTGCACTGGGTCAACTGCCATCAAATCCATGGCGCTCAATTGCTCGCCCGCTTTCATCAAACCAATTTCTGCAGTCAACGAAGTGCCAGCACGGCCAGCAAATAGCAATGCACTGACCACTGGACCGAGTTCACGCACCAAGCTCAAAGCCACCAACAATCCCAAAGCCTCGGACGAGCCATAACGTTGCAAGGTGTAGTAGCCCTGCAAGCTCAATACAAAACCCACAAACAATCCCGAGACGGCAATGATGGCCAACGAATAGTTACCTAAGAAATGGATTTGGTCACGGACTAAACCAAAGCGGCGCATGGTCACGCCAAACAAACGTATCAAACGCACAAACAACACAGCACCGTGTCCTAAGTTAGACAAAAAACTGCGCACTGCAAAACCAATGTTGGCGATGAACTTCATACTTTCGCCACCACACCAAAATCATCCATCACCGTGGGGCCTGGATAGTGAAAACGCACAGGCCCTTCGGGAGCGGCGCTGACAAACTGGTGAACCAAGGGGTCGGTGCTGGAGCGCACTTCGTTAGGCGTGCCTTGCGCGGCGATCTTGCCATTTGCCAATACGATGACTTGGTCGGCGATATGAAAGGTCTCATCCAAATCGTGCGAAACGATGACGCTGGTCAGTCCCAAGGTGTCATTGAGTTGGCGAATCAAACGCGCCGCGGTACCGAGAGAAATAGGGTCAAGACCTGCAAACGGCTCGTCATACATCACCAGTTGTGGATCCAAAGCCATCGCACGCGCCAAGGCAACGCGTCTGGCCATACCGCCTGAAACTTCACTAGGCATTAAATCGCGCGCGCCACGCAAACCGACGGCTTGGAGTTTCATCAACACAATGTCGCGAATCATTGATTCGTTCAGGTCAGTGTGTTCACGCAACGGGAACGCTACGTTGTCAAACACGCTGAGGTCAGTAAACAAAGCGCCAAACTGGAACAACATGCCCATGCGTCTACGCATGGTGTAGAGCTCGGCTTGGTTCATGGTGCCAACTTCTTGGCCCTCAAAAGTTAAGCTGCCCGATTGGGCGCGGTATTGGCCACCGATTAATCGCAAAACTGTGGTTTTTCCACCACCCGAAGCTCCCATGAGAGCGGTGACCTTGCCACGCGGCACTGTCAAACTGATGCCGTCCAAAATCACACGCTCGCCATAGCCAAAGCGCACGTCACGTAACGCAACGAGCGTGTCGCTTGAATGGGGGTTAGATGAAGAGGTGTGCATAGAAGAAAAAAGCTGGCGCGAACCAGCTTAATTCATTTTAGTTGGAAGCCTGATTAGGCCTTAACGCGGCAAATCGCTAACGCCCATCAAAAATTCATCGACCG